>JBDTQJ010000145.1:0-4598 GCA_039932235.1 Chloroflexota bacterium
GAGCTGGCGGTGGACGAGCTGGAGCGGCGGCTGCGCGAGGAGCGCGAGGCATCGGTCTGGGAGGAGGCTGCCACTGATCCCGCGCTGATAGAGCTGGACGCTGCCTATCGCAGCGCCGATCGCGAGACGTGGCCGGCCTGAGCGGCTCACTGCGCTGGGCGGTGGTGATCGTCGACCTGGACCCCGTGGTCGGCCACGAGCAGGCGGGCGAGCGACGGGCGCTGGTGGTGTCGTACGAGCCGTTTCATCGGTCCGGGTTGGCGACGGTGTGCCCGATCACCGCCGCGCGATCAGCCGCGCGCTACCCCGGCGACGTCCCGATTCCCGCCGGCGAGGCGGGCCAGACCCGCGACGGCGTGATCCTCACCCACCAGGTGCGAACGATCTCGCTGGGGCGAGTGACCTCTCCGCCGCTGGGGGCGGTGGGGTCGAAGAGGATCCGGGCCGCGGTGCGGGCCGGGCTGGCGCATCACCTGGGGCTCGACATTCCGGGGGTGGCGGACGGCGCCAGGTAGGCACTGCCCGGCTGCTGCGCCGGAAGGCTGCGCCCGTCAGCGAATATGGCGGTACTGCTATATCTGGTGACAGAAGCAGGGGGTTCACGTACGGTCGTGTCGTGTCGCGCAACCAAGACGGACTGGGAGGTTGCTCAAGCGCGAAACATGGCGCGAGGCGCAACGGGGACGGCGTGGGCGTCCGTCCGTTCCTGCTTGGTCGCGTCACGCGCAACGTGAGACAGGGACGGTGAGGTTGACGCCGCAGACGACAATCGAGCCTGGGGCCGCCCGAACGGGGGCCGCGCAGGGAGGGACCGTCATGTCGCGCACCGTCCCACTGGTGGGGCTGCTCATCATCGGGGTGGTCATCGGCGTCGCGGGCTGTGGCGCCTCGCTGCTCCCGAGCACTGCCGAGCCGACCGCACATGACGTCCGCGCGCCAGACATCCCGGTCCCACCGGATGCGCATATCAACGGGATCGCCGGCATGCCCGCCAGCTACTGCTGGGGCGGTGCATGCGTCGATGGCGTCTTTCCACCCCAACTCCGTGACACGGCACCCGCGGTACGGGCTCCGCATGGCGTGGTGCCGCCGCCCGGCTCACACGTCGAATCCGTGACCGCCGCCGACTACGACCTGGCGGATCCGTTTCGCGCCGTGTCGTTTGAGGGACTGGAGATCGGGTCGCTGCCAGTGGGCGTGGATGTCCTCTTGGTCAACGTTCGCTGGGCCAGCGGCGAGGACGTGACCTACGCCTGGCGTGTCCTTCCGTGAAATCGAGAGTGACACGCGGGCGAATTGGCGGAATCGGTAGGACTTCCTACGATGCCGGTATGAAGACGACGGTGTCGGAAAAGGGCCAGATCACGATCCCCATGGCGGTACGGACGAAGCTTGGCCTCCGGCCGGGGTCCGTTCTCGAAATAGGGGCCGTCCTGCCGGATTCCCTGATCGGCGCCCACGCGATGTCACGCGCGGATCGGCTCCTGACGCGCGACCGCGGGTTCTATCGGTTGCATTTCAAGCGGCTGAGCATTCTCGAGCCATGAGATCGGTGAGGGAGGAGCGCCTGGCTGCCGCGCAGGGAGGCAATTGCATGGCCTCGTGACGGGCATGCGTCGCCGCCGCAGCGCGTGCCTCTGTTCCTTGGGCCAAGAGGAACAGGGTGCCCACGGCGGGCACCCTGTTCGTGTGGCGAGGGCCGGCCTACGCGCCGGGCTTGCCGATCTTGATGTTGCTGACGGTCCAGGTACCTGGGGAATCAGCAATCACGAAGGCGAAGTACAGCGAGGCATCCTCAAGGCCAGAACCGGCTATGAAGTCTGCCCAGTTGTCGTACGTGACACCCTGGTAGGTGATCAGACAGGTCGGATCGTTGATGACGTCGACTAGCCCTGCACCGTTATTGCACGTCTCAGCTGGAATGAGAGCGTAGCTACACGGATCTTCGATGGCGCCACAGTCAACGGCGCCGGTGTACCCGTCTGGGTCGATCTGCAGCGAGAAGCGTGGGGAGCCGCCGGAGGCAACGTCACCGGTGTACTTGAAGGACAGCTGGGTGATGGACCCAAGCGGCTGATCCCAAGCGTTGGCCGGATAGAACCTGCCGGTGGCGCCGTAGTAGGCGTACGCAATCTCGCCAGGTTCAACGTCGAACAGACACGCACTCTTGCTGATCAGGGTGAACGCGCCTTCGGAACCGCCGCACTGGAGCGGGTTCTTGGCCGGGTTGGCGGCTGGCGGCGCAGCGAACGCGCTGCCGGCGATGGTGAATGCCGCCACGATGGCGAGCAGGAATGAGAGACGCTTCATGCGTTCCCCCCTTCTGGGCCGAAGGCCCGTACGGTACAGCTCATGAAGGCTGCTGTGCTTCCCGGATTATAGCCCATGGCGTTACAAATCGCAAGCGATTCTTGAACTCGGGGCCAAGTTTCATGGTGCGCGTCGGGTTGTGTGTCGTGTGGCGCAACCAAGACGGAATGGGAGGCCGCTCTGACGCGAAAGGTCACGCCGGGCGCGACACGGACGGCCTGAGCCTCGATCCGTTCCCGCTTGGTCGCGTCACGCGCAACAACGCGGAGGAGCACGCAACCCGATGTGCTACCGTTGTGCGTCATGAGCGCCAGGACGCCGAAGCCGGACCGAGTGGGGATCCGCGAGCTGCGCCAGAACCTATCGGTCTATGTCCGCCGCGTCCGCGAGGAGGGCAAGGCGTACGAGGTGACCGAGCGTGGTGAGCCGGTGGCGCGCCTGACGCCGCTGACCGAGCGGCCGAGGTCGATCATCGAGCAGATGATCGCGGACGGGCGCATCACGCCTGCCAAGCGATCGTGGAGCGAGCTTCCCCCTCCGGTGAAGCTTCCGGAAGGTGGACGCAGCCTTTCCGAGATCCTTCAGGAGATGCGCGACGAGGATCCCCGGTGACGGCTTGCTACCTCGACGCGTCCGCGCTCGTGAAGCTCGGGACACCGGAGCGTGAATCGGATGCCCTGCGGGAACATCTGGCCGGCTATGACGCACAGCTCACCTCGCGGGTGGCCCTCGTCGAGGTCGGTCGGGCGCTGATGCGTCGCGGACGGGAGAGCGCGGGGCTCGTCGACACCGTGGTCGAAGTGCTCTCAGGCGTGGCAATCGTCGATCTGGATGACGACATCTCGGCGTCGGCCTCCACACTCGATCCACCGACGTTGCGTGCGCTGGATGCGATCCATCTCGCGTCGGCGCTGTCGCTCGGCCCAGCGCTCGACGCCTTCATCACCTACGACGCGCGGCTAGCAGAAGCTGCCAGGGCCACTGGCCTGACGGTGGTCGCTCCGGCATGAGGTCGGCGGGGGAGGAACGGCTGGCCGCCGCGCTGGAGCGCGACCTCAAACCGCCGTGGCGCATCTACCGCAACGTCGCGTGGCTCGAGAAGCGCCCGGGCACCGAACCGCAGGACGGCGAGGCGGACCTCGTGCTCGCCCACCCGGACCGTGGCGTGATGGTCATCGAGGTCAAGGGTGGCGGCATCCGCCGCCTCGAGCCGGACCGATGGGAGTCGCGCGACCACGCCGGGGCCGCGCATCCCATCAAGGACCCGTTCAAGCAGGTCACCGGCGCGATGCATCGGCTGCGCCGGGTGTGCGAGGCGCTTCCCGCGTGGCCTGTGGCATCGGTCCGGTTCGCCCGCGCGGTGGCCCTCCCGGATTCCGCGTACGACCACGCGATGACCGCCGATGGGCCGCGCGAGATCGTCATCGATCACGACGACCTGGCCACCGCCGGACGGCGGGTCGAGGCAATCTGGGACTGGTGGAGCCGCTCAGGCGACGCGACGGCCGAGGGAGCGCCACTCACCGTGGCCGGCCTCGAGGCGCTGGACACGCTGCTCGCCAGGCCGCTCGAGATCCCATCGCCGTTGATCGCGCGCGTTGCCGCCGACGAGGAGCGGATCGCGCTCGCCGCGCAGCAGTTCGCGGCGCTGGACATGCTCAGCTCGCAGCGCCGCGCCATCGTGCTGGGCGTGGCGGGCTCGGGGAAGACGCTGCTCGCCGCCGAGAAGGCCCGACGCCTCGCCGCACAGGGCATGGACGTGCTGCTGACCTGTTTCAACCGGCCACTTTCCGAGCACCTGGCCGCGACCGTCGGGCAGCTCCCCGGGCTGACCGTCTCGACGTTTCATCGGCTGGCGGAGTCGCTGGGGCAGGAGGCGGGGCTCATCGGTCCGTCGCCGGCGCACGACACGGCCTACTTTGAAACGCTACCCGACATCCTGGACCGCGCCCTGGGGAAGCTGCCGGAGCATCGGTACGACGCCATCGTGGTCGACGAGGGGCAGGACATCGACAGCGTCTGGTGGATCCCGCTGCTGGACCTGCTGCGCGACCGCGAGCACGGCATCGTCTACGTGTTCGGTGACGCCAACCAGGACCTCTACCACGCGCGTGAGCCCGATGAGCTGGGGGTCGTCATGCCCGAGGCCCCACCCACCTACTACCTCTTTGAGGACCGACGCTGCACGCGCTCGATCCACGAGTTCGCGGCTGCCTACGCCGTCCCCGGGCCTGATGCACCGGTGTCCGTCTCCGTTGGTCCACTCGGGCAGCGGGTGGAGGTCTTCA
>JBDTQJ010000146.1:0-4585 GCA_039932235.1 Chloroflexota bacterium
CTAGTCCAGCGGCAGGCGGAGGATGAGCGCCAGGGTCGGCCGCTCGTGGACCTCGGGATGCGGCGCCACCGGGGCGCGCAGCCAGGCCTCCCCGGCCGGGCCTCCGCGATGCCGCGCATCGAGGCGGCGCGCCGAGAGCGCGTCGATGCCCATCCCCGCGAGCGCCTCCGCCACCAGCAGCCCCTCGTTCCGGTAGCCGCTGCCGACCACGATCCGATCGCTGGGCGGGAGGACGGCGAGCAGCCGCTCGCGACGCGCGGCGAATGGACGACGGACGAGCGGGCGGTAGCGGTCGAAGAGCAGGTCGCTGGCAACGTAGGCCGGTGAGCCGACCCATTCGCCCGCCTCGAGCCGCGCGCGCAGCAGGTCGGGATCCGGGCGACCGGCATCATCGAGGACGAGCAGGGTGCCGTCGAGGATGGCTCCATCGGTCTGGATGGCGGCGGCCAGCGAGCGGAGCTCGGGAAAGGCCGCCAGCGCGTCGGAGGGGCCGTTGGTGCGCAGCCGCAGGGCGCCGTCCTCCACGCTGATCCAGGCACGCTCGCCGGGCCACCACGGCTCGAACAGGTACTCCGGGGCGTCGAACGCGGCCGGGACCGGGGTCACGAGCATGGGCCGGATATGCGCCGGCAGGCGCGACTCCGCGTCGGGCTCGGGGTGTGACGGGATCGAGAGCGGGAGCTGGTCGCCGTTCACGCGGCGCTAGGCCGTCTTGCGACGCCTCGCCGGCTTGGCCGCTGCCTCCGGCTCGGCATCGGCCCTCGCCGCCTTGACCGGTGCCTTGGCGCGTCGCGGTGCCTTGGCGGCGGTCGGGGCCGGTGCCTCGGCCGCCGTGCGACGTGTCTCGCGTGCCGCCGCCACGCTCGCCTCGAGCGCGGCCATCAGGTCCGTGATCTTGGTCGGCTCCGTCTTGGCGGCCGCGACCGGCTGCTCGCCGGCGACCTTCGACTCGATGACCGCCATCAGCGCCTGCCGGTAGTCGTCCCGGTACTCGTCGGCGCTGAAGTCGCCGGTCATGCTCGCCACCAGCTGCTCCGCCATCTTGCGCTCGGCCGGCTTGATCTCCATCTCCGCCTCGGGGAGGTTCAGCTCCCCGACGTCGCGCACCTCGTCGGGCCAGTGGAGGGTGGTCAGCAGCATCGTGTTGCTGAACGGGTTGAGCGCCGCCAGCTGCTCGCGGTCCTTGAGCACGATCTTGCAGATCGCCGACTTGTTCTCATCGGCCAGGACGGTCTTGAGCAGGTAGAAGGCCTTCGCGCCGATGGCGTCCGGCTCCAGGTAGTAGGCCTGCTTCACGAACTGCGTGCCGGCGTTGTCGCGGGTCGCCGTGACGAACATCTCGATCTCGATGGCGCGCATCGTCTTGAGCGGGACGGCGTCGATGTCCTCCTCGGTGACGACGACGTACTTGCCCTTGCTCCACTCGTAGCCGCGCACCGTTTCCGATCGCGGAATCACCTCATCGTGGTACGGGCAGTAGACCTTCATCTGGATCCGGTTCAGGCAGCTCGCGTGGAGCAGGTTGAACCCGATGCCGCTCGTCTCGGTCGCCAGGTACAGCTTGACCGGGATGGTCACCAGTCCAAACTGGATCGCTCCCCGCCACATGCTTCGTGCCATCGGTTCGTGCGCTAGCCTCGTGCTCCCGCGTGGCGATCGGACGCGCGTGCCCTCGGTCCGTCGTGCGGGCGAGCATGGTACACCGGCCCTGCAAGGCGGCTGAATCGGCCCGAAGGTACTGGCCGGGTACCCCTGACGCCGGCCGATCCGGCCATTGCCCCTCACCGCACGCCTGCCGATGATGCTGGACGTGATGACCCCCCAGGACCCCGCCCCGGCCACCTCCCCCGTGAGCCCACCGCAGCCGACCGACGACGGGCCGATGCGCGCCTACGTCCTCGAGGACGACCCGGATATCGCGGCGCTCGAGGCCGACGTCCTCAGAGAGCTCGGCTTCACGGTCGTGACCTGCACCCGCATCGTCGAGCTCGGCGACCTCATGGAGCTGGCGTTGCCGCACCTGCTGGTCGTCGACGTGATGCTGCCAGATGGGGACGGCGGCGACATCACCGAGCTGCTGCGCTCAGCGTGGCCCGGCATCCCGGTCGTCATCGTCAGTGCCGCCAGCCGCGAGCGGCTGGCGGAGCTGGAGCCCATCGGTCCGGTCGTCCCGAAGCCATTCGACATCGACACGTTCAGCGACGCGGTGCTCGGCGCCGTCGAGAACCCGCTCACCGCCCGCCAGGCTTCGTGAGACCGCGCGTCAGGCGTGCGCATCCCCCGGCCCGGTGACCACCACCAGCGCCGCGTGCTCCGTCCCATCCCGTCGCGTGAGGCGATACCGATGCTCGATCTTCACTCCCTTGCTCAGCAGCGCGCTGACCGGGCAGTAGCGGGTCGCCGACAGCTCCACCGACCTGCGCACGGCCTCGGGATCCACGTCGCCGGCGATCACGTGCTCCACCGTGATGGCCACGAAGAGCTGCGGGTGCTCGGTGGCCTCCTCGCCATGGACCTCGAGGTCATAGCGATCGACCACCTGGCGCTTCTTGCGCAGGATGCTCGCCACGTCCATCGAGGTGCAGCCGGCCAGCGCACCGAGCAGCGCCTCGCGTGGGCTGATCGCCGTCCCGTCGCCGTCGGGCGGCGCCGAATCCATCGCCATCGCCCCGCGGCGACCGCGAGCCTCGACGCGCATGCGGGTGGGATCCACGAAGGTGGCAGAGATGTGGCGAGCCATGCCACGAGCCTAGCAGCGGCGAGCGCGGGATGCGCCTGATTCGGCCTCGCTCCGCGCGCGGCAACCGCCGCCCGCTGCTGGTCGCGCTGCTGATGCTCGGTGTCGGGGCGCTGGCCGCGGGTCTCGCGGCGCGGCTGCCGGCGACGGTCGCGGCCGCCGGCCCCCTGGCGCTCACCGCGGCGCTCGGCCTCGGCATCGGGACGGCGTGGCTCATCCGGGCCCTTACCCGCCGTCCGCCGAGCCCGGTCAGCGACGAGCTGGCGCGCCTGCTGGGCACCACCTTCGACGACAGCTGGGTCCTCATCACCGAGCCCCGCCTGCCAGGGGTACCGCGCGACCTCGCCGGCCTGCTTATCGGTCCCGGCGGGGTCCGTGCCCTGGTGGTCCGCCGCTGGCGCGGCCGCTACCGGGTCCGCGGCCGCGCCTGGGAGTACGACACCCACGACCGGCGCCGCGGCTGGATCCGATGCCGCACCGACCCCTCGTTCGATGCCGACAGCCTGGCCGGGGCCGTGACCGCCTGGGCCCGCGCGACGGGCCTCGACGACCATCTCACCGTGGTGGGAGCGGTCGCGTTCCCGTACAGCCACTCGCGCATCGTGCTCGAGGAGCCCGGCGGCGAGGTGGTGACCACGGACAACGCGCCATGGTGGGCCAACAGCATCGGCCGCGTGCGGCGCCTCGATCCGAACCGGGTGGCGGGCGCGGTGGAGGCGGTGATGACGGCCACCGAGTCGCTGGTGCTCGCCGCCACCCAGCCCAGCGGCGTCCCCACCGCGCGCGTGCGCCGCTAGCCGGGGTCGTCGTCCGCCGCTGCCGGCGTCGCTGACGACGCTGACTCCGGGCGGTCACGGTGCCGGAACCAGCGCTGCGCAGTCTCTTCGTCGAGGACATCGGCCAGCAGCTCGTCCGGACGCTCGTCGTCGGCCACCAGCAGGAGCTGCGCACGGCGGCGCTGGACCGCGATGGCGCCCACGGAGCGGTCGAGCCCCTCCAGCGTGGCGCACCGGATCTCCACATCCGTCATCGGCAGGAAACGGTCGCTGGCGTTGAGCAGGCCGTCCGACGGACGGCTGCCCTGCGAGATATGAATCGTGCCGGTGAGGCGGAACGGCGGCAGCGCCAGCTGCGCCTTCACCCCGCGCTTGGGGATCCGCATGTCCGGGTTGGAGGTGGCGCTCACGCCGTTGACGACCAAAAAGAGGACCTCGTCGATGGAGACGAGGACCTGCGGGGCGGCCACCGTGGCGGTCGGCGCACCGTACTCGCTGATCGTGGCCCCCTCTACGACCAGGTGCGCCGCCGGCGCCTGGTTGACGATGTCGCCGACCCGGCTGAAGCGGGTTGCGACCCGGCCACTGACGCGGTAGGTATCGGTGTACAGGTCAACCTCGACCGACGCGGTCGAGGCGCTGTCGCCGAAGGGGTTGAAGGTGCCGAAGCTCATCGGTCCACCTTTCGTGCCTTCCAGACCTCTTCGGACGGCCAGCGACGCGCCCATTCGAGGCTCATCCACGGGTAGCTGGTGGTCGCGTCCAGCGGTGGTCGCAGCTCGAGCAGGTCCGTCACCTCGAATCCGTTGGCGCGCAGGACCCTGATCCAGTCGCCGTGGCCGATGTGGAACTCGATCCCATCCTCCTCCGGCCACTGCTGGCGGTGCATCCCGAAGTACGGCCGCAGGAGGCGCTCCGTGGCCGGGCCCTCGGCATCGGTCTCGGGGATGCACATCACGCACAGCGCCGAGTTGGTGAGGAAGATCAGCTCTCCACCGGGACGCAGCAGGCGCGCCGCCTCGGGAATCCAGGCATACGGATCGCACCACAGCGCGGCGCCGTACTCGCTGAT
>JBDTQJ010000147.1:0-4566 GCA_039932235.1 Chloroflexota bacterium
GGCAACTTCTACTTCATCGAGATCAACTGCCGCATCCAGGTCGAGCACCCGGTCACCGAGGCGCTGACCGGCATCGACCTCATCCGCGAGCAGATCCGTCTGGCGGCGGGGGAGAAGCTCACCCTGCGCCAGGAGGACATCCCCATCCGCGGCCACGCGATCGAGTTCCGCATCAATGCCGAGGACCCATCCGACAACTTCTCGCCGCAGACCGGCGTGATCGAGGAGCTGTGGCTGCCCGGCGGGCCTGGTGTGCGGGTCGACACCCACCTGTATCCCGGCTACGAGGTCCCGCCCTTCTACGACAGCCTGCTTGCCAAGGTCATCGTGTGGGGCGACGACCGCACCCACGCCCTCGAGCGCGCGCGCCGCGCGCTGGCGGAGCTGCACATCGCCGGGGTGAAGACCAACATCCCCTTCCACCGCGGCATCATCGACAACCCCACCTTCCTCGACGCCGAGGTCAGCACCAACCTGCTCGACCGCGTCGGGCCGGCGGCGTTCGTGGCAGGCTGAGCACGAGCACCCGACCGATGGAGACCCACGCACCGATGACGACCCTCCCGCTTGAGGCTGCGGACATCATGCGGATCCTTCCGCATCGGTATCCGTTCCTGCTGGTCGACCGCATCGTCGAGCTCGAGCCCGGCGTGCGTGCGGTCGGCATCAAGCAGGTGACCGCCAACGAGCCGCAGTTCACGGGGCACTTCCCCGATCGGCCGATCATGCCGGGCGTGCTGATGGTCGAGGCGCTGGCCCAGACGGCGGGCATTGCCGTCTACACGCTGCCCGCCTATACCGGCAAGCTGGGACTGTTCGCCGGCATCGATGACTGCCGCTTCAAGCGCATGGTCGTGCCCGGCGACACGCTCCGCCTGGAGATCACGGTCGAGAAGCTGCGCGGCATGTTCGGCCGGGTCCGCGGCGTGGCAACGGTCGACGGCGACGTGGCCGTCGAGGCCACCCTCTCGATCATCATCCCGCGCGACCAGCAGATGGGGGCGGGTGAGCGGGATGCGTGACGGCGAGCGCCGGGTCGTCATCACCGGCATGGGCGCCATCACCCCGGTCGGCAACGACGTGCCCGCCTTCTGGGACGCGATCATCAACGGCCGCAGCGGGATTCGGCGCATCGAGAGCTTCGACCCGGTCAAGGTGGCAAGCAAGGTGGCCGGCGAGATCCGCGACTTCGACGCCGACCTCGTGATGCCGAAGAAGGAGGTGCGGCGCAACGACCGCTACGTCCACTACGGCTGGGCCGCGACCGCCGAGGCGATGCGCGACGCCGGCCTTCCCAACCCGATCGACGCCGACGAGCTCGCCGGCCGCAGCGGCGCGATCGTCGGATCGGGGATCGGTGGCATCAACACCATGATCCGTGACGTCCTGGAGGCCGGCGAGTTCGGTGTCGAGCGCATCGGTCCGTTCCTGGTGACGGCCATGATCCCGAACATGGCGGCCGGCTACATCGCCATCAACGCCAACCTGCGCGGGCCGAACTACGCGACGGTCAGCGCATGCGCGAGCAGCAACCACGCCATCGGCGACGCGCTCAACATCATCCGCCGCAACGATGCCGACGTGATGCTCGCCGGCGCCTGCGAGGCGGGCATCGGCGAGATCCCGGTCGCCGCCTTCAGCGCCATGCGCGCCCTGTCGACCGCGTTCAACGAGACACCGGAGAAGGCGTCGCGTCCGTTCGACGCACTCCGCGACGGATTCGTGATGGGCGACGGCGCGGGGATGCTGGTGGTCGAGGCTCTGGAGCACGCGCAGGCACGAGGTGCCCGCATCCACGCCGAGCTCATCGGCTATGCGGCGACCGACGACGCGTCGCACATCACGCTGCCGGCCCCTGGCGGCCGCGGCGCGGCCGCGAGCATGCAGCTCGCCATCCGCGACGCCGGAATCACGCCTGCCGACGTGGACTACATCAACGCCCACGGCACCAGCACTGCGCCCAACGATCGGACCGAGACGGCAGCCATCAAGGCCGTCTTCGGCGAGGACGCGTACCGGGTGCCGATCTCGAGCACCAAGTCCATGACCGGCCATCTGCTCGGGGCGGGCGGTGGCATCGAGGCCATTGCCTGCATCCGGGCCATGCAGGAGGGCATCGTTCCGCCGACGATCAACCAGGAGCAGGCGGACCCGGACTGCGACCTGGACTACGTGCCGAACGAGGCGCGTCGCCAGGACGTCGCGATCAGCATCAGCAACAGCTTTGGCTTCGGTGGCCACAATGCGACGCTCGTCTTCCGCCGCTGGGAGGGCGCATGAGCGACGATCTGGATCCCGTCCTGCGGGCCGTCGACCTGCTGACGCCCGCCTTCGCCGCCTCTGGCCTCGAGGAGCTCGAAATCGAGTCAGGCGACCTGCTCGTTCGCCTGGCACGGCCACGCCATGCGACAAGGGTCGCGGCTCCAGTGGCGGCTGCCCCGGCCCCCACCCCCGCCGCACCGTCCGCCGTGGTCAGCGCCTTCGGTGAGCCGGCGCCCGGCCATCGATTCGTGACCGCCCCGCTCACCGGGGTCTGGTACGCGGCACCCTCACCCGGCGCGCGTCCCTACATGACCGAGGGCGGTGAAGTGAGCGTCGGCCAGGTGGTCGGCCTCATCGAGGCCATGAAGCTCTTCAACGAGATCAAGTCGGACACCGCGGGCAAGGTGACGCGCCTGCTCGTCGAATCGGGGACGCTGGTCAAGCGCCAGCAGCCGGTGCTCGAAATCGACCCCAGCTGAACGACACGCGGCCGTGCGAATCGGTCGCAGGAGGAACGCACCTACCCATGACGAATGCGGTGATCACCGGTTGGGGGATGTATGCGCCGTCGCGCATCATGACCAATGACGAGCTGTCGACCATGGTCGACACCAACGACGAGTGGATCGTCACGCGGACCGGGATCCGCGAGCGGCGCATTGCCGCCGACGACGAGACGACGAACACGTTGAGCGTGCACGCCGCACGGGACGCGCTGGTGGTCGCCGGGCTGGAGGCGGCGGATCTCGACCTGGTGATCGTGGCCACCTGCTCGCCCGACTACCCGCTGCCCGCCACCGCCTGCCTGGTGGCGCGCGACCTGGGCGCGACGCGTGCCGCCGGCTTCGACCTGCAGGCCGCCTGTTCGGGGTTCGTCTATGGCCTCGCCACCGCGTCGGGCTTCATCCGCAGCGGCATGTACCGCAACGTGATGGTCATCGGGGTCGAGGTGCTCAGCCGCTTCCTGGACTGGACCGATCGGTCGACGTGCGTGCTGTTCGGCGACGGCGCCGGCGCCGTGATCCTCTCGGCCAGCGATGGGCCGGGAGGGATGACCGGATTCGACCTCTTCTCCGACGGCACCGGCTTCGAGGGGATCATCGTGCCGGCCGGCGGCAGCGCCTGCCCGGCAACCCCGCAGACGTCGGCCGACCGGCAGCACTTCATTCACATGGCCGGCAGCGACGTCTACAAGTACGCGACGCGCCAGCTCGCCGAGTCCGCGCTGGCCGCGGTTCGCAACGCGGGCCTCACGATCGACCAGATCGACCAGTTCGTCTTCCATCAGGCCAACCTGCGGATCATCCAGCACGTGGCCAAACAGCTCGACATGCCGATGGAGAAGACGTATCTCAACCTCGAGAAGTACGGCAACACGAGCGCCGCATCGGTCCCCATGGCGCTCGTCGAGGCAATTGCCGCGGGGCGCATCCATCCCGGCGACAAGCTCCTGATGGTCGCCTTCGGTGCCGGCTACACGGCGGCCGCGGCGGTGGTCGAGTGGACCGCCGACCCGACGCGCGCCTTCCTCGCCCCGGGCGCCCAGACGCGCCTCGGCCAGCCGCAGCGCGAGCTTGCGGCGGCGGGCGCCTAGATGTTCGACCTGACGGGCAAGGCGGCGCTCATCACCGGCGGCAGCCGGGGCCTTGGACGGGCGATTGCCCTGGCATATGCGCGGCTCGGCGCCGACGTGGCGATCAACTACCGCGGCAACGCGGAGGCGGCCCAGGCGGTCGCCGACGAAATCACCGGCCTGGGACGCGCCGCGCACCTGGTGCAGGGCGACACGTCCGGCGGACGGGAGGCATGCGAGGCGATCGTCGACGCCGCGATGGCCGCGCTCGGCAAGATCGACATCCTCGTCAACAACGCTGGCATCACCCGCGACAACCTGATGATGCGAATGGACGCCGACGAGTGGGACGCGGTCATTGCCACCAACCTGTCCGGCCCGTTCTGGATGACCCGCGCAGTCGCGCGACCGATGCTCAAGGCACGCTCCGGGCGGATCATCAACATGTCGAGTGTGGCGGGGCGGATGGGCAACGCCGGGCAGGCCAACTACGCGTCGGCCAAGGCGGGCCTCATCGGCCTGACCAAGACGACCGCGCGGGAGTTCGCGAGCCGCGGGATTACCTGCAATGCTCTCGCCCCGGGACTCATCGAGACCGATCTGACCGCCGACCTGCCGGCCGGCGCCAACGACGCCATCAAGGCCATGACCCCGCTCGGCTACATCGGTGCGGCGGAGGACGTGGCCGCGGCCGCGGTCTACTTCGCGTCCGACGAGGCGCGCTACGTCAC
>JBDTQJ010000148.1:0-4542 GCA_039932235.1 Chloroflexota bacterium
TCGCTGATCGCCTGGGCGGCGGCGGACTCCAGCGGCGGCAGGTCCTCGGTGCCGGTCAGGCCAAAGCGCTCGAGGAAGGTGAAGGTCGTGCCGAAGAGGGCGGGGCGGCCGGGCGTGTCACGCCGTCCCACCTCGACGATGAGGCGCCGATGGAGCAGCGAGCGGATGACGTAGTCGCTGTCGACGCCGCGCACGCGCTCCACCTCGCCGCGGGTGCACGGCTGGCGGTAGGCGATGATCGCCAGCGCCTCGAGCGCGGCGGGTGTGAGGCGCGCCTCCTCGCGCGCCGCGTATGCCGCAAGGCGGGCGCCGAGGCGTGGTGCGGTCGCGAGCTGCCACGCGCCGTCGTGGTGCTGCAGGCGGATCCCGCGCTCTCGCGCATCGAGCTCCTCTGCGAGGTTGGACAGCGCCCCCTCCGCCTGCAGCGGCGCGACGCCGGCCAGGGCGGCCAGCTCATCGGTGGCGAGCGGCTTCTCGGCGATGAAGAGCACGGCCTCGAAGAAGGCCTCCAGCGCCGCCGGGTCGAGCGGCGCCTCCACGGGAAGCGGCTCCTGGTCGGTCATGCGTCGGGCACCGCGGTGAGGGTGATCGGTCCGAACAGCGTCTCCTGCGTGGCGGTCACCTGCCGGCGACGGACCAGCTCCAGCGCGGCGAGCAGCGTCACCGCCGCCTCGGTGCGACTGCGGGTCGTGGCGAGCACGGCCTGCAGCACGACGCTGCCTCGGCGGCCCATGGCGCTCCGCAGGGCGGCGATCTGCATGCCGATGGTGATCTCGCGGGTCATGACCTGCGGCGGGGGCGCTGGCGGCTCGGCGACCTGCGCGAGGCGGGCGAGGGCGTCGGACAGGAGGCTGACCGGCAGCACGGTGGCGGGCGCCTCGGGGAGATCCGTCTCGCGGGGCTCGCGGTGGATGGCCGGGGCCACGAGGTCGCGGTCTCCGAGCAGGCGCGCCGCGTCGCGCAGGACGCGGTACTCGAGGATCCGGCGGCGCAGCTCCTCCTCGCTCGGCTCCTCCTCGCCCTCGACGAGCGCGGGAAGCGGCTCGGACGGCAGCATGCGGCGCGACTTGAGCAGGATCAACTGCGCGGCGATGGCCACGAAATCGGCCAGGTTCTCTGGATCCACCGGGTGGCCGGCCAGGTGCGCGACGTACGCGTCGGCGAGATCGGCCAGCGGGACGGTCAGGATGTCCAGCTGCCGCGACTCGATGAGATGCAGGAGCAGCTGCAGCGGACCCTCGAACACCTCAAGCTGGACTGTGAACGGCGGCGCCTCGCCGACCGGCACGGCGGTGCGCTCCGGGGTGATGGGGATCGGCTCGAGCTGCATCGGTCCGTCAGCTCGCGTCGTCGGCGGCGCGCAGGGCGGCGGCCAGGGTGACGTCGGCGGTGGGCACCGAGCCGCGAATGAACGCCCCCACCCGTGGCGGACACCCGGCGGCCAGGGCCGCATCCGCGGAGAGCGCCTCGTGGTGCAGGTAGAGGTGGAACCCGTGGCGCCACGACCGCGGGTCGGCCGAGGCGAGGCGAGCCAGCGACCGAGGCGCGAATGCCTCGAGCAGCACCCCGCCGACCCGGTGCCAGAGGCGCATGGCGTGTCCCTTGGCCGCATCGTGCAGGAGCGCCGCGGCCAGCACGTCCGGATCGTCGATCCCCCGCGCCAGCAACCGCTGCGCAACGTCCAGCCCGTGGCGCCGGTCCGCCACCGGCATGGCGTCGAAGACCGGCACCGCCCGGGCCGGCAGCAGTTGCCGCACCAGCGCCTCCTCCCCGGGGCGCACCCGCGCGGTCAGGTGGCCGACCAGCTGCGCCACCCTATGCACCGCCGAGCAGCACCCGGGCGATGAACTGCGCCGCCCGGAAGAGCCAGCTCAGGGGGCCGCCACCAGGCAGCACGTAGCTGGCGAGCACGAGGCCGAGCAGGATCATCATCCCGTACTGGGCGTAGCGCTGGAGGGTCATCGCCTGGCGCGCCGGCAGCACCCCCAGCGCGGCGTTGTAGCCGTCGAGCGGCGGGATGGGCAGCAGGTTGAAGAGGGCAAGGATGAGGTTGAAGAGGACGCCGACCTCCAGGAAGTGGCGCACCTCCACGGCGTTGATGCCGGCCATGTCGAGCACGCGGTAGATGACCGCAAGGACAATGGCGACCGACACATTGGCGATCGGTCCCGCCGCCGAGACCCACGCCAGACCGATGCGCCCCGGGCGCAACGCACCGATGTTGACCGGCACCGGCCGCCCCCAGCCAAAGCCCACCAGCACGAACATCAGCGCGCCCATGGGGTCGATGTGATCCTTCGGGTTGAGGCTCACCCGGCCGAGCGCGCGCGGCCGATGGTCCCCGAGCTGGTCGGCCACGTACGCATGGCTGAACTCGTGGAACGTGATGCCCACCACCAGCGCCAGCAGGATGGCCAGGATGGTGATGAGGTCGAGGTCGCCGAGAAAGAGCATCTACGCCAGGTCCGGGAGCAGCTCGCGCAGGATGGCCAGCAGGCGCTCCCCGCCCAGCTTGCCCATCTCCATGACCTCCTCGTGGGTCGGGCCGACCTCCATCTCCTCGGTGGCCGCGTTGGTGATGAGGCTGAAGCCCACCACCCGGCGGTCGGCGTGGCGGGCCACGATCGCCTCATGCACGGTGCTCATGCCGACCGCATCGGCGCCCAGGATGCGCAGCATGCGCAGCTCGGCGCGCGTCTCGTAGGCCGGACCGGAGAGCATCAGGTACACGCCCTCGTGAAGCGTCTCACCCGCCCGCTCGGCCGCCGCCCGGGCGCGCTCGCGGAGCGGCGGGTCGAACGCATCGGCCATCGCCGCGAAGCGCGGCCCGAAGGCATCCAGGTTCGGGCCGAGCAGCGGGTTCTCCCCCGATAGGTTGATCGTGTCGCGGATGAGCATCACCTCGCCGGCCGCGAACGACGGGTTGATGCCGCCGGCGGCGTTGGTGAGGACCACCGTCTGCGGGCCGAGGGTCAGCACCGCGCGGAGCAGGAGCGTCGCCTCGCGGTGCGAGTAGCCCTCGTACGGGTGGGCGCGGCCGGAGAGAACCACCACCGGAGAGCCGTGCGCCATGCCGGCGATCAGCTCACCGGCATGCCCCGCCACCGACCCGGTCGGGACGTGGGGGATGTCGCCGTACGGCACCCGCACCCGCGGCTCGGGATCCAGCAGGTCGACCACACCGCCCAGGCCTGAGCCGAGGACGAAGACGAGCCGCGGCTCGGCGAGCGCCGGCTCGGCGGCCAGCGCGTCACGGATGGCGGCCGCCGCCTCGTCGATGCGTCGCTGGAGCTCGACGCCATAGATCCCGTCCGGGAGGGAGCCCAGCGGGCGATCGGTCATCGCCTAGAACCGCTCCAGGATCTGCTGCTTCTTGAGCTCGTATTCCTCGGGGGTGATGAGCCCCTTGTCGCGCAGGGTGGCGAGGCGCTCCAGCGTCGCTCCGGGATCCTCCGCAGCGCGGGCGGGCTCGCCGGGCGGCACGGCTGCGGGCGGTTGCGCCAGCGGAGCCGCAGGCTGTTCATCCTCGTATGCGACCTGCGAGACGCGATCCGATCCGGCGCGCGGGGGGAGTGCCTCGCGGCGGTAGTCCGGCGTCGCGTCGCGGCCCTGCGGCCGGCGAGCCGGGGCAAGGTCCGGGCGATCGAGGAGCTCCTTCTGGTTGAGCATCGCGATCTTGAAGGCCACCGGCTCGGCGATCATCGGGAAGTCGCCGATCCCGGCATGTGCGCCGGTCTCCTCGGCCGCGGTGAGGATGTCGAGGGTGCCGTAGTTGAAGATGCGGCCCACCCAGCTCTGGGTGAGCATCGCGTCGTTGATCTTCTCGAGGTTCGAGTCGGACATCGCCTTGTTGAGGATGCCCTCGGACCGGATGACGCGGCGGTTGGTGATGAGCCACTCCTGGTTGCGCCAGTCCCAGATCTTGAGCGCGACCCGGCCGACCGCCAGGAGCAGCATGAGCAGGGTGGCCACGGTGAGCACGCCATCGATGCCGTCGTTGACGACCGGCGCCTGGTTCGAGGCCAGGAAGATGGTGAGCGCCAGGAGGACGACCGCGCCGACGATCCACCAGAACGTATCGGCGACCACGGCGAACCAGTGCTGGCGGCTCTCGTAGACGATCTCCTCGCCGCGGGAGAGAAGCTTCTCGGCGTAGCTCATCGGCTCAGGTGGCTCCGTGCTCGGGCTGGCCGGTCAGGCGCGTGGATGTGCGCGGGCGTAAACCTCGCGCAGGCGCTCCCCGGTGAGGTGGGTATAGAGCTGGGTGGTGCTGATGCTAGCATGGCCAAGCAGCGTCTGAACGGCCCGCAGATCGGCCCCTCCCTCCAGCAGGTGGGTCGCGAAACTGTGCCGGAAGGTATGCGGCGAGACGTGTGCCGTGACACCCGCGGCCTCGGTCCAGCGCCGCACCAGCTGCCAGACCGATTCGCGGCTCAGCCGCTTTCCGCGCAGCCCCACGAAGACCGCCTCGGTCGGCTTCTTCTTCGTCCATTCGCGGTACGGGCCTTCCAGGTACCGATGCAGGCGCTCGCGCGCCTCCTC
>JBDTQJ010000149.1:0-4523 GCA_039932235.1 Chloroflexota bacterium
CTGCGCTCATGCCACGCCGACGCGATACATCGGCCCCGTACGGCTTCGCCGTGCCGCTGGTCCTCAAGGGCATCCTCTCGCCGCATGACATCGTACGCGCGGCGGAGCACGGGGCGCGCGCCGCATGGATTTCAAACCACGGCGGCCGCCAGCTCGACGGAAGCGTCACCGCGCTCGAGATGCTCCCCGAAGCGGTCGACGCAGCCGCTGGGCGTCTCGAGATCTACGCGGACGGAGGCATCCGCAGGGGAAGCGACATCCTGGTGGCACTGGCGCTCGGCGCTCGCGCGGTCTTCATTGGGCGTCCATTTCTTTACGCGCTCGCCGCCGCTGGCGAGGCCGGGGTCGACCACGCGTTCGCGATGCTCGCCGACGAGCTCCGTCGCTCCCTCTCGATCCTCGGCGTCGCCTCGGCGGCGGATGTGCGCCGCGAGCATGTGCGTCCCTCGCCGTGAGTGTGCGGCATGACGTCGTCATCGAGGGTGCGACCGTAGTGACTCCCGTCGGTAGCCGTACCGCCGACGTTGCCATCCGCGGCGAGCGGATAGCCGCCATTGGGGACCGACTGGGCACTGACGCACGCCGACGCGTCGATGGACGTGGGCTGGTGCTGCTCCCCGGGGTCATCGACGTCCACACGCACCTTCGCTTGCCGGAAGAGGCCGCCACCGATCGGTTCCTGCAGGACACACTGGCTGCCGCCTTCGGTGGCACCACCACGGTCCTGTCGTTCGACAATCCCGGCACCGGGATCAGCGACGCCGGGGCTGCGAGCCTGCTCGAGGGATTGGGCGAATTCCGGCGGCGCACCGATGGCCATGCGGCGGTGGACATCGGTCTGAACGCGGTCCTCACCGGTCAGCAGCCGCGCCTGCTGGAGGAGCTGCCCGAGCTGATCGCGGCCGGCGTGCCCACCTTCAAGGCGTTCATGGTCTACGACTTCCGCCTCCCCGATGACCGCCTGGAAGTGGCGATGCGCGTTACGGCACGTCACGGCGGCATGCTGCAGGTCCACTGCGAAGAGCCCTTGATCATCGACCCGCTGGTGGCGGCGGCCATGGATCGCGGCGAGACCGGTTGCCGGCATCACGCCCTGACCCGACCTCCGCGCGCCGAGGCGGACGCCACCCGCAAGGCGATCGAGATGGCGCGCCGCACCGAGGCGCCGCTGTACATCGTCCACCTGAGCTGCGAGGAGGCGCTCGAGGCGGTGGCGGATGCGAAGGCCCGCGGCGAGCCGGTGTACGCCGAGACCTGCCCGCACTACCTCACCCTGACCGATGCGCTGTACGAGGCCGATGACGAGGCCGAGGTCATCAAGCGCGTCATCTCGCCGCCGTTGCGCTCACAGGCCGATGTCGACGCCCTGTGGGCCGGCCTGCGCGACGGCAGCCTCGACGTGGTCGGCTCGGACCACGTCCCCGACCGTCTCGCGGTCGAGAAGCAGGTGCCCGCACCGCCCTTCCCGGAGGTCAGCAATGGCGGGCCGGGGATCGAGACGCTGCTCGGGGTCCTGTGGTCGGAGGGCGTCGCGCAGGGTCGCCTGAGCTCGGAGCGCCTCGTCGAGGTTCTCTCGGCGACACCCGCGCGCCTCTTCGGCCTGGCCGCGAAGGGGCGGATCGAGGTCGGCGCCGATGCCGACCTCGTGCTCTTTGATCCTGCCGCACGACGGACGATCAGCCAGGCCGCGCTGCACCACACCAGCGACTACACGCCGTTCGAGGGCATGGCCGTGACGGGCCGCCCGGTGCGCGTGTTCCTGCGCGGCCACGAGCTGGGGACATCCGAATCTGGTCCGCTCGGCCGGTTCGTCGAGCGTACGCTCGTCCGATGACCGATGCCTCGCGTGAGCGCCTGACCCTGGAGCCGCCCGGACCCGAGCCGGAAGTCGGCCGCTGGCTGGCCGCCCTGGAGGACGGCCGGCGCGACACGCTACGCGAGCTGGAGGGCGTCACGCCCGAGATGGTCGACTGGCGGCCAGACGCGCCGCTCAACACTATCGGCGTTCTGCTGTACCACGTCGCGCTCATCGAGGCGGACTGGCTGCTCGACGACATCCAGGGTCGCAGTGAGGTTCCCGAGTGGATCAGTGAGTTGCTCCCGTTCGCTGACCGCGACGATGACGGACGCCTCACCCGCGTCGACGGGCAGCCGCTCGACCAGCATCTGGACCGATTGGCACGGATCCGCACCTTCCTCATCGACGAGCTGCGAGCCATGCCGGCCGATGAGCTGCATGCGCCGCGTGCGCGGGCACGCTACGACGTGTCGCCGGCGTGGGTGCTGCACCACCTGCTCCAGCACGAGGCTGAGCATCGGTCGCACATCGCGTGGCTGCGCGATACGTTCCCGGGCGACCGAGCGGGAACCTAGCGTCGGTCGTTGGCGTCACTCGCGCATGCATCGCTTCGTCGTCCTCGCCGCGTTCCTGCTGGCTGGATGCTCATCGATCCTCCCCGCCAGCGGCTCGCTCGACGGGGAGTGGCGCCTCGCCTCGGGCACCTGGCAGGGTGACACCATCGAGCTGCGCGATGACGCACCGATCAGCCTCACCGTGAACGGAGCGACCGCGGGTGGCCGGTCGGCGTGCAACAGCTACTTCGCCGAGGTCGCGCGGGACGGCGGCGGCGCGCGGTTCACCGGCATCGGGGGCACGGAGATGGGTTGCGATGGGCCGGTGATGGCACTTGAAACGGCCTACCTCAGCGCGCTGGGGGCGGTCACCCGCTGGCAGCGTGACGGTGATCGCCTGCGCCTGTCGGGCCCGGGGGTCGAGCTCACCTATGCGATGGTCGTGCCGCCGGCCGACGCCGCCCTCGTCGGCACGCGTTGGCAGCTCGAGACGATCGAGAGCAGTGGCTCGGCATCGAACGCCATCGATTTCGAAGGCGTCTCCATGACCTTTGCCGCGGACGGCACGGTAAGCGGCACCGCCGGCTGCACGACGTGGAATGGCCGCTGGCGAGAGGAGGGCGGCCGCGTCGTCGCCACCGACATCCTCGTCGCGGCGAACAGCTGCGCGCCGCCTGACCCTGCGAGCAGCGCCGAGGGCGTCGTGATGAGCATCGTGAAAGACGGCTTCGCGGCGCGCATCGAGGGCAGCACCCTGTCCGTCGAACCCGAGGCCGGCATCGGCCTGCAGTTCCGCGCCCTCTCCTGAACCACGCCCACGGGTCGATGCGGTACTCCCGCTCGCTGACGACCACGGTGATCTCGGCAGCATCCGCGGGCAGCACGCACCGAATGAGCACGAAATCGGTCGTGGAGGGCATCGTTGGACCGCACCATCTTGAATCGGAGTACGCTGAGGGCCCCTCGCAGCGCTCGCCGTCCGCGCCGCGACCGCTTTGGAGACCCGATTTGCCAGTTCCGACCACCCGGCTAGGACGCCGAACGAGCGACCTTCGCGTCCTCCAGCGCGCCACCGCCCATATCGACGACCTGAACCAGACCCTCGACCGCCAGCTCGCCGTCGAGCGGTCGGAGGGGGAGCGGATGCGGCTGCTGCGCGAGGCGACCAACCAGATCACGCGCGCGGCCAACGATGGGATCCAGGCCTATCGCCGCGTGACCGCGGCCGTCAAGTCCGAGCAGGCGCGCCCCGATGGCGCCCAGGCAGATGAGCTGGCCCGCATCCAGGCGTCCCTGGACGCCGCGCGCCAGGACCTGCTCGACGTGCTGGAGTCCACGAGCCGCCGCTACCCGTGGGCGTCGGAGTGGAACACCGCGGTCGCCGAGGTGACGACCTCCGAGGTCAGTACCGCCGACGCCTGACCCGCGAATCGGACTCGGACACGAAGAAGCCCGGTGGCAGTGCCACCGGGCTTCTTGCTGGTTGCTTCGCGCGACTAGCGCCGGGAGGCGAAGCAGTCGGCGCAGTAGACCGGCTTGGAGCCGCTCGGGCGGAACGGGACCTGGGCCTCGCGGCCACAGTTGTCGCACGTCGCGCTGAACATCTCGCGCTGGCCGCCGTAACCGGCGCCACCGCCACTGCGGAAGCCGCCGGCGCCGCCACCGTTGCCGTAGCTGCCGCCGGACTCGCCACGGGCGGCCTTCTTGGCGGCTCGGCAGGCCGCACATCGGCGCGGCTCGCTGAACTGACGGTCAGCGTAGAACTGCTGATCCGTCGCGGTGAACGTGAACTCCTGATTGCAGTCGACGCATGTCAGGGTCTTGTCCGTATAGGTGTACAAAAGAAAAAAGCTCCTTCTCGAGCGGCTGCAGCGAACCTTTCTCGCCGAAAACCGTGAGAGGAGTGTCGTTGTGCCGCGTGCTGTAGCCCGTTTCGCGGGCGTTGTCGAGGGAGCGTACCACAGCCATGCGGGGATCACCATCCCCCAAACTATCGCCGGATGGCACCTGGAGGGCGACGCATGGCCCATGGACGCCGGGGCCTCCTGCGCGCGCCGTCAGAGCATGAGCGGTGCCGGAGGTGATCGAGGCGGCCTTTCGCGCGCTGGCGCGCCTGCTCCACCCGGATGGTCGACGACATGCTCGGGCCGCCGCCGGCGCCGCGCCCGGTG
>JBDTQJ010000150.1:0-4474 GCA_039932235.1 Chloroflexota bacterium
AGGAGGTGCGGCAGCTGTACTCGCATGCCGCGGTGTTCTGCTGCCCGTCGGTGTATGAGCCGTTCGGGATCATCAACCTCGAGGCCGGTGCCTGCGAGACGCCGGTGGTGGCGTCGGCCATCGGTGGCATCCCGGAGGTCGTGGTGGATGGCGAGACCGGCCTGCTCGTGCCGGTCGAGCTGTCGAGCGACGACCAGATGCGTCCACTGGATCCTGATCGCTTCGAGCGCAACCTGGCCGGCGCCATCAACGCGCTGATGGCCGATCCGGCAGCCCGCGAGGCGATGGGGCGCGCTGGCCGCGCCCGGGCGGTCGAACGGTTCAGCTGGGGCGCCATCGCGGAGGCGACCGTCGAGCTCTACCGGACCGTGGTCGGCCGGCCGATCTGACGCGCGCCATGGCAGCTGCTCGCCGCGCGCGGCTGCTAGCATCGAGTCGAATGAGCGTCCCGAACACTGCCCCGGCGGGTGCGCGCCCCACAACCGGCGGTCCGATCATCGTGGTACGCGACCTCCGCAAGCGGTACGGATCGCTGACGGCGGTCGACGGCGTCTCATTCGAGGTCGCCGAGGGCGAGGTGTTCGGCATCCTGGGACCGAACGGCGCGGGAAAGACCACGACCTTGGAAATGATCGAGGGGATGCGACCTATCGACGGGGGCAGTGCCACCATCGACGGGGTCGACGTGCGCTCCGACCCGCGCGAGGTCAAGCGACGGATCGGGATCCAGCTCCAGGCGTCGGCGTTCTTCGACGAGCTGACCCTGTTGGAGCTGCTCGACCTGTTCGGGCGCCTCTACGGACACGCGGTGGATGCCCATGCCCTCCTCGGCGACGTCGAGCTCAGCGACAAGGCGCGGAGCCAGGTGCGGACCCTCTCGGGGGGCCAGAAGCAGCGCTTCAGCATCGCCTCGGCGCTCGTCAACGATCCGCGTGTCCTCTTCCTCGACGAGCCGACCACGGGCCTGGACCCCCAGGCGCGGCGCCACCTGTGGTCGCTGGTGCGGACCATCCGGGATCGAGGCCACACGGTGGTCCTGACGACGCACTACATGGAGGAGGCGGAGGAGCTGTGCGACCGGGTGGCGATCATGGACGGCGGCCGGATCATCGCCCTCGACACGCCGGATGCGCTCGTCGAGCAGCTCCTCGGTCGGGGGTTCACCAAGGCCTGGGTGGAACGCCTCGCCAACCTGGAGGACGTGTTCATCGACCTCACCGGGCACCAGCTGCGAGAGGGCGAGTAGACCGAATGGGCCCCCGATTCGCGCTCTGGTGGGCGCTCTTCACAGCCAGCGTAAAGATGTTCGTCCGCAACCGGCTGGCGCTCTTCTTCAGCCTCTTCCTGCCGCTGCTGGTCATGCTCATCTTCGGCGTCCTCAACTTCGAGGGCTCGACGAGCGTCGACCTGGGGATCGTCGACGAGGCGAACAGCGACGGGAGCGCAGCGTTCCGCTCCGCGCTCGCCGAGACGGACTACCTCGACATCACCGAGGGCCAGCGTGCCGATGAGCTTGCCGAGCTCGAGAAGGGGGACCGAGACTTCGTCCTTGTCATCCCCGCTGACTTCGCGCCCACGCTGGAGGGCGAGACGGGACTGGTCGCCTTCGCTTCGACCGCCGACCCGTCGCAGGCGCAGGTCGGCCGAGGGCTGCTGCAGCAGGCGGTGGGTGGTGCCATCGCGGCGGCTACCGGTCTCCCGATCCCGAGCGGTGGGTTCAGCGCGCCGCTGGCGTTCGAGGCGGTCACCTCGCGGGATCTCGGCTACATCGACTTCCTGGTGCCCGGCGTCGTCGGCATGACCGTCATGCAGCTCGGTCTCTTCGGCGTCGCCTTCGGGTTCGTCCAGCTCAAGCGCACCGGCGCCCTGCGCCGCCTCTTCGCGACCCCCACCTCGCCCGCCTACTTCCTCTCCGCCCAGGTGGCCAGCCGGGTGGTGCTGGGGTATGTCCAGGTCGCCATCCTGATCGGGATCGGGATCTGGTTCGGCCTCCAGATGTTCGGCAGCTGGCTCGTGTTGGCCGCCATCGTGGGGCTCGGGTTCATGATCTTCCTGGCGGTCGGCTACGGCATCGCCGGCTGGGCCAAGAACGAGGACCAGGCGGCTCCGGTGGCCAACATCATCAGCCTCCCGATGCTGTTCCTGTCGGGCGTCTTCTTCCCGCGCGACGCGATGCCGGAGGTCCTGCGCGGCATCACCGGCTTCATGCCGCTCACCTACGTCAACGAGGCGCTGCGGGGCGTGATGAACGACGGTGCGGGCTTCACCGACCTCGGCCCGCAGCTGCTGGGCATGGTCGTGTGGGCTGTCATCGCCTTCACCGTCGCGGTGCTGCTCTTCAAGTGGGAGTGATCGCCCTCGTCCTGCGCGCCGAGTGGGTCGCCCTGAGCATCGGCGGCGCGGCGCTCTACCTGTGGATGAACGGCGACCCGATGCTGCTGGTGCCGCTCTTCTTCGCGGCCGACCTCTCGATGCTGGGCTATCTCGGGGGACCGCGGCTCGGCGCCATCGTCTACAACACGGTCCACAACCTGGTGCTCGCCCTGGCCGCCCTGGGGATCGGCTGGCTGGCGGGAATCGCGCCGTTGGCACTTGCCGGTGCCGTGCTGCTGGCGCACGTCGGCCTGGATCGGGCGCTGGGCTACGGGCTGAAGCACGCCACCGGGTTCGGCGACACCCACCTGGGACGGATCGGGCGCCGCGGCTGAGCCGGCGCCCGCATCGGTCAGGAGCTGGCGGCGGGCATCCAGTCGGCGACCAGCACGCTCCACAGGAGCACGGCGTCGATGGCCAGCCCCAGGATGAGCCAGGGGTGGAAGAAGATGGCCAGGCTGGCGATCGAGAGTCCCGCGCCGGCGGTGACCAGGTATGGCCACCAGGCGCTGGGCATCCCGATGCCCACCGTCGCGAGGGCCGCGAGGAGCAGGACCGCCACCGTCGTGACGATCAGCAGCGTGCCGATCGAGGTGACGAGCCGAGGTTCGAGGTGCAACCCGGTCACGAGCCAGGACCGGCCCATCGTGAAGGGCCACTCCGGACCTCCGGCGGTCTGCGCCGGGGCCGGCGAGAGGTACGAGGCGTGGATCAGGGCATGAGCCGCCAGGAACGCGGCGATCAGCAGGTTCATCGGTAGTCTCCATTCGGCACTTGTGCCGGGGCGCCGTCGATCGGATCGGTGGAGCAGCTCCAGCGTCGCGTCCGCGGCGCGTCGGCGTCGACGAGGAAGGGACAGGTCGCGCAGGCGTCAAGGCCCACGATCGCAGCCAGTGGGCAGACGACCCCGGCCGTGCCGGCGGCCCGCTCCGCACCGAAGCAGTACACCCACTCGGGCACTCGATCTGGTCCCACGTTTCGCCCGCTCCTGTCTCCGTGGGTTGAGCGTCACATCGGCGGCGTCACGGGGGCAGTGCCGTAGGTCCCAAAAAGTTGGACGACGTGGATACATCTCGGGTATCGGGTGCCATCGGCCCCCACCTGGGTGACCAATGGGACTGCTGGACACGGAGCACGGCGCGCATGCTCGGACCATCAAAGCCCTATCTTCGGAGACAACGATCATGAGAGTCCGCGACGTCATGACGGTCGATCCCATCACCGTCACCCCAGAGATGTCGCTGCGCGCGCTGGCCCACGTCCTGAGCGAGCGACGCATCAGCGGCGCACCCGTCGTGGACCTCGGCGGTCGCCTGGCCGGGGTGATCAGCGAGGCGGATCTCGTGCGCATGCAGGGATCCCATCGTCATGGACGTCGCAGCGCGCTCGACTGGATCACGGGGGACCATGAGCCCGCTGACGCGGTCCGCCTCGCGGCGACCACGGTCGGCGGCGCCATGGCCTCGCCGGCAATCACCATCCGGCCAGATCAGTCAATCCGCGAGGCGGCCGAGCTCATGCTCGAGCGGCGCGTCAATCGCCTGCCGGTGGTCGAGGATGGACGGCTGGTGGGGATCATCGCGCGCGCCGACCTGGTGCGTGCCTACCTTCGCTCCGACGATGAGATACGGAGCGCCATCCGCGACGAGGTGCTGCGGCGCGACCTGTGGCTCGATCCCTCGGGCTTCGAGATCGTGGTCCACGACGGGATCGTCTGTCTGCGTGGGCGCGCGGACCGCCGCTCGACGGCGGGCATCATCGGGCGGCTGACCAAGCTCGTGGATGGCGTCGTGGCCGTCGAGAACGAGCTTGGCTGGGAGCTGGACGACCACCACCTTTCACCGGAGACGGCGGGAGAGGCGGAACCGACGAGCGCCTCGCTCGTGGCCCGCGAGCATCCGCGACCGATGACGGGACGCCCGCGCTAGCAGGGGTTCGTGGTCACCCGGCCGCGAAGGCCCTGCAGACCAGACACAGGCCCGCACCGGCCATCGGTCTCCTCCGATGGCCGGTGCGGCTTGGTGTCGCGGCCAGGGCTTACGGCCGGATCGCTACCTTCAGGACGCCGTCCAGGCGATTGCTGAAGATCCGGTACGCCTCG
>JBDTQJ010000151.1:0-4451 GCA_039932235.1 Chloroflexota bacterium
CCTTCTGAGGACAGATGTCCGATGGTCGGGGGACCATCGGACCTGCCCACCCGATTGACGGCTGCGTATACTGACCACGATTCGTGAGGGCACCGGATTCGCTCGCTCAGCGCGGATCGGCACGGATGAGGAGAGGGGTACACCTTTGGAGCAGCTTGCGCCACGCGCCGCGACGGCCGGCCACGCCACGCTCGGCCAGCTTGCCTACTTCTTCGGCAAGCGCATCGTGGATATCGTCGGCGGGTCGCTCCTGCTGCTCGTGCTCAGCCCACTGATCCTGACGATCGCGCTCGTCATCTGGCTGGATGACGGCCTGCCGATCATCTACCGCTGCCAGCGGCTTGGCCGCTACGGCCAGTCCATCACCGTCTTCAAGTTCCGCACCATGCGCGACGGCTCCCACCGGCATCTCGAGGAGCTGCTCACCGTCGACGAGGAGCGGCGCATGGAGTTCGGCATCAACCGCAAGCTGCGCAACGACCCGCGTCGCACCCGCGTCGGCGGCTTCCTGCGCCGCGCCTCGCTCGACGAGCTGCCGCAGCTCGTCAACGTGGTGCGCGGCGAGATGAGCATCATCGGTCCGCGCCCCTACTTCGCCGACGAGCTGCGCGGCCGGCCGGAGGCCATCGAGGTGCTGAGCGTACGTCCCGGCATCACCGGCCTGTGGCAGGTGAGCGGCCGCAGTGAGCGCACCTTCGAGGAGCGTCTCGCCCTGGAGGTCGACTACGTCCGGCGGCGCGGTGTCTCGCTCGATGCGCAGATCGCCGTGCGCACCGTCGCCGCGGTGGCCAGCGGGCGCGGCGCCTACTAGTTCCTCTTCGCCGCCGCTTCTTCGGTCACCTCTTCCAGCAGTCGCGCCAGTTCGGCGCTGAGGTTGCGCCGCTCATAGTGGCGCTCGGGGTCGGCGGCGCTCGTCGGCCGCCGCACCTCCATGATCCGTTCGAGGCCGTTGGCAACACCCTCCGGCGTCGGGTCGGCGACGACGCCCCAGTCCAGGCCACCCAGGATCTGCCGCACCTCGCCGGGTGGCACGATCGCCAGCACCGGCAGATCCAGCCCCAGGTACTCGTAGATCTTGCTGGTGGCGACCACGCCCCGGTTGCCCGTCCCCGAAATGATCACCAGGCCGGCATCCGACGCGCGCTGCAGGGCGATGGCCCGCTCCCGGTCCACGAACCCTACCTGGCGGACGACGGGTTCTAGCGCCGGGAATCGCCGAACCGAGATTGCCTGCGTGGCGGCGCTGAACCAGCCCACGAATTCGACCCGCAGACGGTCGCGCACGGCGGGTTGGCGGCCAAGGAGCAGCTGGAGCCCGTCGAGAAAGACGGTGAGCTCATCTTCCCCGTACATGCTGCCCGCGTAGGTGAGGCGGTACGTGCCGTCGGCGGCGCGCTCCGCGGCGGGGACCTGGAGGTCCAGCGGGTCATAGCCGTTCGGCACGTGGATGATGCGGCCCGACTGACCCGGATAGCGGGCCGCGAACTGCTCGCGCATCCCCGCGGTTGCCACCACTACCCGATCGGCTCCCTCGACGATGCGTCGTTCGAGACGACGCTGAATGGCGCGATGCAGCGGATTGAGCGGGCGTGCGAAGGAATTGCCGATCCATGGGTCCCGGAAGTCGGCGATCCATGGCAGGCCGGCGCGGCCCGCAATGCGCTCGGCAGCCAGATGACCACTGATCGGCGGCGAGGAGCTGTAGATGGCGTCCACTGCCTCGGCGGCGTGGACGCGCAGGCCCAGACGGGCAGCCCCGCGTCCCCAGATGACCTGGTCGTCCGGAAAGAATAGGAGCGGCATGAGGCGGCCCCATGCGCGATTCGCCATTGCGCGCAGCGAGCCACCGCGAGCGGCCACGCGACCATCCGACCGGGCCGCGGCCGGTGCGCCGCCACGGACTGGCCCATGACTCACGAGGCGGCCGAGGGCGCGGCGGAGATGGGCCGGCTCCGCAGTGCCGCTGCGGTACACCTCCACTCCAGCCGGCACTCGCCTCTCGCTGGCTGGCTCCACGATCCGGTAACCGGATCCGGACACCGTGACGACCACCGGCTGCCACCCATGCTCCGGCAGGTAGGTCACATGCTTGAGGGTTCGCTCGATCCCCACCCCGCCGACTGGCGGGAAGAAGTAGGCCACGACCAGGACGCGGCGCATCGGTCAGGCGCTGTGCGTGCGGCGCACGCGGCGCCATGCATCGCCAAGGCCGTCGCGCAGGCGCACCACCTCGGCGGCCGTGGGGACGAAGTATTCCACCGGCCGGCGGCGTGAGAGGCGGGCCGCCACGTTGACCAACAGCGCGGCGTGGGCGGTGTACGAGATGAGACTTGCCATCGCGGCGCCCACGATACCGAATGGGGGAATGAGGATGAGATTCGCGACGAGGTTGATGACCAGGTTCGCCGTCGACGCCCCGGCGACCGAGAGTGGCAGGCCGAGCCCGCCGATGTAGCCCGCCAGCACCTTGGAGACGGAGAGCGCCACGATGCCCGGCATGATGACCAGGAACGGACCGATGCTGCCCCAGTAGTCCGGCAGGATGACGATCACCGCCACGAACGCAGCGGGAATCAGGAGCAGCACCGACAGCGCGGTGATCAGCACCGTGAAGCGCGCGACCTGCGGCGCCAGCGCGTCCGCCGTGTGGCGCTCCATGCTGGCGACGCGCGGGTAGAAGACGGTGCTCACCGAATCGGGCACAAAGAAGGTCAGCTCGGCCAGGCTGACCGCGAAGGTGTAGAGCCCGATCGCACTCGCGTCACCGAGGATTGCGCTCAGGACCAGCACGTCGGACCGATAGCTGAAGTACCCGGCGACGCTAGCGGGGTAGATCCGAATGCCATACCCGAGGACCTGTGACAGGCCAATCGGCGGCTGCGAGGATTCGCGCTCCTCCCTGACCACGCGCAGCAGCTCGACGCTGGTGGCGATGGCGGCCAGGAGTGCCACCGCGGCGAACGCGTAGATCGCGCCGGCGACGCCGAGCTGCAGCACGCCGACCAGCACGATGATGAGTGCAAGCATCAGGAGCGACTGGGCGACCAGGATGAGGTTGTAGTTGCGCAGTCGCTGCCGCCCGATCAGCGTCGAGCCCGCGAACGCCGCCATGAACTGGAACGGCAGTGAGGCCAGCGAGACGACCAGCAAATCACGCGGCGCCGGCTGCAGAATCGTCGAGGTGAGGAACGGAAGCAGCAGGAACGTCCCGCCGACGAGCACGAGCGAGAGGGCGGCGGTCAGCAGGATCCCGAGCCGCTGCAGGTCGGCCACCGATCGCCCACGGCCGGCGAAGAAGCTCATCGCGGACGGCAGGCCAAGCTGGCCGAGCGCGATCAGCATCGCCGGCAGCAGGGTCAGCAGCGCGAACTGGCCGCGCCCCTCCGGCAGCAGGACCCGGGCGAGCAGGAACGACGTGCCAAACCCGACCACGAAGCGCACGATGCGGGTCGCGAAGACGCCGGCAATTCGACGCCCGAATGGCGTTCCGAAGGTCACCGGCCAGCAGCCAGCTGCCGGTAGAGGCGCTCCATGCGCGCCATGTTCGTCTGGTAGTCGGCCGTCTGCACGACGTGGGCGCGCAGCCTGCCTGTCATCTCGCGTCGCGCATCGGGGTCCAGCTCCAGGGCGCGACCGATGGCGGCCGCCGTGGCGCGCACGTCTCCCACGGGGACGACGAGCGATGCCGCCGTGGCGTCCAGCTGGCGAAGCACCGGCGTGACCGCGGGCAGGTCGCTGACCACGATCGTCCGCTCGCAGGCCATGGCCTCGAGGAGGGTGACTGGGAAGCTGTCCGTCTGCGGCACCGAGACGATGACGTCGGCCAGCCGGAAGAGGGCCGGAAGCTCGTCATGCGGCACGTCGTCGAGGATGCGCAGGCGGTCGGCGATGCCGCCCGTAGCCGCGCGAGCCCGCACCTCGGCGAGCGTCCCTGGATCGGCGCCGCGCGCGCTCATCACGAGCACGACGTCCCGCCCCTCGGCAACGAGGCGCGCGACCGCATCGACCACGACCGGCTGCTGATAGAGCGGTCGGATGGACCGTGGCGAAAGGACGACGGCGGCGTCGCCGGTCCCCAGGCTGCTGGCCAGCTCCGAGTCCGGTGGACCGGGCGCGAAGGCGGCGGTGTCGACCCCGTGATGGATCTGCTCGACCCGGTCGGGACGCGCTCCGGCGCGGATCGCGGCCTCGCGCATGCCTTCCGAGGAGACGGTCACGAGTGTGGCCGAGCGGAGGGCGAACCGATTCCACCACCGAGTCCGCACGGCGCCCCGTGGCACCCGCAGGATGTCAGACCCCCAGGGCGAGATGACGAGGGGCCGGAAGCCGGAAAGCGCCGCCTGCCAGCCGAAGCGGCGCACGAAGTGGCCATGCAGGACCTGCGCGTCGAGGCGGGTCAGGAGCCGCCGCAGGCCGCGGCGGCGCGCCAACAGATGGAGGAGCGGGATGCC
>JBDTQJ010000152.1:0-4411 GCA_039932235.1 Chloroflexota bacterium
CGGCGATCCAGCCGAAGACGCCGGTCTTCCGGATGATGCCGGCCAGGATCATCATCCCGGCCAGCAGGAAGATGACGTTGAAGTCGATCTCCGCGAACGCCTCCTCCTGGCTCACGATCCCCACCAGGATCATTGCGACGCCGCCCGCCATGGCGGCGATCGTCTTGTGGACGCGTTCCGTGGCGATCAGGACATAGGTGGCGACGAAGATCGCGAGCCCCAGGCCCACCTCCAGGGTCATGAATCCCTGGCCGACGGCTCGAGGAGGGCTCGCCGTCCGCTCGCCCGGACCCAGACGAGAAGGAGCTCCAGCTGGTCGATGTAGCCGACCACCTGGCTTTCGGCGTCGATGATCGGCAGCCCGTTGAGCCCCGTGCTCTGGAGCTTCGCGAACGCGTCACGGACGGTGTCCTCGAGGCGCACGCTCACCGGCTCGCTCATCACCTCGCCCGCCACGCGGGCACCGACATGGCGGGCGTACTCGAGCGCGGCCTCCATGTCGTCGATCTCGCCGAGCGCCTCTTCCGGCACGATCTTGAGGAAGATGTCGTTGACCAGCCGATGGACAGGGATGACGCCCACCAGGCGATCCTCCGCGTCCGTCACCGCGATCACGCGGCAGGCCGTGTTCTCGACCGCTGCCTCGGCGACCTGCTGCAGGCTCGCCTCGCGGTGCACGATCACCGGGCGCATCTGGAGGATGGTGTCCGCCTCGGAGATCAGCGTGGTCTGGGTGACGGCCTCCGGAGAGAGGCGTGGCTCGGTCATGCAGCACCTCGGGGAATACACAAAGAGACCGCGTTGTTACGCAGTCTCCACCTCGACCGGTCGGATAGAGGAGGGCCGGTCAACCCCGTGACGGCGCGCCGTCGCGCGGATGATACCGATCCGACGCCCGTGTCGGCAACCGAGCGCGCCACCCCCGACCGGTATCATGCGGCCCCACCCCCAGGAGAAGACCCAGACCGATGACCGGCAGCCTCGGCCTGACCCTTCTCGTTGCGCTCGGCGCGGCACTCATCCTCGGCGCCCTGGCGCATCGGCTTCGGCTTGCCCCGATGGTCGGCTACATCGTCGCCGGCCTGCTCGTCGGACCGTTCACCCCGGGCTTCGTGGCGGACCGCGAGCAGGTGCTCGAGCTGGCGGACCTGGGCGTGGCACTGCTCATGTTCAGCATCGGGCTGCAGTTCCGCCGCCACGAGCTGGCGAGCGTCGGGAAGCTGGTGGGGATCGGCGCGCCGGTACAGGTGGCGATCACGATGGCCCTTGGCACCGGGATCTCGGTGGTGCTCGGACGGCCGCTCGTCGAAGCGCTGTTCCTGGGCGCCATCGTCAGCATCGCCTCCTCGGTGGTGATGGTGAAGCTGCTCGGCGAGGGTGCGCTGCACGCGACGCTCCATGGCCGGCTGGCCTTTGCCTGGTCGGTGGTCCAGGACCTCATCACCGTGCTGCTGGTCGTGATCCTCTCGGCCCTCGCCCACGGCGCGGACAACCCGCTTCTCGAAGTCGGCCGTGCGACGCTGTTCGCGGCGCTCTTCGTGGGGGCCGTCCTCGTCCTCGGCTCACGGGCGCTGCCCTGGCTGCTGGAGCGCGTGGCGCGGCTCGCGTCGCGTGAGCTGTTCATCGTGGCGGTGGCGGTGATCGCCATCGGCACCGCCACGGTGGCGGGCTTCGTCGGGGTCAGCGTGGCGCTGGGTGCGTTCGTGGCCGGCATGGCGCTCGCCGACTCGGACCTCGCGGCATCGGTCCTCGGGGAGGTGGTGCCGCTACGCGAGCTGTTCAGCACGCTCTTCTTCGTCAGCGTCGGCGTGCTGCTCGAGCCGGAGGCGCTGCTGGCGCAGTGGCTGCTGGTGGTCGTGCTGCTGGTGCTGATCGTCATCGCCAAGGGCGGCGTGGTGGCGGGCGTCCTGCGACTGGCCGGCCAGGGTCCGGCGGTGGCGGTGCGCACCGGCGGCTTCCTGGCCCAGAGCGGCGAGTTCAGCTTCGTGCTGGCCGCCGTGGGCCTCGAGACAGGCGCCCTGGAGCCGGACATCTTCAGTGCCGCGATGGGCGCGGTGGTCATCTCGGTCCTGACCGCGGGGCCGGTGGCCGCCGTCGGCGAGCGCCTCGGTCGCTGGCGCGCGGAGCGCGCCGCGGAAGTCTCCCTGCCGCCGCCCGACGAGGTGGGCGCCCTGCGTCGCCACGCCATCATCCTCGGCTACGGGCGCATCGGGCGGGCGGTGGCCCGGGTCCTCACCTCGCGCGGGTTCGACTGGGTCGCCGTGGACCTCGACTATCCGGTTGCCCGCCAGGCAAGAGACGCGGGCATGCCGCTCGTCTATGGCGACGCCAGCTCGCCGTCCGTGCTGGACGCCGCCCGCATCCACGAGGCGCGGGTCTTGGTGGTGGCGCTTCCCGACGCGCTGGCCTCACGCCAGGCGGTGGACTACGGCCTGCGCCGCAACCCGCGTCTCGACGTGGTCGCGCGCGCGCACTCCGAGGCCGACGAGGCCGACCTGCGGCGCATGGGCGCGCGCCGCGTGGTGGTGGCGGAACGCCAGCTCAGCGACGAGCTGGTCCGCCACGCCCTGCGCCGGTTCGGGGTCAGCGACCGCGAGATCGACGGGATGCAGCGCCGCGACGAGGAGCGCTGACCAGCCTCAGCGCTTGCCGCCGAAGGCCTGGTCCAGGATCGAGCCGATGTCGGGGGTCCCCGCCTGCGCGGTCTGGCGCTCCTGGCCGAGGATCTGGCCGAGGTCCGGGAACCCGCCACCCGAGCTGCCCGAGCCGGACTTCTTGCCGAGCATGCCCATCACCAGCGGCGCGAGCGTCGCCAGGATCTGGAGGATGCTCCCGCCGCTCAACCCGGCACGCTGGCCGAGTGCCTGCGCCGCGGGCTCCTGGCGATCGCCGAGGATGTGGTCGAGGATGCCGGACCCGTTGGCCGCCTTGCCGTCACGCGCGCCCGTGAGGTAGCCCTGCACATCGTCGAGCAGGTCGGCGTGGCGATCCTCGCTCAGCGCCCGCTGCAGGCTCTGCGCGCCCTGCGGGTCCGCGGCGTTGCGCTCGAGCCCGGCCAACAGCATCGGCAGCCCCTCCTGGATGGCGGTCCGGGTCTGGTCGGGGTTGGCGCCAACCTGGTTGCTGATGCGGTCGAGGGAGCTGGGCTGGAGCAGCTGCTCCAGGAGATCGGTGCTGGATGTCATGTCGAATGTGCCTCGTCGTGCGGCGGGCTGGGCGTTCGAATTTCGTCGGCCGGCGGCCACGCCTCCGTCATGCGTTGCACGAGCTCTGCCAACGACTCGACGACCAGTGCCGCGACCCCCGGCGGCGGTGGCGGCTGGATCAAGCCCCATGGACCGCGGCGGATCCACACCGCGCGCATCCCGGCAGCCGCCGCAGGGATGACGTCGTTGTCGACCCGATCGCCGATGTACGCCACCTCGGCGGGCGCGGGATTGCCCATCAGCTCCAGGCAACGGGCGAAGAACTCCGGTTCCGGCTTCGCGACGCCGATGGCCTCCGACATGGCCATCACGTCCGGCTCCACGCCCATGCCGCGCAGCTGCTCGTCGCGCACCGCCGGCTGGTTGGCGATAACCGCCAGCCGATAGCCGGCCTCGCGCAGCGCGTCGAGCGCCGGCAGCGCGTCGGGATACAGGTCGTCGGCCCGGAAGCCGCCGTGGATCGACTCGACCGAGGCGATGCGCATCGGCCAGTCGTCGATGCCGAAGAGGTCGAACACCGCCCAATGCTCCAGCCCGCGCGCGATGACCGCCCCCATGCCGGCCAGGAAGGTCATGCGCGGGATGCCCAGCTCGTCGGCCCAGGTGGACCAGATGCGCGTCTCGTCGATGAGCGTCTCCCCGACGTCCAGGCAGACCCAGCGCTCGCTCACGATGCGAGGAGCTCGCGCGTGCGCTCGATTGCGGCCCGCAGCTCGGTGGCCGGCCGCTCCGAAAACTCGCGACTGATGAGCCGATGCGCGCCCGACGGCAGCGGGATGTCGTCCAGCTCTCCGCGGATGATGGCGCTGTTGAGCGCGTCGCCCTCGCGGTGTGGTGCGAGGTGCACGTGCAGGTGCGGGATGCCGCCGCCGAAGACGTAGACCCAGACACGCTCGGCGTCGGTCGCCGCCTTCAGCGCGCCGCAGACGCGCGCCAGGGTCGGGCCGAACGTGCTGGCCTCCTCCCCGTCGAGGTCCTCGACGTGGGGGATGTGGCGCAGCGGCTCGAGGTACCCGAAGCCGGGCGTGTAGCTCTCGATGCTCATCGAGAGGCGCCAGTGGGCATCGCGCCACACCTCCTCGCGGAGGAGCTCACCGTCGCCGCCGCGCTGCGCGCAGATGGCACATTCCCGGATTTCTGACATCAGACCGATGCTACCCCGAATCCCGGCGCGATCCGCGAGCAGCATGCCGCGCGAGCTCGCG
>JBDTQJ010000153.1:0-4410 GCA_039932235.1 Chloroflexota bacterium
GGTGATGTGCCACGACGCGGTCGAGACGATCATCAACCTCGAGCACCTCGGCCTGCCCTTCAACCGCACGCCGGAGGGCCTGATCGACCAGCGCCGCTTCGGCGGCCATACCCGCAACCAGGGCGAGGCGCCGGTGCGCCGCAGCTGCTTCGCGGCCGACCGGACCGGGCACGCCATCCTGCAGACGCTCTACCAGCAGTGCATCGCGCGGGAGGTGACCTTCTACGACGAGTACCAGGTGCTCGACCTCGCCCTCCCCGACGGTCCCACCGGCGCAGTTGGCGGGGTGATCGCCCTCGAGCTCGCCACCAGCGAGATCCACTCGTTCCGCGCCCGCGCCGTGCTGTTCGCCACCGGTGGCTTCGGCAAGATGTTCAAGGTCACCTCCAACGCTCACACCCTCACCGGCGACGGGGTCGCGATCGCGTATCGGCGCGGGATTCCGCTCGAGGACATGGAGATGTTCCAGTTCCACCCGACCGGGATGTACAAGCTGGGCTTCCTGCTCTCCGAGGCGATGCGCGGCGAGGGCGGCTTCCTCGTCAACGACCAGGGTGAGCGCTTCATGGAGCGCTACGCGCCGACGATGAAGGACCTCGCCAGCCGGGACGTCGTGTCGCGCTCCATCTACATGGAGATCGCCGAGGGGCGGGGGATCGGTGGCAAGGACTTCGTCCACCTCGACGTGCGCCACCTGGGCGCCGAGGTGCTCAACACGAAGCTGCCCGACATGAGCGGCTTCATTCGCACCTACTTCGGGCTGGAGCCACTGACGGACCTGGTGCCGATCCAGCCCACCGCCCACTACGCGATGGGCGGCATCCCGACCGATATCGACGGTCGCGTCCTCGCCGACGGCGCGTCGACCGTCACACCCGGCTTCTACGCGGCAGGGGAGTGCGCCTGCGTCAGCGTCCATGGCGCCAACCGGCTCGGCACCAACTCGCTGCTCGACATCCTGGTCTTCGGCCGGCGAGCGGGGATCGACATGGCGCGCTACCTGCGCGACGCGCCGCCGCCGCGGCCGGACCTGGATGCCGAGGTGGGCGTCCAGCGCATGGTTGCCGCTCTGCTCGACGCCACCGACGGGGAGCGACCGGCCGCGATTCGTCGCGACCTGCAGGAGGTGATGTTCACCAAATGCGGGGTGTTCCGCACCGAGCAGCTGCTCACCGAATGCCGCGACGCGGTGGCCGCGCTGCGCGAGCGGGCGCAGCACCTGCTGGTGGACGACAAGGGCTGCCGCTACAACACCGACCTCGCCGATGCGCTGGAGCTCGGCTATCTGATCGACTGCGCGGAGGCGACGGTCGGCTCGGCGCTGGCCCGCACGGAGAGCCGCGGCGGGCACGCGCGGGAGGACTACCCCGATCGCGACGACGTCAACTGGCTGCGCCACTCGCTCGCCTTCCGCGTCGCCGGCGCCGCCCCGACGCTCGCGTACAAGCCGGTCACGCTCGGCGAGTTCGAGCCGAAGCCGCGCGTGTACTAGGGTTGCGGTGATGGACGTCCAGCTGCGGATCCGCCGCTACAACCCCGAGCTCGACACCGAGCCGCACTGGGAGGAGTACGCGGTCGAGGCCGAGCCGACCGACCGGGTGCTCGACCTCCTCCACCAGGTGAAGTGGTACCAGGACGGGACGCTCACCTTCCGCCGATCGTGCGCCCACGGGGTATGCGGCTCCGACGCGATGCTCATCAACGGTCGCAACCGGCTCGCCTGCGAGATGCTGGTCAAGGATGCGGGCACGCAGATCACCGTCGAGGCGATCCGCGGGATGCCGGTCGTGAAGGACCTGCTGGTCGACATGGACGGCTTCTGGGAGAAGTACCGCTCAGTGATGCCCTTCCTCGTCAACGACGAGGTGCCCGAGGACGGCCGGGAGCGGCGTCAGTCGCCGGCCGACCGCGATCTGTACGAGGACACCAGCAAGTGCATCCTGTGCGCGGCGTGCACCACCGGCTGCCCGGTCTTCTGGTCGAACCCGGACTACGTCGGCCCCGCCGCCATCGTGAACGCGCATCGGTTCATCAAGGACTCACGTGACCACGCCCACGAGGAGCGGCTGCAGATCATGGCCGACGCGGACGGCGTGTGGCGGTGCCGCACGGTCTTCAACTGCGTCGAGGCCTGCCCGCGTGGCATCAACATCACCCGCGCCATCCTCGAGGTGACCCAGGAGATCCAGAAGGCCGGCATCTCCTGATCGGACCGATGCGCCTGCTCATCCACACCGACGGGGCCGCGCGCGGCAACCCGGGGCCTGCCGGCGCCGGCGCGATCTTGGTGGAGGCGGGGACGGGCCGCGTGGTGGCCGAGATCGCCGAGCCGCTGGGACACGCCACCAACAACGTCGCCGAGTGGACCGCCGTCGAGCTGGCGCTCGAGCGGGCGCTGGCGGAGGGCGCCACCCACGTCGACCTGCGCATGGACTCGCAGCTGGTGGCGCGCCAGATCATCGGCATGTACCGCGTCAAGCACCCCGACCTGCAGCCCATCCATCGCCGGGTGATGGCCATGCTCGCCACATTGGGCGGTTACACCGTCGGCCACGTGCCCAGGGAGCGCAACAAGGAGGCGGACCGGCTGAGCAACGTGGCCATCGACGGGCCGCGGCCGTGACCCGCTCCGCAGCGCTGCTCACCCTGCTGCTCCTCGCCGGCTGCGCCGCGTTGCGCGTGGAGGAACGCGCGATCCCGTCGGCGCCCGGCGCGGTGGCGGCCACTGCCTGGGAGTCGCAGCCGGCAACCCTCCCCGGTCCGCTGGGCTCCGCCCCGCCGGAGGACGATCCGGCACGCTTCCTCGATCGCGTGGTCGAAGCGGCAATGACCGCCAGCGACCCCGGCGGCGAGGTCCGCCATGGGCTGCTGAGCCGGGACGGATCGGCGGCGAGCGGCTACATCCAGATCCTCGGGCCGTCCGCCGATCCACAGATCGCGGCCTACGAGGCGCGGCTCACGCTGGCACGGGAGGCGGGCGGAGCGTGGACCCTGGCGGGTGTGGAGGTCCGTACGCAGTGCCGGGACCCGCTCGTCGCCGGCGAGTGCCGCCCGCAGCTCGACAACACCGGAGGTTAGGGCCCGGGGCTTCCCGCGCGCTCAGCGCGTAGAATGCCTATCCCTGGAGGCGGCCGGACGGCCGCGGACACGATCGTCGAAAGGCGGTGTCCGAGGAAAGTCCGAGCTCCACAGAGCAGGCTCGCGGGTAACACCCGTCCACCGAGAGGTGAGGACCAGCGCCACAGTGACGATGCCCGCGCAAGCGGGAGTGAAACGGGCAAGCTCGAGCCGGAGCAAGACCGAATAGGAGGGCGGAACCGCGGCCGCGAGGTCGCGAGAATGCTGCTCGCTCAGCCCTCGGGTAGGTCGCACAGAGGTGTCGGGCAACCGGCGCCCCAGATGGATGGCCGTCCATGTGGACCGATGCGAATCGGTCCGCGGGACAGAACTCGGCTTACAGGCCGCGCTCCAGGGATCAGTCCTCGTCGGCTCGCCACACCGAGCGGGCCGTGCACGCGTTGCAGATCGGGCGCGCCTCGTCCATGGTCCCGAGCGGAAGCGGATATTCGGCGCCGCCCAGCAGGCAGGTGACGCTGACCGTTGGCTCGGCGGCATTGGCCACGATGGCCACCGACCGCACCGAGCAGCGGCGGATCCGACCGCGTCGGGGGATCGGGGTACGCCCCCCCTCCTCGATCGGTTCGAGCGCCACGCGTGATGCCTTTCTGGGTTGTGCGATGAGGCGGCGCCGCGCGCAGCCGTGCAGACGTTCAGCCTAGGCCGTCACCAGATGGGACCTCAATGACGCATTCGTACTCCCCGCCGGTGCAGCGTGGCGGATCGCCGTCCGGTTGACCGCGCGCTAGACTCTCTGCGCCGCAGGGCGAAGCGTCGGCCACGACGCGCGCGCGGTCCCGCGATCGGAGCGAGCTTGTTCGGACGGAAGCGCAAGCAGGAAGAGGCCGCCGCCGAGGCGAGCCGTGAGGCGGAGCGTCACGCGCTCTTCGCCCGCCTGGCGACGCGCCCGGAGGATGTGTGCCCCTTCCTGGGCCTGGCCGATGATCGCGTGGGGTTCAAGGAGGGCGTCTCCCCGGAGCATCGCTGTTACGCATTCGGCGATCCGGCGCCTTTGTCCGACGAGCAGCAGAGTCGCGTCTGCCTCGACCGCGGCTACGGCAACTGCCCGCGCTACCTGCGCGGCGTCCTCGTCATCCCGACGGAGGAACTGGAGGCGCTGCGCCGTCCGGCGCCAGCCTCGGCGCCTCGGCCTGCAGCGCCACCTCCACCGCCCCCCCGGCGCCGGCGGCCCGTGGCCGGCTGGCTCATCGCGCTGCTGCTGCTCGTCGTGGTCGGCGGGGCCGCGGGCGCCGTCTTCCTGGCCGGTGGCTTCGGCCTGGTCGCGGTCAGCAG
>JBDTQJ010000154.1:0-4361 GCA_039932235.1 Chloroflexota bacterium
GGTAGTTCTCGCTGGCGATCAGCTCGAGGTGCGAGCGCGTCCGCTCCTCCTCGTCACGCACGACCTGCCAGATCTCCGGATCGGCTGTTTCGAGGTGTGCCCACGGGTCCATCGGTGCAGTGTACCGATGCCGCCGCAGCCGCGATGGCTACGGCGAGGCAAGCTGCGCGGCGACGCCGCTGCTCACCACGGTGGGACCGCCGAGGATCCGGACCGTCACCGGGTTGAGGCGATCCACCTCCTCGTCGACGCTGGCCGGCAACGACGTCCCCGGGACGAGCAGGACGGGGCCATCCAGCTTCGCAGCGGCCGCCGCACCGGCGAGCGCATCGGGGAAGGCGAGGCCCGTGGCGACATGCACCGTGGCAGCGCCGCTCTTGAACGCGTCGGCGGAGATCTTCACCGCCGTCGCGTAGCGGTCCGCACCGTAGAGCCGCGCCACGCCGGCGGTCGCGAGCGGCAGCAGCTGGCTGACGACGGCGTTGCTGATGACCGACGGACCACCGGCCACGACGATGCGCGCCGGGTTCAGGCGGTCGAGCTCGTCGCGGACCGTGGCCGGCAGCGAGGTCCCCGGGACCAGGAGGACGGGGCCACCCGCGTAGCCGGCCGCCGCGGCGGCGGCCAGTGCATCGGGATAGTTCAGGCCCGACACCACGTACGCGACCGATACGCCGGGCGTGAACGTGGCCCGGGAGACGGCGGCGGCCGTCCCGTACCGATCGACGCCAGAGAGGCGGCTCACGCCACCCGCACCGGCATACGGCCTGAGCGCGCCGAAGACGGTGCTGCTCACGACGGACGTGCCGCCGAGAATGATGATCTGGGTCGGGTGGAGGCGGCTGAGCTCGGCTCGCACGACGGACGGGACGCTGGTCCCCGGCACCAGGAGGACCGGCGCGCCCCGATAGCCGGCCGCCGCCGCGGCGGCGAGGGCGTCTGGATAGTTCAGCCCCGTCGCCACGTAGGCGGCCGGCACGCCCGCGCCGAACGTGGCCGCCGAGATCGCTGCGGCCGTGGCGTAGCGGTCAGCGCCGTAGAGTCGTGTCACCGTCCTGTCGACCGCGTAGCGGGCCACGAGGCTCTGGTTCGAGGCGGTGATCGTGAGCTGGCGCGTGGCGCTGGTCGGCCCGTCACTCCATGAGGTGAAGTGGTATGCCCTGCCACCGGTCGAATAGGTCGACGGGGCGGTCAGCGTCGCGGCGTGGCCGACCATATTGGTCTTTGGCGACGGTGAGCCGTCGATATCGATCGCCGCCCCCGACGGGCTCGACCAGACGGTCAGCGTCGACGACCGTGGATAGAGGTAGACCGTCTTCGACGCGGTGAGGTTTCCGCTGTCGCGCGCCGTGAGCGTGACGCTCAGGTACGCCGGCCACTCGTGGTCGGGGCCGCTGAAGGAGAGCGACGAGCCCGTCGTCGTCTGGATCGGGTGCGCGTGACAGTTCGCCGAGCAGTGATGCATCGTCACGTCCCAGGTGAGCACGCTGCCGGCGAGGGTCCCGTCCTGCGCGTCGCTCCCCGAGCCGCTGATGACGATGCCGTCGCCAGCGGCCCAGACGCGTGACGACGTCGCCGCGATGCCATTGGCTGGCGGCGACGCCGTCATGAAGCTCGATGGGGGGGCATAGGTCGTGCCGTTGACGTTCACCGAGGCGACGGTGACCGTCGGTGCGGTGTTGGCCGGCGAGATGGCGATCGGCGCGCTGACCGACGACGATCCCGCCGAATCGGTCACCTGGAGCCGAGCCTGGATCGTTCCGGCCGTGGGGTAGACCCAATCCGCAGTGGAGCCGGTCGCGTCGTCGAAGGCTCCGTCACCGTCGAGGTCCCACGCGTACGTGAGCGAGAGGCCGATGGGCGACGAGGATCCCGAACCCACGAAGTGCACCGAGAGCGGAGCCGCGCCGCTGGTCGGCGACGCGCTCGCGACGGCGCTCGGCGCGCCGTACCGGATGCGGTGGATCGTCCCGCCGTCGAAATCGGCGTAGAAGAGATCGCCGCCGGGACCGATCGAGAGGTCCACTGTCGCCACCGACTGGAAGACGGACACCTTCGCCGCCGACGGCACCCCGCTTCCGTCGGGAAGCATCACGCGGATCATGCCCTGCGCGTAGTCGGCGAAGAAGAGCGCGCCGCTGTACTGGGCCGGGTATTCGGAGCCGGTGTAGAACGCCATCCCCGACAGCGCCGCGCCGGACCCGTTGTGGTTGTACGCGTAGTGCGCGGCGGTCGTGCTGCCGTAGGCCAGGTTGTTGCAGCCCGCGTGCGACTGGAAGACGCTCGACGAGACGGCTGCCTCCCAGCACGGCCAGCCGAAGTTCGGGGCCGTCGCGCCGCCGGTCGTGAAGCGGTCCACCTCCTCCCACGTGCTCTGGCCGACGTCACCGATCCAGAGCTCGCTTGTCCCGGGGCGGAATGCGAAGCGGTACGGGTTGCGCAGCCCGTACGCCACGATCCGCCGCTGGTTCGCATCGCCCGAGGTGGCATACGGGTTGCCGGGCGCCGCGCTGCCGGTGGCCGGGTCGAGCCGGAGGATCGCGCCGTCCAGCGCCCGCGGCTGGCCGGACGGTCGGCGTGCGGACTGCGAGCGCAGCGACCCCCCGTAGTCGACCGGGTCGGCACACGGGTTGACGGGGATCGGCGAGCCCGGCGATCCTCCCCATTGGCCCCAATCCTCGGTGTTGAAGTTCGCCCCGTCGCCCGCACTCAGGTAGAGGTAGCCGTCCGGCCCGAAGGCAAGGTCGTCGGCGCTGTGGGAGGGGAACTGCTGGCACCACTCCCCGCTCAGCAGGTCGACGCGGCCGGTCACCGCGCTCGAGCCGCTGATGGTGAGGCGGATGAGGCGGCCGGTCACGACGCAGCCATCGGTCGTGATGCCCGGCGGGTTGGGGCAGGTCTCGTCCCAGCGCGGATAGGTCCCGCCGGGGAGGGCGTCATACGCGTAGAACAGGTAGAGATAGCCATTCGACGCGAAACGCGGATCTAGCGTCAGGCCCGTCATCCCGCGGTCCCAGAAGTCGTTGACCTCGAGGTGGAGGTCGATCACCAGGGCCTTGGTCGCATCGGTCAGGGAGTCGAAGACCACCAGCCGTCCGCGCTTCTCCGCCACGAAGATGCGCCCGTCCGGGGCGAAGGCGGTGGCCACCGGCTGGTCGAGGCCGCTGAGGACTGTGTTGTCGGAAAAGCCCGACGGTGGTGACCCGGCGACCGCCGGCTGCGAGACGCGCGGCGATACGGGCCCGCCCTCGGACAGGAACGCTGGTGACGGGTCGGCGGCGACGGTCGGGACGGGAGATTCGAGCTGAAAAGAACCGATGATGACGATGAGGGCCATCGCCCCGACCATGGCGCGCCGGCCGTTCTCGAACAGGTCGTGGCGCATGCGCATCGCACCCCCTCGCGGATAGGAAAGCGCCGACAACCGTACCACCCCTGACGGGGCGCGATGGGACCATCGACTGGCAATGCGGTGCCCACGGTCACCGTCAGCGTGGGTCGGCGAGCCGCCCCGCTGCGGCCTCGTCTGCGACGATCACGAGATCACCGGTGCGTAGCGCCGCGAGTCGCGCACGCGGCCAGACCACGATCGGCACCCGCACGCCATAGAGCTCCTCCGCGACGGCGCTGCCGACCGAGAGGATGAGGTCGCGCTCCCCGAGGAGGACGGCGAGCGGCGCAGTGCCCGCACGCACCGCCTCGGCGAGGACCGATGACGACGACGAGCTGCCGCGGACCGCGGACATGGCCAGCACGCGACCGCTCACCGATGCCCCTCGCTGCGGGTGTCGCGCGTCAACGATGCGCCCGGTCGCGGGGTCGAGCCCGCCCCAGAGGCTGAGCGGCTCGTCGAGGACGAGCGCCTCCCCGCGAATGCCGCGGTTCGTCATGCCCCGCCCCACGGTACGAGGTCGATGGTGACGCGTCCGCTGACCGCAGACGCAAGGCAGTCGTCGCGGCTCGCGAAGACGACCTCGCGCCCGACGTTGCCCGGGGCGTACGCCGCCCATTTCGCGGAGTCGGTCATCACCGCTCCCGGACCCTCGCGCAGCACGGGGCTGAGATAGCTGCACGTGTCGACGAGCAGCTCCACGCCGGCCGCGCGGAGGCGTGCCGAGATGCCTTCGCTGTCCGCGGCGGCCAGGACGTCGCGCCCGGTCGAGACGAGGAGCTCGACCCTGGTCCGGCGGCCGTCCAGTGCACGGGCGATGGCGCGGAGCTCGGCGAGCGACGCGTGCGGCGTGCCGAGCGACACCGCCGCCAGCGGGAGATCGTCGCTCGTCGTCAGCGCGTCGCGCGCGGCGCGCAGCTCGCCCAGCGTGATCTCCTCGGTGGGCACGTCGACGCCGCCGGTGGCCGCT
>JBDTQJ010000155.1:0-4348 GCA_039932235.1 Chloroflexota bacterium
TGATGATCATCGGCAACCTGGGTGCTGACCCCGAGCTGCGCTACACGCCGAGCGGCAAGGCGGTGACCGAGCTCCGCGTGGCGGTCAACGACAATCGCAAGGGTCCCGACGGCGAGTGGATCGAGGAGACGCTCTGGTTCCGCGTCAGCATCTGGGAGCAGCAGGCGGAACGACTCGCAGAGCAGCTGCGCAAGGGCAACAAGATCTACGCGGAGGGCCAGCTGCGAGCTCGTGAGTACGAGGCTCGAGACGGTCAGAAGCGAACGTCACTCGAGCTTGCCTTCGCCCGTGTCGTGAACCTCGAGCGCCGCGCGCGCGACGAGGATGGCGGCGGCTTCTCGCAGGACGGACCGATGGATGCCCCGGTCGCTCGCCCGCGCGGCGCCGCTGATGCCTCCGGCTCGCAGGCGCCCGCGCGCGGCGATGCGATGGACGTCGATGACATTCCGTTCTAGCCCACCATTCGATCAGATCTGAGGTCCGATACCAGCCATGGCAAGCCCCCGCAGCCGTCGTGAGGCGGCCGACTACTACCGTGACCGCCGTCGCCGCAAGGTGTGCAACTTCTGCGTCGACAAGGCGGAGAGCATCGACTACAAGGAGGTCAACCGCCTCCGCCGCTACCTCTCTGAGCGCGCCAAGATCGAGCCCCGCCGCAAGACGGGGACCTGCGCGCGCCACCAGCGCATGCTGACCACCGCCCTCAAGCGGGCACGCCAGGTCGCGCTGCTGCCCTACGCCCCGCAGCACCTGCGCCCCTGAGCGCGCACTAGGTGACGGCGCTCCTCCTTGGGCTCGCCGGGCTGGGAGCCGGAGCCTTCGGGTCGCTCCTGGGTCTCGGCGGGGGAGTCCTGCTCGTCCCGGTCCTGACCCTCGTCTTCGGCTATCCGATCGTCGTGGCTGCCGGGGCGAGCCTGGTGGCGGTCATCGCCACCTCGGCGAGCGCCGCCTCGCATTACGTGCGCACCGGCCAGGCCGACGTGCGGCTGGGCCTGGTGCTCGAGACCGCCACCGTCGTCGGAGCGCTGGTCGGCGGCCTCCTCGCCGGCTTCCTCCCGGAGCGCGTGCTCGCCTTCGGCTTCGCTGCGCTGCTGGCCTACGTGGCCGTCATCCTGGCGCGACGCGCCATGGACGGCCGCGCCGATGGCGATGCCACCGAGGGGGATGAGGACGAGGGTCACCGACCCCTGCCGCGGCGCCTCATCGTGCCGGCCTTCGCCAGCGCCGGGGGTGCGGGCGTCATCTCGTCGCTGCTCGGCATCGGCGGCGGCATCGTGAAGGTGCCGCTGGTGCATCTGCTGCTGGGCCGCTCGATGCGCGTCTCGGTGGCGACGAGCAACTTCGTGATTGGCGTGACCGCTGCCGCCGGTGCGTTTCCCTACCTGGCGCGCGGGGATGTCGACCCGGCCGTCGCGGGTCCGGTGGTCGTCGGCGTGGCCGCCGGCGCGTTCCTGGGCGCGCGCCTCGGCGGGCGCATCAACGCGCGGCTGCTGGCGATCGTCTTCATCCTCGTCCTCCTGTACACCGCCGCCCAGATGGCCCTGCGCGGGATGTCCGGGTGACCGACGCCGAGGCGCGCCTGCGCTCCTGGATCAGCACGACCCTGACGGTCGGCATGCTCCTCGCCATCGTCGTGATGCTCGTCGGCCTGGCGCTGGCGCTCGTCACGGGGCGTGGCCTCGAGGCCGGGCCGGACTGGGTCGCGGGCCTCATGGGCGCGGAACCGGGTAGCATCGTCATGTTCGGCGTGCTGCTGCTGACCCTCACCCCGGTGGTGCAGCTGGTGGTGGCGGCCCTGGCATTCGGCCGCGCCGGCGAACATCGGTACCTGGTCATCACCCTGATCGTGCTGGGCCTGCTGGTGGGGAGCGTGGCCATCGCGATCGTCGTCGGCAACCGCTGAGAGGCTTCGAAGACCCAATTGGACGTCATCCTGCTGATCGTCTCCCTGGCGATCATCCTGGTCGCCGCGGAGCTGTTCACCAACGGCATCGAGTGGCTCGGGCACAAGCTCCACCTCGCCGAGGGGGCGGTCGGCAGCGTGCTGGCTGCCGTCGCCACGGCCATGCCGGAGACCCTCATCCCGGTCATCGCCATCCTCGGACCGGTGATCTCCGGCAGTGACCCGGAGAGCTCGCACGCCATCGGCGTGGGGGCCATCCTGGGTGCGCCGTTCATGCTGAGCACGCTGGCGATGTTCGTCACCGGGCTCGCGATCATCATCTTCAAGCGGCGGGGGCGCCGTGAGACGGACATGTCGGTCAACGTCAAGATCCTGGGACGTGACGTCGGCTTCTTCATCGTCGGGTATGCGATCGCCATCGGCACCGCCTTCCTGCCCGCCGAGGTGAGCTGGCTGAAGTTCGTGGCCGCGGCGCTGCTCTTCGTGATCTACGCGGTCTACGTACGCGCCCACTTCACTGACGAGGCGGAGGAGGGCAACGCGGAGGATCTGAACCGGCTGCACCTCACCCGCGTCACCGGCGGGGGCACGGAGCCGGTGGAGGAGCACGACTCGCTGGAGGTGGACGCGTTCCCCGGCGATCGCTCGCTGCTGGGCGTGGAGCCGAAGACGAGCCTGGTCATCGGTCAGGTGGTCCTGGCGCTCGCGCTGATCATCGTGGGCGCGCAGGTTTTCGTTGGCGCCGTGGAGCACCTGTCGACCGTGATCGGCCTGGATCCGACGATCCTGGCGCTGGTCATCGCCCCCATCGCCACCGAGCTGCCGGAGAAGTTCAACAGCGTGCTGTGGGTGCGCAACGGCAAGGACACCCTGGCGATGGGCAACATCACCGGCGCGATGGTCTTCCAGAGCTGCCTGCCCACCGTGCTGGGGCTGCTCTTCACGACCTGGGCGTTCAGCGCCGAGACCGCGCTCGTGTTCGCCTCCTCCGGCGTCGCCTTCGTGGCCACCATCCTGATCTTCGGCAACATGCTGCGCACCGGCAAGCTCAACGCCTGGTACCTGCTGATCGGCGGGCCGCTGTACCTCGTGTACATCTTCCTCGCCATCTTCACGCCACTTGGCCAGGGGGCCTCGCCGGTCCACTGATTCAGTGGGCATCCTCGTGCAGACGCCAGGTCGGCCGGACGGCCGGACGGCCGGTATACTGGCGTGCGGGTCGGAAGCTCGCCGCGCACCGCCGCGACCCGGCCGGCAAGGAGACAAACGTGCTCAAGCAGCCAAGCCCCGCCACCACCGCCACCGCGGAGCGCAGCCCCGACCTGTGGGCCTTCTTCCGCGGTGAGCTGGTCCCGCTCCGTGACGCCAACGTGAACGTCATGACCCATGCCTTCAACTACGGCACGGGCGTGTTCGAGGGAATCCGTGCGTACTGGAACGGCGAGCAGGAGCAGCTGTTCGCGCTCGACCTGATGCTCCACTACGAGCGCCTGCTGCGCTCCGCGCGGCTGCTGATGATGGAGCCTCCGTACTCGGCCCAGGAGCTGGCGGACGCCACCGTGGAGATGCTCAAGCGGGACGGCCTGCGGGAGGACGTCTACGTGCGGCCCATCGTCTACAAGTCGAGCGAGATCATTGGCGTTCGCCTCCACAACCTGGACTGCGACGTCACGATCTTCGGGATTCCGTTCGGACAGTACATCGACACCGACGGCGGCATCCGCGCGCAGGTCTCCACCTGGCGCCGGACCGATGACAACGCCATCCCGGCGCGAGGCAAGATCACCGGCGCCTACATCAACGGCGCTTTCGCCAAGAGCGAGGCGCAGCTGAACGGCTTCGACGAGGCGATCGTGCTGACCCAGGACGGGCACGTGAGCGAGGGCAGCGCGGAGAACCTGTTCATCGTCGCCAACGGGGTGCTCCTCACGCCACCGGTCACCGACAACATCCTGGAGGGCATCACCCGCATGCGGCTGATGGCCATCGCCCGCGACCGGCTGGGGGTGGAGGTGATTGAGCGCAGCCTGGATCGCACGGAGCTCTACAGCGCCCAGGAGGTGTTCCTGTGCGGGACCGGCGCGCAGCTGTCGCCGGTGGTGGAGATCGACCGGCGCCCCGTCGGCAGCGGCCGCCCCGGGCCGATCACCCGCGAGCTGGCGAGCATCTATTTCGATGCGGTACGCGGCCGGCTCGACGAGTATCGTGACTGGCTGACCCCGGTCTACTGATCAGCTCCGCCGGCCGTGGCCCCACCGGTCGGCGGGCCGGCGAGGTGCGGATGGCGGACGGCAATGACCAGGAGCGATATCGTTGGCTCGAGCGGGCGCTCGAGATGGTGCCCGGCCTCATCAGCTGGGCGATCATCATCGGCCCGATCTGGCTCAGCTTCAGCTACCCCTGGCTGGTCGCCTACTTCGTCCTGAGCTTCGACTTCTACTGGCT
>JBDTQJ010000156.1:0-4332 GCA_039932235.1 Chloroflexota bacterium
AGCGCGAGCGCGAGGTGATGGCCTTCCGATCGGTCGAACAGCGGCTCGCCGCGCGGCTCATCGAGCTCGTCGAGCGCTTCGGCCAGCCTGCCGAGCGCGGGACGGCCATCGACGCGCGACTCACCCAGCAGGAGCTGGCCGACATGATCGGCACGTCCCGCGAGACGCTGGCCACCACGGTCGCCGCGCTGCGCGAGCAGGGCGTGATCGAGATGCACAACCAGCGCGTCGTGGTCCTTGACCTCGAGCGAGTACGGGACCTGGCCGGGAACTAGGCGAGTTGTCGCCTCCCTTACAGCGCCACACTCTGTCGGTCGTCGAGGATGGGGTCATGTCCGAGCCCGCAACCGTAGCTCCGAGCCGATGGCGGCTCCCTGACCTGCCGACCCCGCGTGATCCGATCCCATCCGTCGACCAGCCGACGATGCAGGCTGCCGACCGGATCGCGACCGACCGCGTCGGCGTCGGCCTGCTCCAGATGATGGAGAACGCCGGGCACCAACTCGCCGAGCTCACCCGGATGACGCTGGGTGGGACGGTCGGCGGACGGCTGGTGGTCGTCCTCGCGGGGACCGGCAACAACGCCGGTGGCGGCATGGTGGCTGCTCGGCGGCTGGCGGGCTGGGGCGCCGACGTATGCGTCATCTTCGCGCGACCGCTCCTCCGCCTGCGGCCGGGTCCGTGCGCCCAGATCGAGCCGATGCTCGCGGCGGGCGTGCGCGCCGCTGTCGCCGGCCACGATCGATCTCACACGGAGATCGGTGGCGAGGTCGTGCAGGCCGATGCGGTCCTCGACGCGCTCATCGGCTACAGCCTGCAGGGTGCACCCGACAAGGTCTACGAGCCGCTCATCGAGCTTGCCAGCCTCGGTCGAGGAGCGGTGATCAGCCTTGACATCCCGTCCGGCATCGACGCCAGCAGCGGGGAGCGACCGGGATCGGCGGTCAGGGCCGACGCAACGCTGGCGCTGGCGCTGCCCAAGACCGGGATGTCGCTCGCCGAGGGACGTCGGTTCTCGGGGGTGGGATTCCTGGCTGACATCGGGCTGCCCGTCTCGATCTTCACCGAGCTCGGCGTGCCCGCCGGCGCCTGGTTCGAGCACGGGCCGCTCGTCCGCCTCCGCTGAACCCGCTACTCGGCGCTTGCCACGGCTGACGGCCACCGCGCGATCGCCAGTCCGAGCGCCGCGCCGATGCCGACCAACCCAATCGTCCATTGCGGATCGTCCAGCGGCTGGCCCATTCGGCTGAGCGCCAGTGCGACGGCCAGACTGACAACCGCACCGGTCCCGATGACCGCGATGACCTCCGTCCAGCTGCGCCGCCGTCCCCGGCGTAGCAGGAACGCTCCCAGCAGCGGCGGGCCGGCGGGCATCAGATGGAAGATCAACCCCGTCACGGTGGCGAGCAGCAGCCACGCGACGCCCGCCACGACGACACCGGCGATGGCGAGCAGCAGCGCATTCCGGCGCTGCGTTGGCACCGGCATCACGCTCGCCGACGCTCGATCACGTCGATGATCAGGGCAGCCGTCCACGCGAAACCGTCGCTGCCGTAACCGGCGCCGGTGAACGGGTCGAAGTACTCCCTGAAGCCCGATTTGCGCACGAGCGCGATCATGCTGTCCGCCACGTGCGCAGCCAGGGCGCCCTGCCCGTGGTCGAGGAGTCCGCGCCAGATGAGCCAATCGGTGTTGATCCAGACCGGCCCTCGCCAGTAGCGGCGCGGGTCGAAGAGCTCGCCGGTCAGGTCGTAGCTCGGTACGAGGTAATGCTCGTCGGCCTCCGGAGGATGGAAGCAGGGAGCCGATAGGTCGCGGACGATGGCCGCCACCCCCTGCGCAGGCAGCTCAGGGTCGAGCAGCGGCATGAAGCTGAGGATCGATGCCTCCCGGATGAGCTCCTCGCGTCGCAGGTTGCGGCTGTAGTAGCGCCGCTGGAGCGGATCCCACAGGTGATCGTGCATGGCCTTGCGAACGGCGACCGCCGCGAGGCGGTGTGGCTCGGGATCCTCATCCAGCAGCTGGGCGATGCTGGCGAGTGCCTGGCTCGATCGGATGAGCAGCGCGTTTACCAGGGGTCCGGCTACCACGAAGGGACTCATGCGGCAGATCCGCTCGTCGTCGTAGCCGGCGCCGCGGTAGGCATGCGCCAGGTACACGAACCGGTCGTAGGCGGCATCGGTCGGTCGATCGGCCGGATCGGCGCCGGCCAGGTCGCGTCGCTCGTACGACGGGAGGAGGCCCGGCGGGATGTCGATGTGGCGAAGAGCGCCCTCCCAGGCAGGCGAGTTGTCGAGGCCCGACTCCCACGGATGGAGGATGGCGGCCAGCCCGATGCGCTCGGGGTCGCGGGGTCCGAGGAGGTAGCCATGCCACGCCACCAACATGGGATACATCCGCTCGAGGAAGGCGCGTGACTCGGTCGGATCGGCGGCGTGCTCGTGGACCTCGAGGACGGCCCACGCGTGCAGCGGCGGCTGGATGAGGCCGGACGTCTCGATGCCCGCCGGACTGCCGGCTGCGTCGCTGCTGCGCCAGAAGGTCGGGCCGGGGAAGTAGGCGTCCGAGGGAACCTCCGGATTGAAGACGATGTGCGGCACGCGCCCGTCCGCCCATTGCCCGGCGAACAGCGACTCCAGCTCGACCTGGGCGCGCGCCTGGTCGTACCACGATCGCCCGATGGCGATGAACGCCGAATCCCAGCTCCACTGGTGCGGGTAGAGGTCGCGGGACGGGACGGTCGATCCGCCGGTCCAGTTCGCGTCGAGCACCGCCCTCGCGGCCTCCAGCAGCTCGGCTTCCGTCCCGGCGCTGGTTCGCTCGGCGCGCCCCCGACGGCCGGGGAGACGAATCACGCGCCCTTCTCGTGCAGTGCCGAGGGAGCGGTGTACGGATAGAAGGCGGATCGGTCACCCGCCGCCCACGCGGCGCGCAGCTCGGGATCGGTGATGTCCCAGTCCGGGCGCACCCTGGCCGTCACCTCGCGCAGGTCGCGGCGCAGGTCGTCGACCGACGGGCGGCCCCAGAACCAGTAGCCGTTGTAGACACTGTGCACGACGAGCCCCGGCTCCAGAACCAGCGTGTGCGGGATCATCGGGTCGTGGGTCGGATCGGTGTACTCGGCGATGTCGAGATCCTTCTGCACGATGCGACGGGGATCGGACAGGAACGTCCACTGTGCGCCGACCGATGCTCGGAACTCGTTGAGCTCGAGCAGGTTGTCGGTGGTAATGGTGACGATCTTCGTGTAGCTCACCGCGATCTTCGAGTAGAACGCGGCGAGCTCGAGGTGCTGCTGATGGTCCTTGGGGCAGAAGTGGCCCCGGGACAGGACCAGGATCATCGGATCATTGCCCTGCAGCTCGCTGAGCGTGCGCCGCTGGCGGGTGTGGTCGGTGAGCTCGTAGTCGGGGAACTGGGCCCCGGGAATGATGTCGGGTCGCATGGGATGGTCTCGCTGATGGTTTCCCCCATCGTCCGACGCGCGCAACGGGAGCGCTGTAAGGCAGACCACGGGAGCGGCAGTCGATGCGCGCTACGGTGCTCATGCGTCGTCCCGGGCAAGGGCCGCACACGTGGCACCGGAGGAGATCGATCGATGACCGATCCACGCGACCTGTCGGCTGCCGCAACCGGCATCGACATCGGTGGAAGCGGAATCAAGGGCGGAGTCGTGGATCTCCTCACCGGAGAGCTCGTCGGCAAGCGCGTCCGAGAGCCCACGCCATCGCCATCCGAGCCGCAGCTGGTCGTGGAGGTCGTGGCTGCCATCTGCGCGCGGCTCCGCGTTCCCGGGCCGATCGGCGTCACCTTCCCCGGCGTCGTTCGCGCCGGGACGATCGAGACGGCGGCGAACATGGATCAGTCCTGGATTGGCCTCAACGCCGCCGCTCTCTTCGGTGAGCGCCTCGGCAGGTCCGTGGTGGTCCTCAACGACGCCGATGCGGCGGGCATCGCCGAAATGCGCTTTGGTGCAGGCAGGGGTCGTCGTGGCGTGGTCGTGATGGTGACCCTCGGAACCGGAATCGGCAGCGCCCTCTTCCTCGATGGCGGCCTGGTTCCCAATACCGAGCTCGGTCACATCATCGTCGCCGGCAAGGACGGCGAGAAGCTCGCCGCCGCGAGCGTTCGCACGTCGCGCGACCTCAGCTGGAAGGCGTGGACCCGTCGGTTGAACGCCTATCTCGACAGGCTCGAGAGCCTGCTCTCACCGGACCTGATCATCATCGGCGGCGGCATCAGCAAAGACCATGCACGGTTCTTCCCCCGTCTCCGAGTGCGGGCGGAGGTGATCCCGGCGATGCTCTTCAACGACGCTGGCATCGTGGGGGC
>JBDTQJ010000157.1:0-4306 GCA_039932235.1 Chloroflexota bacterium
AGGTTGCGGCTGGCGGTGACCGCCGGATCCTTCTGGCGCACCGTGCCGGCGGTCGTGTTGCGCGCGTTCGCATACAGCGGCTTGCCGTCGCGCTCCAGCTGCTCGTTGAGGGCCGCGAACGCGCCGCGCGGCATGTAGACCTCGCCGCGCACCTCGAGCCGGTCACCGGGCGGATCGGCCAGCAGGCGCAGCGGGATGGCGCGCACGGTGCGCAGGTTGGGCGTCACGTCCTCACCGGCCATGCCGTCGCCGCGGGTCACACCGCGCACGAAGCTGCGTCCCTCGTAGCGCAGGCTGATCGCCAGGCCGTCAATCTTGAGCTCGCAGACATAGGAAACCGGCGGATCCGCATCGCCGAGCCCGAGTCCCTTTCGCACCCGGGCGTCGAAGTCGCGCAGCTCGTCGGCGCCGAACACGTTGCCAAGGCTGAGCATCGGAACGTCATGACGGACCGATGCGAAGAGGCTCGACGGCGCGGCCCCCACGCGCTGGGTGGGCGAGTCGGGGGTCACCAGCTCGGGATTCGCGGCCTCGATATCGTTGAGCTCGCGCAGGAGCCGGTCGTACTCGGCGTCGTCCATGGTGGGCGCGTCGAGCACGTGATACCGGTGATTTGCCTCGTCCAGGACGCCGCGCAGCTCGGCCGCGCGGGTGACGGGATCCGGTGCGGTCATGCGGATCGCAGGTGGGCGGCGTGCTCGGCGTAGTGGTCGGGGCCGTCGTAGGCAAGCACCTCGGCGACGGTGTCCCCGTTGCCCAGGCGCTGGGCGAGCAACGTGTCGTCCAGCCGCGCCGCCGCGATGGTGAGCCGGTCGTAGGCCGCCGCCTCGCGACGCAGCGCATCCGCCAGTGAAGCCGCTCGGCCGCGCTCGTGCTCGGCGGCATTCATGGCATCGGTGCGGTCGGTGTCGTAGTCGAAGGCAGCGCCGCGTCCGGCGAGCGCCAGCTCGACGGCATGCGCGCCGTGATCCGCCCAGAACCCGACGTGCCACACCAGGTCGCGTGCCGACCAGTCCTCCATCACGGGTCGCTCGGTCGCGTCCGCGGGCAGCGCGGCCAGCGCGGCCAGGAAGTCGGCGCGCTCGGCGGCGAGGCGGCGCTCCAGGTCGGCGAGCGCGCTCACGCGGGCGCGGCCCGCTCGCCCGGGTCAGCCTCCGCGTCCGCCTCCGGATCGTCGTCCTCGTCCTCGTCCTCGTCGGCGTCCCCGGTGAACCAAGAGCGGATGTCGAGTGTGTGCTCGTGGTAATGCTCCGGGCCGTCCTCGCGCAGCACCTGCTCGAGCGTCTCCCGGTAACCGGTCGTGTCGAGCAGCCAGCCGTCCTCGGCAGTCTCCAGCCGCTCGACCAGGGCTGCATAGGCCGCCTCCTCGCGGAGGCGCACCGACGCGAGATCGGTCTCGCGCGCCACGCGGGCGACGGTCTCGTTGACAGCATCGACGTCGAAGTCGGGATCGTCGCTGCCGAACTCGTGGAGCGTGCCCTGGGCGGCGCGGTGCAGCGCCTCGGCGGCGTGGCCGCACCAGTAGCCGAGATGGGCCAGCAGCTCGCGCGCGCTCCACTCGCCAGCCAGGCCGGGCGTAGTGAGCAGGCTCGGCTCCACGTCCGCCAGCGCGGCCAGGAAGCCCTCGCGCTCCGTCACCAGCTCCCCGAGGATCGCGCGCGCGGTTGCCTGCGGCAGCTCGCCGTTCACGAGGCGCGCTCCAGCCCGGCGTACGCCGCGATCAGGTATTTGCGGCCGTGCTCCTCGAAGTCCACCGTCACCTCCTCGTCCCCCTTGGCGATCTCGCTGGCCACGACCAGGCCGATACCATAGCGGCGGTGCTTGACCCGGTCGCCCGGCTGCCAGCGCGGTCCGGCCGCCGCCTCCTCGGCCGGCGTGGCGCGCCGCAGGAACGTCCCACTCCCAAGGTCCGGGCCAGGCCCGGACTCATAGCTCGCGGATGACACGCGTTGTCGAGCGGCATCCAGCGTGGCGCCGAGCGGCGGACCGCTCATGTCCGGCAGGTTGACCGGCCGCAGCGGCTCGTTGACGCGACGTGTCGGCGAACGGTAGCCGCCGGGCAGCCAGCCCTCGGCATCCGTGCCGCGCGAGCCCCAGCGCTCCGAGCCCCGCCCACCGCCGCGGCGGAACGGCGTGCCGGTGCGCTCGGTGCGCAGCAGGTCCTCCGGCAGCTCGGCGAGGAAGCGGCTCGGCTCGGCCGGGGCGCCCACCCCGAAGGTAGACCGATGGTGCGCGTGCACCAGGTACAGCTGGTCCTTGGCGCGGGTCATGCCCACGTACGCCAGGCGCCGCTCCTCCTCCAGCTCGCGCTCGTCCTCCAGCGCGCGCTGATGGGGCAGCATCCCCTCCTCCATGCCCACGATGAACACGACCGGGAACTCGAGCCCCTTGGCGGCATGCAGGGTGATGAGGGTGACCCGGTCCGGACGATCCTCGAGCGTGTCCTGGTCGCTCACCAGCGCCACCTCCTCCAGGAAGCGCGCCAATCCCTCTGGCGGCGCGATCTCGTCGTACTCCGCGGCGTGGTTGCGCAGCTCGGTGACGTTGGCCCAGCGCTCGTCGCCGTCATCGGTCCCGTCCTGGATCGACTCCCGCAGGCCGGACAGCTCCGTCGCGAGGTCGAAGACGCGTCCCGGCGGCTCGGTCTGGGCCGCGGCCATGAGCGGCGTCATCACGTCCACAAACACCGCCAGGCTGGCGCGCGCTCGCGGCGCCAGGTTCGGATTCTCGCCCGCCTCGGTGACCGCGGTCCACAGCGCGATCCCGCGTCCATCGGCCCACGCGCGCAGCTCCTCGATGGTCTTGCTGCCGATGCCCCGGGCGGGAACATTGATGATTCGCTCCAGCGCCACCCGGTCGGCAGGGTTGCGCGCGAGGCGGACGTAGGCGAGGGCGTCCTTGACCTCGCGGCGCTCGTAGAAACGGGTACCGCCGACGAGCTGGTACGGGATCCCGAAGCGCATGAACGACTCTTCCAGCACGCGCGACTGGGCGTTGATGCGGTACGCCACCGCCAGCTCACCGTAGCGGCGAGCGCCATCGACGTCGTCGGCCCGCGTGGTGAGCAGACGGCTCATCGAGGTGCGGCCGGCGCCGCCGACCAGCTTCTCCACCTGGCGGGCGACGAACTCCGCCTCCTCGTACTCGTTGTACGCATCGAACAGGGTGATCGCGGTGCCCGTCCCGCGATCGGTCCACAGCTTCTTGTCCTTGCGCCCCGCATTGCGGCTGACGACCGCGTGCGCGGCGTCGAGGATCGTCTGGGTGGAGCGGTAGTTCTGCTCCAGCTTCACGACCTTCGCGTCGGGATAGTCCTTCTCGAAGTCGAGGATGTTGCGCATGTCGGCACCGCGCCACGAGTAGATGCTCTGGTCGTCATCGCCCACCACGGCCAGGTTGTGGTGCTTGGCGGCCAGGTGGCGGCACAGCAGGTACTGCGCGCGGTTCGTGTCCTGGTACTCGTCGACCATGATCTGCTGCCAGCGCAGCTGGTAGCGGGCCAGCACGTCCGGATGCTGCTCGAAGAGCTCCACGGCGCGCATCAGCAGATCGTCGAAGTCGACGGCCCCGTCATCGGTCAGCTGCTGCTGGTAGCCCTGGTAGACCGATGCCGCGGTCTCCTCGTAGAAGTTGGCCGCCTGCTTGCGCGCCACCGCCGGGCTGGCCAGCTCGTCCTTGCGCTGACCGATGAAGGCCAGCATGCCGGTGGGGCTGAAGCGCTTCTCGTCCAGGTCGAGGCGCCGCACGACCGCCTTGACCACGGCCACCTGGTCGGCGCGGTCGTAGATCGTGAAGCCGCGCGCCAGCCCTATCGCCTCGCCCTCCCGACGCAGCAGCCGCGCGCAGATGGCGTGGAACGTCCCGATCGTCGCCTCGCGGGCCGCCTCCTCGCCGATCAGGCCGGCGATCCGCTCGCGCATCTCGTTGGCCGCCTTGTTGGTGAACGTGACGGCCACGATCTGCCACGGCTTGTAGCTCGTCGCCACCAGGTACGCCACCCGGTGGGCCAGGACCCGGGTCTTGCCGCTCCCGGCGCCGGCCAGGATGAGCAGCGGCCCCGTCAGATGGGAGACGGCCTCGCGCTGCGGCTCGTTGAGCCGGGCGAGGATCTCCCTGGCGTCGAGCTTCGGGCGTGCGGCGCGTGCGGGCGCGTCGGGGGGAGGGGCCGGGGACATGGGTCGATTCTACCCGTCCGCGCGCGCCCGGCCCCGGGGAGACGCCTCCCCTACGGCGTCCCGATCAGCGCTCGCAGCCGGAGATCCGCGGCGCTCGAGATGGCACCCGTCCCACCCAGCAGCTGCAGGCG
>JBDTQJ010000158.1:0-4263 GCA_039932235.1 Chloroflexota bacterium
CACCCCGAGCTGTTCGAGATCGCGAACCACACCATGTACCACTGCGACCTGGTGCGCGGGGGAAGCGGCTCGCCGACCACCGCCCCGTGCCAGACCGGCGGTCCACCTACGGCCGACTTCATCCGCAAGCAGCTCACCGATGCGGAGGCCATCCTCCGCGCCGGCACGGGGCAGAACCCGCAGCCCTACTGGCGACCGCCATACGGGTCGGTGAACGACGCGGTGCGCGCCGCGGCCGCATCGGTCGGCTACACGAAGACCTTCATGTGGGACGTCGACACCATCGACTGGAAGCCGGTCGCCGACGGCGGTCCGACCGCCGAGCAGATCGCATCGAAGGTCATCACCACCGCGCAGGGTGGATCGAACGTGCTCTTCCACCTCGGCGGCTACAACACGCTGAGTGCCATCCGGCTGATCGTGCCCGGCCTGCGCGAGCGCGGCCTGGCGGTGACCAGCCTCTCGGACCTGCTGGACGGGCGCTAGGTCCGGGGGCGCGGCGCACCGCCACCCGGACCCAGCAGATGCGTTAGCCGCCGACCTCGTCGGGGCCCGGCGTCGGCGTGCCCGCCGCCCCCAGGGCCTGGCCGAAGATGCGCACCGCGGTGTCGACCTCGTCGGGACCCACGATCAGCGGTGGGGAGAAGCGCAGCGAGGACTCGCCGCACTCCAGGGTCAGCAGCCCGAGCCCGAACGCCGCCTCCTGCACCGCCTCGGCGGCCTCATGCGAGGCGAACTCCACGCCGAGCATGAGCCCAACGCCGCGAATGTCGCGCACCGCCGTCGAATCGCCGACCACCTGCTCAAGGCCGGCGCGCAGCCGAGCGCCCATGCGGCCCGCGTTCGCCAGCAGCTCGTTCTCGATGAGGTCGAGGGTGGCCAGGCCGGCGGCAGCGCAGATCGGGTTGCCGGCGAAGGTCGAACCATGGGCGCCCGGCGGCCAGGTCCACACCGAATCGCGAGCCACGAACGCACCAATCGGCATGCCCGAGGCGATTCCCTTGGCGGTGGTGATGATGTCCGGCTCGACGTCCGCGTGCTGGATGGCCCACCAGCGTCCGGTGCGGCCCATCCCCGACTGGATCTCGTCGACGATGAGCAGGATGCCGTGCTCGTCGCAGATCTCGCGCAGCGAACGCAGGAACGACGCGGGGGCCGGGAAATAGCCGCCCTCGCCCTGGATCGGCTCGATGACGATGGCGGCCACGTCCGACGGCGCGATCTGGCGCCCGAAGAGCGTCTTCTGCAGGTACTCGAGCTCCGCGCTGCCGTCGCCGCCGCTCCCCTCGCGCCATGAGCGGACGCGCGGGAAGGGGGCGTGATGGACCATGGGCAGCAGCGGTCCGAAGCCGGCGCGCTGCTTGATCTTGGAGTTGGTCAGCGAGAGGGCACCCATGGTGCGCCCGTGGAAGCCGCCCTCGAAGGCGATGATCCCGGACCGATGGGTGTGGTACCGCGCCAGCTTGATGGCGCCCTCGACTGCCTCGGTTCCCGAGTTGGTGACGAAGACGCGCGCCTTCTCCTTGAAGGGTGCGATGCCGGCGAGGCGCTCCATGAACTCGACATAGCGCGGCTCGTAGAAGTCCGTGGCCGCGATGTGGATGAGGCGGTCCGCCTGCTCCTTGATGGCGGCCACGACCTTCGGATGCGAGTGGCCGGTGGAGCACACCGCGATGCCGGCGGCGAAGTCGAGGAACGTGTTGCCGTCGACATCGGTCACCAGCATCCCCGACCCGGATTCCGCGACCAGCGGATAGGCGCGCGTGAGGGATGGGCTCGCCACCGCCTCGTCGCGGGCGATGATCTCGCGGGCGCGCGGCCCGGGCAGCTCGGTGGTGATCTGCGGGACAGCGCCAGCCGCGGAAGGGGTCTGCGTGGTGGTCATGAGGTATTCACTCCGGAATCGGAGCGGCGCGTCCTGCCCGCGCACCCTGGCTAGATCGCAGCATCCTAGCAGGGGCGCGTCGCCCTGCTAACCCCTGCCCTGGCGTTCAGTGCGTGGCACGGACCGCCTGACCGATGAGCGACGGGCCCTGGTAGACGAGCCCGGTCCACAGCTGCACGAGGTCGGCGCCAGTCGCCACCGCGGCCGCGGCCCGCTCTGCGGTGGAGATGCCCCCCGAAGCGAGGATGACCAGCCGTGCCTGCCCGATCTCCCTGGCCCGTTCGATGAGCCGCTGCGTCTCGTCCCACAGCGGGTCGCCGGACAGCCCCCCGGCCTCGGCCGCGAGTGCCCGGAGCGACCGCAGCCGTTCGCGACGGACCGTCGTGTTGGCGAGGATGACCCCTGCCGCCGGGGAGTCGACCAGCATCCGCAGCAGCTCGTCGAGCTCCTCGGCGCCCAGGTCCGGCGCGAGCTTGACGAGCAGCGGACGACGGAATCCGCCGGTCTCGCCGGCATCGGCCAGCGTCTCGAGCAGGCGCTCGAGGCGGCGGGGATCCTGAAGGTCGCGGAGGCCCGGCGTGTTCGGGCTGGAGACGTTGATTGCCAGGTAGTCGGCAACCGGCGCCACCAGGCGGTGGCAGGCGAGATAGTCCTCGATCGCGTCGTCCGGATCGGTGTCGCGCCCGCGGCCGATGTTGACGCCGACAACGAAGCCATCCGGCAATGCGCGCCGCGCCAGCATGACTCGCCGCGCGAGGGCCGCCGCCCCCGCGTTGTTGAATCCCATTCGGTTGATGAGCGCGTCGTCCGCGGTGAGGCGGAACAGCCGCGGGCGCGGGTTCCCCGGCTGCGGAAGCGGGGTGACCGTCCCGACCTCCATGAAGCCGATGCCCAGTGCCGCCCAACCGGGGAGCGCCACCGCGTCCTTGTCGAACCCGGCACCCACCCCGACCCGGTTCCGGAAGCGCAGCCCCATGAGCTGCAGGCTGGCACTGCCATCAGCTGACACTCCGCCAAGACGGGCTGCCACGGCGCGACCGACCGGGTGGGCGCCGGCGCCGCGCAGCGCCCGGAGCATCAGGTGGTGGATGCGCTCAGGGTCGAAGCCGAACAGGATCGGCCGAGCCGCGCGATAGGCCAGGGCCCGCCAGTCGGGGAGCACAGGAGGGAGGGTCAGTCGTCGCGGGCGCGCGGAAAGGCAAGGTCGATGGGGCGCAGGGAGGGAAGTGGCTCCTCGTCCGGCCCGATCGCCGTCTCGACCCCGGGCGGCGCCATGAACTCGTGCCACACCTCGGTCCCCGAAGCGGGCGGATCGTCGAGCTCCTTGAGGGCCACGATGCCCTCGAACCGAATCTGGCCGAGGCGGCCGTCCTCGGTCTCGAAGTCGTCCTCGTACTCGGGAGCCATCTCGACGGCACGCCCCAGCGCCGCCTCCTCGTCCGCGCCGTCGATCAGCACAACGCGGTCCTCGACGAGGTACGGGGTGCCGTCCTCGCCAAGGAGGTAGGCGTAGCGCATCTGCGCCGAGAACCAGCCGGAGGGGACGACCGCCGTCTCCTCGTCGAGGACCAGTGGCTCGAGGGCCGGGTCGGTCGGGTTCGCCTGACTGTGACCGTTGGTCTTCATGGCTAGGCCTCCGGAGGCTCGTCGCCCATCACGGTCTGTGACTGCTCGCGCAGGAACTGCTGGACGTAGTACGGGCCCAGCCCGTTCTTGCCCGAGCTGCCCGAGCCCTTCCAGCCGCCGAAGCTCTGGATCCCGGGCCAGGCGCCGGTGGTGGCGCCCGCACGGCGGTTCACGTAGACGACGCCGGCCTGGATGCCGTTGAGGAACTGCTCCGCCTCCGCGCGGTCCTCGGTGAAGATGCCCGCGGTGAGCCCGTAGGGCGTGCTGTTGGCCTCGGTGAGTGCCTCGTCGAGCGAGTCGACCTCGCCGACCACGACAAACGGCACGAACAGCTCGTCGTGGAAGAGGCGGTGCTCGAGCGGCAGGCCCGTCACCACGGTGGGGGTCGGGAAGTAGCCGCGTCCGGCCTCGCCCTCGCCGAGGATCTCGCCACCGGCGAGGATCTCGCCGCCGTCTCGTCGGGCCTCCTCCACGGCGTCGCTGAAGGTGCGCAAGGCGCGCTCGTTGATGACCGGCCCCATCCAGCTCTCTCGGCGGGTGGGATCACCCACGCGAATCGCCTTCGCCTTCTCGGCGAGCCTGGCGGCGAAGTCGGCCGCAACGGCGCGATCGACGTAGACCCGCGAGTTGGCGCTGCACTTCTGCCCATCGAAGCCGAAGGCGGAGCGCATGACGCCCTCGGCCGCCATGTCGAGGTCCGCGTTGCGGGTCACGATCGCGGGGTTCTTGCCGCCCATCTCGGTGATGATCGG
>JBDTQJ010000159.1:0-4239 GCA_039932235.1 Chloroflexota bacterium
GAGATCATCCAGGCGGTGACCGACTACCAGGCGGGCCGGATGGGCGTCATCCCGCCTGCCAGCGTCTCGGTCGCCGCGGCCGCGGACCCGAACGCGCAGCCTGGCCACATCCCGCAGTAGCCCCGTCAGTGCAGGGTGGCGGCGATCGATGCGAGCTGTTCGGGATCGATCTGGCCGACCATGCGGCCTGCCACCGTCCCGTCGCCATTGACGAACACGAAGCCGGGGAAGCCGGAGATGCCGAGCGCGGCGAGGCCGCTCGAGGCCGCGTCATCGGTCAGCACCGGCGCCGTCCAGCCTTCCCTGCGCAGCCACGCCGACGGCGGGAAGTTCGGGCGAGCGGGGTCGATGGAGGTGGAGAGGGTGGTCAGGGTCACCCCGCCGGGCAGGCTGTTGTCGCGCAGCCAGGTCACGATGCGCGGCACTTCCGCCTGGCAGTTGGAGCACCAGTGGGCGACGACGGCCACCACCTGCGGGGTACCGGTCGGACCGATGACCAATGCCGAGCCGTCCAGGGCGGTGCCGGTCAGCGTCGGCAGCGTCGCGCCCACGGCCGGGTCGGTGCCTTCGGCGGGCAGCATCGGCAGGGCCGCGCCACTGACCGTCAGCCGCGGGGCCGGTTCGGCTGTGGGACCGCCCGCGCCCGAGGTGAGCAGGATGGCGGCCACGGCCGCCACGACGACGATCACCGCCAGGGCGATCCAGATGAGGGGGCCGGAACTGCGGCGTCCCGGAAGGCGCTCGGTGCTGCGGCGCGGCATGCCGCGGCTGCGGGGGGCGCTCATGGTGTCGGGTCCTCCTGGATGCGGCCGCGGTCACGCAGGGCCAGCAGCACGAAGATCGTGGTGAAGGCCACCAGGGCGAGCACGGGGATGGTGACGAAGCCGAGCACCTCGACCTGGACGGCCGAGCACGGGGCGGTGGCAGAGCAGCTGGTGGACGGCAGTCCGGGCAGTCGCTGCACGGCGACGTGATACGCGCTGAGCGCGACACCGACGGCGGCCAGACTCATGGCATAGGGGCGGATGCCGCCATCGCGGCGCACGGCGGCGATGCCGAGCAGGAGGACGAGCGGGTACATCGCGATACGCTGGTACCAGCACAGGGTGCACGGTTCGAGGTGCGCGACCTCCGAGAAGTACAGGCTGCCGCTCATCGCGGTGAGTGCCACGAGGGCCGCCAGGGGCAGGGCGTACGGCGAAACGAGGTCACGCAGCGCGGTGCGTGCCTCGCGACCCACCAGCAGCGTTCCGGCGATCAGGATGAGGTCAACGACCACCGCGATGGCGCCCAGCAGGGCAAGGAAGGTCGCGACCGCGACGACGGTCATGACTCGATTCTAGGTGCGCTGCCTGCGGCTTGACCCGGCCGATGGCACCGTTCGCGCGGGTCGTATGGCCCCTCGCCGTGCCTCAGGCGTGGCGGCCGCTCGGCACCCAGAAGCGGAGCTTGCCATGGCGCTCATCCTCCAGCAGCCCGCCGTTGGCCTGGATCACCCTGCGTGAACCGATGTTGTCCACGTCGCACGTGACGAGCGCAGGGTCGATGCCCAGCTGCCGCGCCATCGGGAGGGCCTGGCGCAGCATCTCGGTCCCGTGGCCCCGGCGGCGCGCCGATGGGCGAACGTCGTAGCCGATGTGGCCGCCCACTTCGAGGAGCATCTCGTTGAGCCGGTGGCGGATGCTGAGCCGCCCGATCCACTCCGCGCCTTCCGCGAACCAGAGGAGCGTGTCGGGGACGTAGCCAAGCGGCCGTGGCGTTTCTGGTCGGGCACGCGCACGTAACGCCCGCACGTACGCCGCGAAGCCCGCGGGATCGTCGATACCCGGAATGCCCGCCCGCGACTCCTGGGCGAGGCCGGTCGAGTCGGCCGGCCCGAGGCGCCCCTCGGCGCGAAACTCCTCCAGCGCAGCCAGGAACGAGGCATGGAGCTCGGTCGTCGGAGGGGCGAGACGGGGCACGTCGCGCATCGTAGCGAGTGGCCGCCCGCCCTCACTTTGTGTTGTCGCGGATCCCGGCGTGCATCTCCGGACGAGCGGCGCCTACGATGCGGGGACCATGAGCATCAGCCGTCGTCTCGCAGCCCCACCGGCGCAGCGGTCGCCGTGACCGACCATCTGCTCGGCCGCCTCGCGCTCGACGAGGGCATCGTCGCCGGGCGGGTGGCGATCGAGGACGGGCGGATCGCGGCCGTCGTGCCGGATGCGGCGGGGGCGAGCGGTCCCTACGTGGCGGCCGGGTTCATCGACCTGCACGTCCACGGCTGGGGCGGGCACGACGCAATGGGTGGTCGCGATGCCCTCGCCGGCATGGCCCGCGCGCTTCTGCGTCGCGGGGTCACCTCCTTCTTCCCGACGGCGGTCAGCGCCCCGCTGCCGGTGCTCGCTGCGTTCGTCCGCTCGCTCGAGGATCTGCCAACGGGCGGGGCACAGGTGCTGGGCGCCAACCTGGAAGGCCCGTTCCTCTCGCCCGAGCGGCGCGGCGCGCACGACCCGCGCCACCTCCTGCGGCCCGCCGATGCGGACCGCGCCGCCCTGGAGCCGATCCTCGACGGGGTGCGGATCATGACCGTGGCGCCGGAGCTCGACGGCGCGCCGGAGCTCATCCGCTGGCTCGCGGACCGCGGCATCACGGTCGCGCTCGGCCACTCCGCCGCAACGGGAGACGAGGCGCGGGCGGGCTTCGCGGCCGGCGCACGCTCGACGACGCACCTGTTCAACGCCATGACCGGGATGGAGCACCGAGCGCCCGGCCTGGCGGGCGTCGCGCTGACCAACGACACGGCCGCGGTCGAGCTGGTGGCCGACGAGGTGCACGTCGACCCCGCGCTCTACCCGGTCATCTTCCGCAGCAAGCCGCGGGGCTGCGTCGTCCTGGTCAGCGATGCGATCTCGCTCGGCGGCATCGGCGACGGCCGCGGGCGCCTCGGCGCACTCGAGGTCGAGGTGCGTGGGAATCGGTCGACGCTGGTCGGGACCGAGACGATCGCCGGATCGGTGGTCGCCCTGGACGCGGCGGTACGCAACCTGGTGCGGGGTGGCATCGGTCTGACCGATGCGCTGGCCGCCGCATCGGCCAACCCGGCGCGGTTGCTGGGGCTGGCCGACCGTGGCCGGATCGCGGTGGGGCTGCGCGCGGACCTGGTGGAGCTGGATGATGACCTGCAGGTGACCGGCGTGCTGTCGAACGGAGCACGAATCCCCGGCTAGTGGCGCTGGGCGACCTGCGCGCTGCAGTCGGAGCAGACCTGGTCGAGCTCGTCGAGGTCGCCACGCTGCGCGTCTGCCGCGTAGTTGCGACCGCAGAACGTCCGGTGGCCGATGAGCGCGCCGTCGCTCCACCGCTCCGCCGACGCGATGTGCCAGATGTTCTCGTACGGGCCCTGCACCCCGAATGGGTCCTGCGGGCGCAGCTCCTCTGCCATCGGCCCGAGTGTACTCGTCCCGCGCCCGTCATCCGTGGCGTGGTCCCGGTTCGTACTGTCCGAGCCGGTATGGATTTTGCAATCCAAGCGCGGCGTTCGGCCCGGGGCGCGGCTACCTGGACCGGGCGAGATCGGAGCCGCTCCACAGGACCAGGGACCGATGACCGAGCAACCGGGCGAATCCTCGCGACCGACCGTCCTCTGCGTCGACGACGATCACGACGTCGCCGCCATGATCGAGGCCATCCTGGTCGACGAGGGCTACGACATCCGCTTCCTCTACGATCATGCCGATGACGCCCTGCTGCGCACGGTCGGCAGCGTGGAGCCGGACGTCATCCTGCTCGACAGCGCCAGCCCCGGACACTTCGGCGAGAGCTGGGCATCCGCAGCGGCCGTCGCGACGCGCTCGCGGCCGATCTCGGTGATCATGTTCAGCGCCCACGCACGCGACATCGAGGAGGCGCAGGAGGGCGAGACGGAGCGCGCCCGTGCGGCGAAGTTCGCGGCCGTCATCCCGAAGCCGTTCCATCTCGACGAGCTGCTCGACGCGGTGGCCACCGCCGCCGGCCGCTCGACCCCGTTCGACCGCAGCTCGGCCGCGGAGTCGCGGCGAACGCGCGAGCTGGTCGGGGCGCTCGAGGCGCGTGGCGCCACCGATATCCGCCCGTCGAAGATGCGCGAGTGGGCGCTCTTCCGTGATCGTCACGGTGCCCTGCTGCAGCTCTACTGGTGGCAGCAGCGCGGTGTCTACCAGGTGGGCCGGTACCGCCGCTCGGGCCAGCTGGTGATGCTGGGCCAGTACGTGGATCGCG
>JBDTQJ010000160.1:0-4190 GCA_039932235.1 Chloroflexota bacterium
CAGCGGCTGCCAGCGAGGTCACCGATGGCTGGATGCACGGCACCCTGCCGGGCGTCGGACGGGCAGCGGCTGCCAGCGAGGTCACCGATGGCTGGATGCACGGCACCCTGCCGGGCGTGGGGCAGCGCCGGCCGTGACGGACAGGGCGGGACGGGCCGATACATGTCCTTCCCGCCCGTCAAGGTCCAGCGGCCGCAGTATCCTGCGGGCACGCCACCGGATGCGACGGCGGATTGGGTTCCGATCGACGAAGCGGAGCGCCACGCGATGACCGAACATTCCCAGCCGACTGCCCCGGCCAGCGCTCCGTTCGTCGGTCGCCACGCGGAGCTCGATGCGCTGCTCCAGGCATTGGACGAGGCAACGCGCGGGCGCGGTCGCGTTGCACTCATCGGAGGAGAGCCGGGCATCGGCAAGAGCCGCCTTGCGGAGCAGCTGGCCGTCCGCGCGAGGGAGCGCGAGCTGCCGGTCCTCATCGGTCGCGGATGGGAGGGTGCCGGCGCGCCGGCGTACTGGCCCTGGGTCCAGGTGATTCGCACCATCATCCGTTCCACCGACACGGCCGTGCTGCGCGAGCTGCTTGGCCCGGCCGCGCCAGATATTGCCCAGATCGTGCCCGACCTGCGCGACCTCCTCGGCGACCTCCCCCGTCCCACCGAGACCGAATCGGATTCCGCTCGATTCCAGCTGTTCGACTCGGCGACCACCTTCCTGCGGCGCGCCGCCGAGGCGACGCCGCTGGTGATCGTCATCGACGATCTGCACGCGGCGGACATGCCGACCGTCCTGCTCCTCCGATTCCTGGCGAGCCAGCTCGCCGACGCCCGCATCCTGGTCGTGTGCACCTATCGCGAAGCCGAGCTTGCGGCTGATCCGCCCCTCAGCGAGGCGGTGGGCGAGATCGCTCGCCAGCCGGCTGCCACGACGCTGAGCCTCACTGGTCTCGGGGAAGAGCCGGTCCGCGAGCTGATCGCCGCGACGGCCGGACTGTCACCCCGCCCCCGGCTGGTCAGCACCATCCTGCGCATGTCCGGTGGCAACCCCCTCTTCCTGGGCGAGGCCGTTCGGCTGATGGCCGCGGAGGGCCGCCTGGAGCAGGCCGGTCTCGCTTCGGCGGTCAATGTCCCGCTGCCGGCGGGGGTGCGGGACGTGATCGTGCGCCGGGTGCGGCTGCTGCCGCCCGATGCGGCTGCAGCGTTGATCCACGCTGCCGCGCTCGGTCCGGAGTTCAGCGTGGAGGTGCTCCGCCGAGTGACGGATGCCACTGCCGAGGAGGTGCTTGATCGTCTCGGCGCAGCCACCCGAGCTGGCCTGGTGAGCCCGGTGGCCACCACGCTGGGCCGGTACCGTTTCGCACACGACCTGATGCGCGAGACCCTCTACGACCAGTTGCCGCCAGGCCGGCGGGTTGGGCTGCACCGGCGGATCGCCGACACATTGCAGACCCTCTACGGCGCGAGCCCCGATGCGTATCTCGCCGAGCTCGCCTACCACTACGTCGAGGCATCTCGGGGCGGCGAACCCGACGCACCGACCGATGCCCCGTCGGTGGCAGAGCTCGCCGTGCGATACGCACGGGATGCTGGCGACCTTGCGCTGCGGTCGCTGGCGTACGAGGAGGCCGCCCGGTTGCACCGCATGGGCCTCGCCGTCCTCAATACGCATGCGCCGGGCGACGCCGCACAGCGCATCGAGGTGCTGCTCAGCCTCGGCGAGGCCGAGGCACGCGCCGGTGACCTGACCGCCTCCCGTCAGACGTTCCTCGAAGCGGCTCACCTCGCCCGGCGCCAGGGTGCACCGGCCGCCCTGGCGCGCGCGGTGCTCGGCTACGGCGGCAGGTTCTTCTGGGCGCGGGTTGGGCATGACACGCACCTCATCCCGCTGCTCCAGGATGCGCTGCTGCTCCTGCCCGAGGGGACGGACGATCGCCTCCGTGTCCGGCTGCTGACCCGCCTGGCCTGCGGGTGGCGGAGTGCGCCAGAGCGGCAGGAGCAGCGTCGCGCGCTCAGCACCCAGGCCGTCGAGATGGCACGCTCGCTGGGTGACCTGCAGGCGCTGAGCTACGCGCTCGTGGGCCACTACTGGGCCGTATGGGTGCCGGACAATCCGGAGGAACGGCTCGACATCGCCACCGAGATGCTCGCGGTGGCCGAGGGAAGCGGCGAGGCCGAGCGCCTGATCGACTCGCACATGATGTTCTACCTGGTCTACATGGATCTCGGCCGCATCGCCGACGCACGTGCCGAGATCGACGTGGTGTTCAACCTGGCGCGTGAGCTGCGCCAACCCGGGCAGCTGTGGCTCACCTTCGCGAGCAACACGGTGCTGGCACTACTGGATGGCGATTTCCGAGAAGCGGAACGCACGCTGGCCGTCGAGATCGAGCCGGGCATGCCGACCACGCCAGTCCAGGACGACGTGTCGGCTTCGCGCATGCATCGGTTCCTCCTTCGAAGGGAGCAGGGCCGGAGCGCCGAGGAGGAGCGCAGCACCCGCGCATCGGTCGATGCGTTCCCCTGGTATCCGCTGCACCGCGGCGCGCTGGCGCTGCTGCTCCTCGATGCCGACCGGAACGACGAGGCGCGGGCCGTCTTCGACGACCTCGCCACCGACGAGTTCAGGGCTCTCTACCCTGACTGCGAGTGGCTGCTCGGAATGGCGTTCGTGAGCGAGGCGTGCGCTGGCCTGGGGGCGGCGGCCGATGCCGAGATCCTCTATCGCCGCCTGCTGCCATTCGCTGGTGGCCATGCCATCGGGCATACCGAGGGCAGTGTTGGTCCAGTGGCCCGCTACCTCGGGCTCCTGGCCGGGACGATGGGCCGCGACGATGACGCGGTCGAGCACCTCGAAGCGGCGATCACCGTCGGCCAGCGCTTGGGCGCAACGCCGTGGGTCGCCCACGCGCAGCGCGACCTGGCCACCGCCCTGCGGCGAAGAGGAGCTGCGGGCGATGCGGGGCGCGCAGCCGAGCTGACCGTCGTGGCGCGCGCCACGGCTGAGCGGCTCGGCATGGTCGCGCTGCTCGCGACGCTGGACGGCGCGAGCCAGTCCGCCGCACCCATCAGGCCGTCACCGGCGCGGGCCACGTTCCGCCGGGAGGGCGAGTACTGGACGGTCGAGTTCGAGTCCGGCGCGGTGCGGGTACGCGACGCGAAGGGGATGCAGTACCTCGCCAGGCTGCTCGCGCAGCCGGGCCAGGAGCTCCATGCTCTCGACCTGGCGGGCACCGAGAGTGGCCATGCGCGCCGCGTCGCCACCAGCGACGAGCTGCTGTCCAGCGGGCTGGGCGATGCGGGTCCACAGCTCGACGAGGTCGCCAAGGCCGCGTACCGCGACCGGGTGACGGAGCTCAGGCGCGAGGTCGCCGAGGCGGAAGAGTGGAACGACCCAGAGCGCGCCGCGCGCGCCCAGGCAGAGATCGCCGCAATCGCTCACGAGCTCGCAGGCGCGGTCGGGCTCGGTGGTCGCGACCGAGTCGCTGCTTCACCTGCCGAGCGCGCCCGCATCGCCGTCAGCCGCGCGATCCGCTCCTCGATGCAGCGCATCGCACGGCAGGAGCCGGCCCTCGGGGCGCATCTCGACGCCACCATCCGCACGGGCGCGTTCTGCTCGTACGCACCGGATCCGCGTTCGCCCATCGCCTGGCAGGTGTGACGACAACCTCTGGGCGGGGCTCGCGTCGCGAGGGGCTACCATGGACGCGCCACACTTCGCACCACGAGACCTTGCCCCGCCCGTGAGCCAGATCAAGTTGTATCGCGTGCTTGACTTAGGGCAACGTACAGCCTCGCAGCGTGCTCACTCCGCGCCTGTACCACTCCACGTAAGTTGTACGAAAGGTGGTAGGGAATATGAGCGAGAGAGACGAATCTACCGCCAGCGATCCGCTCATTCGTGCGCTGATCGGACTGGCGGAATCGGCGCATAGGAACAGGACGGCGCGTGGCATGGCTGGCGACACCTACACAGACGACGACAACCTAGATTCGGTGCTCATGACGCACCGGACGGCGCGTTCTGTCGGGTATGCGGTGGGGATATAGTCACCGATGGCGCTAGCGATTGGCAGCACGCAGAGGCTTGGATAAGCGACCATATCGCGCAGCCGCTCCGCTAAGAAGTGAGGGAGGAAAATCCATGATGAGAGCCATTCTGGCGATGCTGCTTCTGGCAGCCTGTACCGCGCCTGC
>JBDTQJ010000161.1:0-4187 GCA_039932235.1 Chloroflexota bacterium
GCCGAGATCCACGCCCAGGGCGGCCTGGCGGTCCTCCCGCATCCCTACCGCGGACGGGACAGCGACCCGCGGCGCATAGCCGCGGTCGACCTGGTGGAGGTGTTCAACGCGCGCTCCAGCGAGGTGGCGAACGCGTCGGCCCTCGGGGACGCCGAGCGGCTCGGGGTGCCGCAGCTCGCCGGGGCCGACATCCACACCGCCTGGGAGCTGCTACGCAATGGCACCCTGGTGCGCGTCGAGGGTTCCGGTCCGCTGCGCGACCGGCTCGTGGCGGCGCGGCGGACCCTGTCGACCCGCCCCACGCCGCGCGCCTTGCGTCGCTACAGTCAGGTGGTGAAGCGAATCCGCGCGCGCATCGGCCTGGGCGGCCATGCCTGATCTGCGCGTCGCCCTCGAGCGCGCTGCCCCGCGCGACGAGGCGGCACTGGCCTGGATCGCCGAGTGGCTGGGGCTGCGCCTGGCGATCGTCAGCGACCCGACGGGCGGGCCGCTCCTGTACCGCGGCAACCATCCGCCGGCGGGAGTTACGGGCATCGTCGTGCCGGATCGCCCGGAGGACCGGCTCTGGGACGAGCTGCTCACCGGGGAGCTGGTCGACCTGCCGGCCCGCCTGCCGTTCGACCTGGTGGGGGCGGTGGCGGCGCATCTCGACGACGTCGAGCACCGCGGCGGCCAGGGCCGCGATCGGCACGGCCGGCTGCAGTACGAGCCGTCGTACACCGCGCGAAACGGTCACGGGTCACGCGCCGTGGTGAACCGCTACCTGGCGGCACTGGGCCGGCTCGTCGAGCGCGAGCTGCATGTGACCGGCGTCCCCCGCTGGCCGGACGGCCGGCAGGGAGCGATCGCCCTCTCCCACGACGTCGACCGTCCGGTGAAGTGGGGGGCCCTGCGGGGCTTCGGCGCCGCGCGCCGCCCCGCGCTGCGGCATCTGCCGCTCTACGGCGTCAAGGTCGCATGGACGGCGCTGCAGCGCGTGCGAACCGGGCCACCGGACGACTTCTGGCTCTTCGAGCCGCTGGTCGAGGCAGAGGCCGAGCGTGGCTTCCGCTCCACCTTCCTCTTCGCCGCCACCCCCGCCTTCGCCAGCCGCGGCACGCCCGACGACGTGTACTACGACATCGCGTGGCCGCGCTTCGCGCCCATCTTCGAGCTGCTCGGCACGCGCGGCTTCGAGATCGGCCTGCACGCGGGCTACGACGCGCATCGGTCGCTGGAGCGCCTCGTCGGCGAGCGCGACCGGCTGTCGATCTTCGCCGGACAGCGGATCCGCGGCGTGCGCCACCACTTCTGGCACCTGGGGCCGGACGAGCCGGCGACCCTGCGCCTGCACGAGGAGGCCGGCTTCGCCTGGGACGCGTCCATGGCCTTCAACGACCATCCCGGCTTTCGGCGCGCCGTGGCGCTGCCCTTCCATCCGTGGGATGCCGCGATGGGCCGCCCGCTGACCACTCTCCAGCTCCCGACGCTGTGCATGGACGGCACCCTCTTCCGCGGCGGCCGCTCGGTGGAGCTGGCAGTCGCGGAAGCGGCGGGCCTCATCGAGGAGGTGGTGGCCAGCGGCGGCTTCGGGGCGCTCGACTGGCACGTCCGCACGTCGCTGCCGCTGAACCGGGAGTTCCACGCCTGGGGCGAGACGTACGTGGCCCTGATGGACCGCCTGGCGGCGGATGGGCGGGTGTGGGTCACGAGCCTCGACGCGGTGGCGCGCTGGGTCGAGGAGCGCCGCCGCCGGATCGTGCTGGCGCCCTAGTCCCGCCGGCGCTCCTCGTCGGCGCGCAGGAGCCGCATGGCGTCCTCCGGGCGGCGCGGATCGATACCCAGCTCGAGGCGCGCCCGCTGGAGGCGGTAGAGGACCGTGTTGCGGTGGACCCCCAGCGCTCTGGCTGCCGTCGCCATGCGCCCGTTGGCGCGGGCCACTGCCAGCAGCGTGTCGGTCATGGGGTCGCCGGTCGCCGGTGGCTGGCGATCGGGCACATCGCGCCGGCCGGCCGGGGCGGCGGTGCGACGCAGGAGGGCGCGCAGGGTCACCGTCAGGGCAGCGGCAGCCACGGTGTCGACCGCCGCGAACGGCAGGTCGTCGAACAACCAGACCGATGCGCCGGGGCGCACCGGCGCCTCGTGCAGCCACAGGCCGTCCCGCGTGTGACGCGTGCCGCCGCGACGGGCGCCGGCGTCCAGCGACCGCGCGCGGAAGGTGGCGGTGAAGCGCGCCGCCAGCGCCTGGCCGGCCGGGCGGGCATGCAGGGCCACCAGCTCGCCGTCGGCCGAGACGGCCACCCCGCGCCGCAGACGGTCTGCGACCAGCCCCGCCGGGGCCGCCGCTGCCGGATCGGCCAGCGCTGCCTCCGCGGCCGCCAGCCGGAGCGCAGCGGCGAAACGGTCGAGGAACGCCACCTCGTCCTCCAGGTAGGCACGCGCCGCGGCCGCGATGGTCACCGCCGAAGCATGCGAGACGAGCGCCGGCAGCCCGGGACGGGGTGCCGGCCCGAGCGGCCGGTCCACGCCGGCCAGGACGAGCGCCGCCGGTGGCGCACCGGCCTCGCCGATTCCCGCCAGCAGTGCGTCGAGCGGCTCCCACGGCACGATCGCACCATCCACGATGAGGAGGTCGCCCGCGGCGCGCGGCGGCAGGTAGGGCGGCGCCGATCGGGTCCGCACCAGGCCGCGCACCACGACCGAGGCGCCATCCGGGTCGCCGATCAGGCGCGCCTCCGGGTCGATGGCGCGCCACAGGTCGAGCAGGGTCGTCACGGCGCCGCCAGGGCCCGACGGATGCGCTCGAGCTCCCCCGCCGGCGTGTCGAAGCGCTCGCCGCGCAGGACGATCCGAAGGCCGTCGCCCGCCGCCCGCACCGAGACCCGGCGCCGCGGCAGCCACAGCACCACCGCCAGGGAGAGGCTCAGCAGCCCCGCACCAACGAAGAGCAGCCCCATGCCCGGGTCGCGGCGCGAGGCGAAGGTGACCCACGAGGTGAAGCTGTCGAGACGGACCCGCAGGCTGCCGAGACGTGCCGTGTCACCGGGCCGGAGGAGGGTGGCGTCGGCCGGCGCGCCGTTGCCGCCGGCCGAGACGGCCACCGTATTCGCCGCTCCGTCGGCGAGCACGACCGCCAGTGCGTCGCCGGCGGAGGGCAGCTCCAGAAGCGTGGCCGGTCGGCCATCCCGAGCCCTGTCCAGCGCGACCGGGCCATCGTGCAGCACCCGGTCGCCAAGGGTGGTGATCCGCAGCCGGGCAGCGGGTCCATACGTCCAACCGTGAACCAGGTACCCGCCGAAGCTGCCGGGGGCGTTGACCTGCAGGACGGCGCTCGTCACCGGCCTGCCATCGCGCAGAAAGGTGACCGACGTGTCGAGGCGTCGCGCCCGGCCGTCGGCATCGAAGGTCGCATCGAGCGCGTCGTAGCGCACCGCATCGGTAAAGCCGGGACGCGGTGCATCCAGCAGGGCCTGCTCACCGGGAAGCAGCGAGAAGGTGGTCTCGCTGGCAAAGGCGCTCCCGATCCCGGCGCCGATGACCATCAGCAGCAGGGCGACATGCGACCCGAGGCCGGCGAGACGTGACCAGCCCCGACGCACGCCGTGCACCGCCCAGCGCGACGTCCCGACCGATGGCACAACGCGGTAGCCGAGCCGTGCCAGGCGCGTTGCGACCGGGGCGGGGCCCAGGGCGGCGTCCACCGTGGCCACCAGCGTGCCCCGCCCCTCGGTGGACGCACCGGGATGCCGCCACTCGCGCCACGCGACCGGCAGCCGCACGGCCACGCCGGCCATGCCGCTGACAAGGATCGCGCCGAGCAGCAGCGGATAGACCGGCGAGTCGAGTGCCGCGGGCCCATTGGGCGCTGCCGCCGCCAGCGCATTCCACAGCGCGGCGAGCACCAGCAGCGCCGCGGCGAGCCGCATGTCGCCGGCGATGCGCAGGACGCGGTCGGCGAGCTGAGCGGCACTATCGCGAAGCGGCCGCCGGTGGTCGAGCGCGGGGAATCGGTCCATAAGCCTCCTGCCGTCAGCCGGCAGCGGCGCGCGCAGCTCCCAGCAGGTCGTCCGCAAGGTCCGAGGCGTCTTCGAGCCCGATCGAGACGCGCACCATCCCGGGCGTCAGACCGGCTGCGGCAAGGTCCGCATCAGCGACCTGTCGGTGCGAGGAGGACGCCGGATGGCTGCACAGGGTTTCCACGCCGCCCA
>JBDTQJ010000162.1:0-4099 GCA_039932235.1 Chloroflexota bacterium
TGGCACGGGCCAGCGGGTGGATGCGGCCCTCGAAGTTGCGGTTGCCGGAGAGGACGGCCACCCCCACCAGGTCGTTCTGCTCGATGGCCGCGGCGATCGGCTCCGCGAGCGGCCCGGAGTTGCCGATGCAGGTCGTGCAGCCGTAGCCGACCAGGTTGAAGCGCTGCGCCTCCAGCGGCTCCATCAGCCCGGCAATGGCGAGGTAGTCGGTCACCGCCCGTGAGCCGGGGGCGAGCGACGTCTTGACCCACGGCTTGGTGGTGAGGCCGCGCTTCAGCGCCTTTTTCGCGACGAGTCCGGCGGCGACCATGACCGATGGGTTGGACGTGTTGGTGCAGCTCGTGATGGCCGCGATGATCACCGAGCCGGAGCGCACCCGGAACGATGCGCCCTCGTGCTCGACCTCGATCGCCCGGTAATGCGCACCGGCCGGCAGCGCTGCTGGCTGGTGCCGCTCGGGGGCGTCCTGCGCGTGCTGCTCCGCCTTCGGGTCGCGGGTGTAGGACGGTGGGTCGGAGGCGGGGAAGGACTCGGCACTCGCCTCGTCGACGGTGCCGCGGTCGGCCTCACCTGCCTCGTCCGCGTGCTCGTGAACGGTGCCGTCCTCGTGGCTGTGCAGGCCGTTCGGGAAGGCGGCGCGGAACGAGTCGCGCAGGTCGGTCAGCGCGACGCGATCCTGCGGCCGCTTCGGACCCGCGACCGACGGGACGACGGTCGCCAGGTCGAGGCTGAGCGACTCGTTGAAGGCGGGCTCGGGCGTCGCATCGGTCCGGAAGAGGCCCTGCTCCTTCGCGTACGCCTCGACGCGTGCCACCACCTCGTCGGGGCGGCCGGTCATGCGCAGGTAGCGCAGCGTCTCGTCGTCGATCGGGAAGAGGGTGGCGGTGGCACCGAACTCGGGCGACATGTTGCTGATGGTCGCCCGATCGGCCAGCGAGAGGCGCGACAGGCCGGGGCCGTGGAACTCGACGAACTTCCCGACCACGCCGTGGGCACGGAGCATCTCGGTGACGGTCAGGACCAGGTCGGTGGCGGTGGAGCCGGCGGGGAGCTCGCCGTCGAGGCGGAAGCCGACCACGATCGGCATCGGCATGTAGAGCGGCTGGCCGAGCATCCCGGCCTCGGCCTCGATGCCGCCGACGCCCCAGCCGACGACGCCCAGGCCGTTGACCATGGTGGTGTGCGAATCGGTGCCGACGAGGGTGTCCGGGAAGAGCATCCCGTCGCGCTCGGTGACCACGTCCGCCAGGAACTCGAGATTGACCTGGTGCACGATGCCGGTCCCCGGCGGGACCACCCGGAAGTCGGCGAAGGCCTGCTGCGCCCAGCGCAGGAGCGCGTAGCGCTCGCCATTGCGCTCATATTCGCGGTCGACGTTGATCAGGAATGCGGCGTCCGTGCCGAACTGGTCCACCTGCACGGAGTGGTCGATCACGAGATCCACCGGGACGAGCGGGTTGATGCGCCCCGGGTCACCACCCATGTCGGCCATCGCGTCGCGCATCGCGGCAAGGTCGACGACGCACGGGACGCCGGTGAAGTCCTGCAGGATCACGCGTGCCGGCATGAAGGGCAGCTCGAACTCGGCGGGCTGGGTCGGGTCCCAGGTGGCGAGTGCGCGCACGTCGTCCGCGCTCACCAGGTCGGGCTGCGTGGCGGCGCCGCGCAGCATGTTCTCGAGCAGGATCTTGACGGTGTACGGCAGTCGGGCCAGGTCATCCGCACCGGCGTGGTCGAGACGGAAGATCTCGTACTCGCGGTCGCCGACGCGCAGCGTCGAGCGGGCGTCTGAAGAGGAGTGGGTCGTCACGGTCGCCTCCTTGTCGTCGCCGCGAGGTGCGCGGCATCGGTGAAGTCGGCGCCGGACGGGTGCGCCCGTCCCGGGTCGAGAAGTCCGTTCAGTATACGCCTCCGGCCGCCGGTACCACCATCTGCCGTCCATACTTCCGGGTGACGACCGACACCCGACCGGGCTTCGGCGTCTGGCGACGAGAGGCGCTCCATGACGCTCGGCGAGATCCTGCCGCTCCTGATCCCGCTCATCGTCCTGCAGCTCATGCTCGCGGCATACGCCCTCTGGGATCTGACCCGGCCAGATCGGCGCGTGCGGGGCGGCAACAAGGTCGTGTGGGCGGCGGTCATCGTCCTCGGCCAGCTGCTCGGGCCGCTCGTGTACTTCTTCGTCGGCAGAGAGGACTAGACTCGTGGTGGCAGGGGCGACGTATCGCCCGGGACCGATGTCCGACAGCCCATTGCCCGTCCGGGTCGACGGGCTTACGAAGCGCTACGGGCCCACGCTCGCCCTCGACGGGCTCGACCTGGACATCCCGGCCGGCAGCGTCTACGGCTTCCTTGGCCCGAACGGCGCGGGGAAGACGACCACCCTGCGGCTGCTCATGTCGCTTGCCGTCCCCACCGCCGGGCGTGCGTGGATCGGCGACGTCCCGGTGGGCGATGGGACTGCGAACCGTCGCGCGCTGATCGGGTACCTGGACCAGGACCCCAGATTCCCCGGCTGGATGCACGGTCGCGAGCTGCTCGAGCTGGTCGGCCGGCTCTACGGGCTGCGCGGCTCGGAGCTGCGCGCGGTGACCGACGCGGCGCTCGAGCGCGTGGGACTGGCCGCAGACGCCCGGCGGGCGATCTCCGGCTATTCGGGCGGCATGCGCCAACGGCTGGGCATCGCGCAGGCCATCCTTCGACGGCCACCGGTGCTCATCCTCGACGAACCGGTGAGCGCGCTCGACCCGGAGGGACGGCACGATCTACTCTCGCTCATCGGGTCGCTGGGCGGTCGTTCGACGGTGCTCTTCTCGACGCACATCCTCGGCGACGCCGAACGCGTCTGCGACCACGTCGCGATCCTCGATCACGGCAGACTGGTCACGCATAGTCCGATGGCGGAGCTGCTCGACGGCTATGCCGCTCCGGTGTTCCAGCTCGACGCCGACACCGACTCGGTGGCGGCGCTCGCGCGACTGGGCGACCGGCTCCGCGACGAGCCGTGGGTCGATGGCGTCTCCGAGCGTGGCGGCGGATTGCGTGTCGCGGTCCACGATCCGGCCGACGCCGTGCGCCTGCTCCTCGCCGCGGTGGTCGAGGCCGGGGTTGGGCTGGTCGCCTTCGAGCGCCAGCGTCCCACCCTCGAGGATGTCTTCCTTCGTCTCGTGGGGCGAGGTGGCGCATCGACGGAAGTCGACGGGGTATGACCGGCTTCGGTCCGCTCCTGGGCAAGGAGCTACGCGAGCAGTGGCGAACGCGGCGCCTGCTCGTCGTGGGGGTCGTGTTCGTGGCCTTCGGCATCACCTCTCCCCTGCTGGCTCGCTATACCCAGGAGCTCGTGCGTGCACTCGCCGGGGACCAGTTCCAACTCACGCTCCCGGACCCCACCCAGGCCGATGCGGTGTCCCAGTTCCTGAAGAACATCGGGCAGACCGGCGCGCTTGCCGCCGTACTGCTCGCGATGGGGAGCGTGGCCACGGAGAAGGAGCGGGGAATCGCGGCGCTCATCCTTTCCAAGCCGGCGTCGCGGAGCGCCTACCTCGCCGCCAAGCTGGTCGCCATTGCGACGACGCTCGGAATCGGCGTGATCCTTGCCGCCATCGGCGCGTTCGTGTACACCGCCATCCTCTTCGAGACGCCATCCATCTCCGGGTGGCTCGGCATGACCGTCCTCGTCCTGCTGTCGCTCGTCGTCTACGCGGCGATCACCTTTCTGGGCAGTGCACTCTTCAACTCGGCCGTCGCGGCCGGTGCATTCGGCTTGGCGGGCATCGTCCTCACTGCGGTCGTGGGCGCCATCCCGAGCGTGGCGAGCGTCACACCCGGCGCCCTCAACACCGTTGCCGGTGAGGTCGCCCTGGGCCGCGCGGCAGCCGACGTGCCGTCGGCCGTGGTCGCCAACGTGGTCCTGGTGAGCGTGGCTTCGGTCGGCGCGTGGCTGGCGTTCCGCCGGCAGGAGCTCTAGCCGGCGCACCGCCCCGATTGGGGCGCGGCGCGGCAGCGCGGATTCCGTGGCTGGTCCTCTGGCGCTCGGCTCGGCGACACCGCGGTCGTCAGCGTGGAGTCCGCGGACGGACGTGCCACACGTGTCCCGACC
>JBDTQJ010000163.1:0-4012 GCA_039932235.1 Chloroflexota bacterium
CGACCGGGCTGGACCGATACGCGCGCACCGCGCGCGAGACGCTCGACTTCATGCTGGCCGAGCTGCGGAGCGACGACGGTGGGTTCGCCTCCGCCCTCGATGCGGACAGCGAAGGCGAGGAGGGGCGCTTCTACGCGTGGACCGATGCCGAGCTGCGGGCGGTGCTGAGCGCCGCCGGCCTGAGCGCCGCGGAGCGTGACGCGGCCGCGGTCGGGTGGGGCGTCACCGCGGCGGGCAACTGGGAGCACGGCCGCAACGTGCTGCATCGACCGCCGCGGGTGGGGCTCGACGAGGGACTTGCGGCCCGTGCCCGCGTCGCCCTGCGGGCCATCCGCGGGACGCGAGTCCACCCGGGACGCGATGACAAGCAGCTCGCCGCGTGGAATGGCCTTGCCCTGCGCGCGCTCGCGCACGCCGCCCTGCTGCTCGACGATGACGACGGGGTGCTCGCCGGCGCGACCGCCGACCTCGTCCGCTTCGTGGACCAGCATTTGATGCGGGACGGGGATCGGCTGTGGCGCACCGTGCGCGACGGCCGTGCCCATACCGCCGGGTTCGGCGAGGACTACCTGCTGCTGGCCGACGGGCTGCTGGCCGCCCACGCCGCGCTCGGGGCGGCGGCGCCGCTCCTGCTTGCGCGACGCCTGGTGGAGCGCGCCATCGCCGATCTGTGGGATGACGAGGCGGGGGTCTTCGCCGAGACCGGCCCGGAGCACGAGTCCGGCATCGCACGCGTGCGCAGCCTGGTCGACGGCGCCATGCCGTCGACCAACTCGGTCGCGGCTGATCTCCTGCCACGGATGGCACTGCTCACGGGCGACGTCGAGCTGGAGCGCCGCGCACGCCGCATCATGCGCAGTGTCGTGCCCGCCCTCGACCGCCAGCCCACGATGTTCGGGCGGATGCTGAGCGCCGCGGACCGATCGTTCCGCCCGCCCGTCGATGCGGTCGTCGTGTCGGCATCGGCGCATGACCCGACGGCGATGGCGCTGCGCCGCGCTGTGGCGCGGCCGTATGTCCCTGATCTCGTCCTCGCCACCGTCGCCCCGGATGACCCGACCCGAGGATGGTCGATCTTCGAAGGAAAGGTGGCCATCAGCGGACGATCCACCGCCTACGTGTGCCGCGGCTACGCCTGCGAGGCCCCCACGATCGACGCCGCAACCGCGGCGCGGCAGGTGGTGGAGTTCAGCCCGCCAGGAAGCTGAGGCGCACCCGGCGACTGCGGTTGCTGCGGTTCGTGTCGATCAGTGCGACCGATTGCCACGTGCCGAGTGCCATTCGGCCGGCGATCACCGGGATCGTGACCGACGGCGCGAGGAGGGCCGGGAGGACGTGATCCGCCCCATGGCCCGGGACCCCGTGCCGGTGGCGCCATCGGTCGTCTGGCGGGAGAAGGCGCTCAAGCGCCCCGAGCAGGTCATCGTCCGACCCGCTGCCCAGCTCCATGATGACCGTACCGGCGGTGGCGTGGGGCACGAACACGTTGAGCAGGCCGTCGCTCTGGCCGGCCGCGTCCGCGAGGAAGCTGATGCACTCCGGGGTCAGGTCGTGGATGCCGGGCCGGTCCCCCGTGATGATCTCGATCTCGGTGCTCTCCATCGGCGCGAGTATGCCGCAGCCTCCCGAAGCCGGGTATCATCCCGGCGCATGTCCGTACACCCCGCCCGCCGCCGGGCCGCGGCACACCGGTTCCTGATCGCCCTCCTGCTCCTCCTGTCGGCCTGTGCCAACGCGCCCGCCGCCACTCCGACCGCGAGCCCCAGCCCCACCCCCACCCGGACGCCGCGTCCCACCGCAACGCCCAGCCCCACGCCGTCACCGACGCCCACCCCCGTCCCCACCCCGACGCCGGTTCCGATCGACACGGCACTCTTCAACCGTCGCGTCACGGTCCTGGTCATCGGCAACGACCAGACGACCGCACGGCGCGCGCGCTCGGGCGCCCTCAACACCGATTCGATGCTGGTGGCGAGCATCGACGCGACCCATGAGCGCATCGGCGTGGTGGCTCTGCCGCGCGACACGGTGGACCTGCCGCTCGGCAACGGAACCATCTACACCGGCAAGGCGAACGGGATCCGTGTCCGATACGGGATCGAGGGGCTGCGAAACGCTCTGTCGGCGACCTACAACATTCCGATCGACTACTACATCGAGATCGACATGGAAGAATTCGGCCAGCTGGTCGACGCCGTCGGCGGCGTCCAGGTCACGCTGCAGCAACGGCTCTGGGACCCGCACATCCGCATTGGCCTGAACGCCGGGACGCACCAGCTGAACGGGGCCCTCGCCACCAAGTACGTGCGCAGCCGCTACAGCGCCGGTGGTGACTACGGGCGCGGCTGGCGCCAGATGCAGGTGCTGATCGCACTGGCACGCAAGGCCGCTGACCCCGCCACGCACGTCGACCTCCTTGCGCTGGCAGCGAGCTTCGGCTCGCTCAGGACCGATCTTCCCCTCGACAAGCTGCCGACGCTGCTCGCCATGATGCGCGATGCCGGGGATGCCGACGTCAAGACCCAGGTGCTCCAGCCACCGCGCTACGCGCTGTTCGAGGGGATCGACGGCGCGCGCGGCTGGGTGATGATTCCGAACCTCGGCGCCATGCGAGAGACTGTCCGCCAGCTGATGACCGACTGAGCAACGCTTCGCGCGCGCCCATTCAGACGCCGCTGTAGCTGTGCTGGCCCGGGAAGAGCAGGCTGGCGCCCAGGAAGGTGAACAGCACCGCCCCAAAGCCGGCCACCAGCAGCCACGGGGCGCTTCGCCCAAGGCGGTCGGATCGACCGGCGACATGCAGGTAGGCCGCGTAGACGAGCCACGTGCCGGCCGCCGCCAGCTCCTTGGGGTCGTTGTTCCAGTAGGACCGCCAGGCGAGGTTCGCCCAGACCGAGCCCAGGACGATCGCAGCGGTGAGCACCGGGAATGCGACCAGCACCGCGCGATGCCCCAGGATGCGGCACACCCGGCCCTCCGGCAGGAACGGAATTCGGTCGTGCCAGGCCAGTTGCGCGATCTCGCCGAGCGCGGCGGCGAAGGCGAGGCCGCTCACGGCGTAGGCGGCAATGGCCGCACCGACGTGCACGGTGAGCAGCAGCGGGGCCTGCAGCGCCGGGGCGAGCGGCACCACCGTCGCCGGGAACTGCAGGGCGACCACCACCAGGCCGGCCGACAACACCGCCACGAGCGTGCCGATGCGGCGAACCGGGAGGCGCCGCTCGGCCAGGAGGTAGCAGCCGAGCAGTACGGCGGCGACGCTCTGCGTCACCTCGTGCAGGTTCGACCACGGTGCGTGGCCGACGGCAACGGCCCGGAGCGTCAGGGCCGCCACGAGGACCGCGAAGGCCAGCCACAGGGCGACGTGTGACCCGGTCCACACGGCGCCCGCCGCTCGAGCGGTCGCCGGTCCCTCCGCGAGCGGTTCGCGCAACCTCATGGCAGTCCGGAGCGCGGAGGCGATTCCCAGGGCCACGGCCACGAGCAGGACCACGAGGCTCGCGATCAGCAGCGCGGTGCCGGGGGTCATGCGTCAGCTCACCTGCGGGAATGAATCCAGGGCACCCGACCGGGTGTGGCAGGGCGGGTGGTCAGTGACTCCCTGACGCCGGCGCCGCGGTGGCAGTTCCGCACCGATAGCACGCCTCGTCCGCCGCGCGCACCACGGTCCCGCAGGTGGCGCAGGCGAGGAGCAGCTCGGACTCGTCCTGGACGCAGAAGCGCGCGCCGGCGGGGTACTGCAGCCCATCGACGGGACAGTAGGGCACGCCGCGCGGCGCCTCGGTGAGGGCCCCGGCCGAGGCTTCGGGGCCGGCGACGATGGCCTGCGTGCCCGGGCCGTCCTGCTGGATGGCGACCTGCGAGACGCGCAGATAGCCGACCACCAGCCACAGGACGTAGAGGCCGGCAAGGCCCAGCAGCATGTACGGGAAGAGGGTCGCGAGCGCGGTCCCGCTATCGTTGGCGACCCACTCGATGACGTCGACGATGAGCTGCATGGCCGGCCGATTCT
>JBDTQJ010000164.1:0-4006 GCA_039932235.1 Chloroflexota bacterium
AGGCGCTTGACGTAGTTGTCGAGGCTCTCGCCGCGGGCACCGGGCCGCGACGCGCTGATGGCGTCGGCGATCTGCACCACGGTCGCCTCGGTCGTCTCCTGCTCCACCTCCTGGTGGTGGGCAGCGATGGCGTTGCAGACCGATGCGTTGACCCCCAGCTTGCTGGCGATGTCGGCGCCGATGGCCGCATGCGGACCCTCGACCTCGTGGTCGACCGCCTTGCCGATGTCGTGCAACAGGCCGCCCTTCTTGCTGTCGCCGATGTTCGCGCCGATCTCGGCCGCCAGCAGGCCTGCCAGGCGTGCCGTCTCGATGCAGTGATCGAGCACGTTCTGGCCGTAGCTGGTGCGGTACTTGAGCCGCCCCAGGAGCTTGATGAGCTCCGGGTGGAGGCCGGGCACGCCGGCATCGTACGCCGCCTGCTCGCCAGCCTGGCGCATGACCACCTCGATCTCGGCCCGCGCCTTGGCGACCGTCTCCTCGATGCGGCCGGGGTGGATGCGGCCATCGCTGATGAGCTTGGTGAGGGTCATGCGCGCCACCTCGCGACGCACCGGGTCGAACCCGGAGAGGACCACCGCCTCCGGCGTGTCATCGATGATCAGATCGACCCCCGTGGCCTGCTCCAGGGCGCGGATGTTGCGGCCCTCGCGACCGATGATGCGGCCCTTCATCTCCTCGTTGGGGAGGTGCACGACCGTGACCGTCGCCTCGGAGGTGTGCTCGCCGGCGATGCGCTGCATGACGGTGGTCAGCACCCGCCGCGCGCGCTCCTCCCCCGCCTCGACCGCGTGGCGCTCGATGTCACGCACCCGCTGGCTGGCCTCGGCCTGCGCCTCGTCGACGATCTGGCTGATCAGCGTCTGGCGTGCCTCCGTCACCGAGAGGCTGCTCACCCGCTCGAGCTCGCCGAGCTGTCGCTGGCGCAGCTCACCGAGCTCCTGCCGCGCCGTCTCGATCTCGGCCTGCCGCTGCTCGACGCCCTCCTCGCGGCGGTCGACCGCCTCGATCTTGCGTTCGAGCGACTCGGCGCGATCCAGCAGCATTCGCTCCTGGCGCTGCTGGTCGATGCGCTTCTCGCGCGCCTCGTTCTCCGCCGCGCGCTGCAGTTGCAGGGCCTCGTCCTTCCCCTCGAGGACGATCTCCTTCTGCTTGGCCCGCGCCTCGGCCATGATGCGGGCGGTATACGACTCGGCGTGTCTCACGGCATTGGCGGCGACGATGCGCCGCGCGACGTATCCCAGCAGCGCGCCGACCAGCAGGGCGGCGATCGCCACGCCGGCGATCAACAGTTCAGGCATCGGCTCCCTCCCATGCGATGGAGCCCCGGATGGGCATGTGTGGCGTCCGACGGCGGACGCGGATCAGGCGATCTGTTTCCCGGAGCGGCGAGCCGTTCCGAGGGCCGGAGTGTACCGCAGATCACCTGCGGGACCGTCCGCCGGGTCAGGCGCGAACGAGGCGCCCCATGGTCGCGACCATGTCCAGGTCGAGTGGCAGGAAGTCCTGCAGCATGATCCGCTGGACGCCGGCAGCAGCCAGCTCCGCGACCCGCTGCTGGGCCTCGTCGGTCGTGCCCATGATCCACCGCCGCCGGCGGTCTGCGAGCCAGGCGGTGGCGTCCGTCGGGTCGCCCTCGGCGGTGAACGCGATCTGCGCCTGGACGCGATCCTGGAGATCCGCCTCGCTGTCCGCCACCAGCACGCCGGTCATCGCCGAGTACGTGAGCTCGTCGGGATCACGGCCGATCTCGGCACACGCTTCGCGCACCCGGGCATACGCCGTCCGCACGCGCTTGGGAGTGGCGGACACGATGTTCACCTCGTCGGCATAGCGCGCCACCAGGCGTGCGAACCGCGGGCCGCCCTCGCCGCCCAGGATGATCGGCGGGTGACGTCGTCCGGCCCTGGCCGGTGGGGCGCGGAACGCCGCGTTGCGGACCTGCCAATGTGCGCCGTCGAAGGACCAGCCATCGGGCTCGGTCCACAGGCCGTGGACGATCGCCAGGCCCTCCTCGAGCATGTCGTAGCGCTCGCGCAGGGCCGGGAACGGCAGACCATGGCCGGCATGCTCGTCGGCGTGCCAGCCCGCCCCCATCCCGAGCTCGATGCGACCCCCGCTCATCTCGTCGACGGTGGCGACCATCTTGGCCAGGTTGCCGGGCAGACGGAACGTGATCGGGCTCACCAGGGTGCCCAGACCGATGTTTCGCGTCTCTCGCGCCAGACCCGCGAGGGTGGCCCACGCGTCCGTCGTCGGCCTGCCCTCCGGACCGGGAAAGGAGTCGTAATGGTCCGAGCGAAAGTAGGCTTCCAGGCCGGCCGCCTCGGTGGCACGGGCGAGGGCCAGGATCCCTTCGTAGCTGAGCCCCTGCTGGGGCTCCGACATCAGAGCGAAGCGCATGTCGAGCAGTCTACCCAGCCGGCTCGGACAGGTCGTCCGGCGCATCTCCGGCCTCCGCGGCGGCCCGCTCGCGGATGATGCTGCGGGCGGTGCCCGGCTCGAAGCCACGGCGCACCAGGAACATGCCAAGCCGCTCGAGCGCCCGGCGATCGGACGGCACCGGCCGGCCACGCAGATGCCCGTCCAGGGCCTCGCGGCCTCGTTCGTCCTCGGTGGTCGGCAGCGCGGCGTCCTCCGCAGCCCACTCGGGCGCCTCCCCGCGCAGCGCCTCGATCACGTCGCGCGGGATGCCCTTGCCGCGCAGCTCTGCCTCGAGCATGCGGCGCCCGCGCGGCGCATGGCGGTCGCGCTGCTCGCGCCACCAGCGGGCAAACGCCAGGTCATCGACCAGGCCGGCCGACACCAGCCGTTCGAGGACGCGCTCGATGGTGGCGGGCTCGACCGCCGCGCGCTGGAGACGGCGGCGGACCTCCCATCGGCTCCGCGGGCGCGTGGCCAGGAAGTGGGCGGCCAGCTCGAACGCCTGCTCAGGCCCTCGGGGCTCCGGCGGACGCCGCGTCCGCCGGTCAGCCACGTGGATGAGCGCCGGTCACTGCGCCTCGCTGATGCCCTCGACTCCGACCTCGATGCTCGCGACCTTGCCGCGAATCTCGTCTTCGATCTTCTGAGCCACTTCCGGGTTGCTGCGCAGGAAGTCGCGCGCGTTCTCGCGGCCCTGGCCGAGGCGTGTCTCGCCGTAGTTGAACCATGCGCCGGTCTTGGCGACCACACCCGCTGCAATGCCGACGTCGAGCAGGCCACCCTCGCGGCTGATGCCCTCGTTGTACATGATGTCGAACTCGGCGACGCGGAACGGTGAGGCGACCTTGTTCTTGACCACCTTGACCCGCGTCCGTGAGCCGATCGCGTCCGTCCCGGTCTTCAGGGTCTCGATGCGCCGGATGTCCATGCGCACGCTGGCGTAGAATTTCAGCGCCTTGCCACCCGGCGTCGTCTCGGGGTTGCCGAACATGACGCCGATCTTCTCGCGCAGCTGGTTGGTGAAGACGAGCGCCGTCTTGGACCGATTCACCGCGCCCGTCAGCTTGCGCAGCGCCTGGCTCATGAGGCGCGCCTGGAGGCCGACGAAGCTGTCCCCCATCTCGCCCTCGATCTCGGCGCGCGGCACCAGGGCGGCGACCGAGTCGATGACCACCACGTCGACCCCGCCGGACCGGATCAGGGTCTCCGCGATCTCGAGCGCCTGCTCACCGGTGTCAGGCTGCGAGACGAGGAGGTCGTCGACGTTGACGCCCACGTTCTTGGCGTAGCCGGGGTCAAGCGCGTGCTCCGCGTCGATGAAGGCGGCCACGCCACCGTTCGCCTGGGCGTTGCCGATGACGTGGTAGCAGAGCGTCGTCTTGCCGCTCGACTCCGGGCCATAGATCTCCGTGATCCGGCCACGCGGCACCCCGCCGACGCCGAGCGCCAGGTCAAGCGCCACCGAGCCGGTAGAGATGGCCTGCACATCCTGGGCGGCGCGGTCGCCGAGGCGCATGATCGCGCCGCGGCCGAACTGCTTCTCGATCTGCAGGATGGCGGCGTCGACGGCGCGGCCGCGCTC
>JBDTQJ010000165.1:0-3970 GCA_039932235.1 Chloroflexota bacterium
CCCGCTCGGCGAGGATCGGGTTGCGCTTGTGCGGCATCGCGCTGCTGCCCTGCTGTCCGGCGCCGAACGGCTCGAATGCCTCCCCGACCTCGGTGCGCTGGAGGTGACGGATCTCGATGCTGATGCGCTCCAGGGTGCCGCCAAGGATGGCGAGCGCGGTGAGCAGCTCCGCGTGCCGGTCGCGGCTGACGACCTGGGTCGATGCCGCATCCGGGACGAGCCCGAGCTCGCGGCAGACGTGCGCCTCCACCTCGGCGCTCACGTTGGCGTGGGTGCCGACAGCACCCGAGATCTTGCCGACCCCGATCCCGTCGCGCGCGCGTTCCAGCCGCTCCGCGTCGCGCCGGAGCTCGGCGTACCAGCCCGCGGCCTTGAAGCCGAACGTCATCGGCTCGGCGTGGATCCCGTGGCTGCGGCCGACCATGGGCGTCGAACGATACTGGTGGGCGAGGCGCTCGACGACCTGCACCAGCCGTGCGAGCTCGGTCTCGACCACTGCCGTTGCGTCACGCAACACCACCGCGGTGGCGGTATCCAGCACGTCGGAGCTGGTGAGGCCGAAGTGCAGCCATCGGCCCTCCGGCCCGAGGCGCTCGGTGATGCTGCGCAGGAAGGCGATGACGTCGTGCTGCGACTCGCGCTCGATCTCGCGGGCGCGCTCCGGATCGACTTCGCCTGCCGCCTCCTGGATCCGCTCCCAGTCCGCCTCCGGCACGACCCCGGCCTCGCACAGGGCCTCGGTCGCCAGCAGCTCGATCCGCAGCCACAGCTCCAGCTTGCGGCGCTCTCCGAAGAGGTCGCGCAGCTCGGGCAGGGCGTATCGGTCGATCACGCGGTCAATGGTACGGTCCGTCGCCGCACCCTGCTGCTGTCGGAGCGGCCCCGTGCTGCACGAGTGACCGCTGACACTGCGCGGGTGAGCTCCCGAGGGCCACCCGCCCGCGACCGCGCGACGTTCACCGCATTCCGCGCGTCAAGCGCGGGGATCGATCCTGACCTCCGCCTTGCCCGCCTGCTCTGCTCGGAAGGCGGCCACGCGCTCCGCCACCGCCGGGTCGCCCAGAGCCAGGATGCGCGCCGCCAGGTGCGCGGCGTTCTTGGCCCCGGCGGAGCCGATCGCCACGCTCGCCACCGGCACCCCGGGCGGCATCTGCACGACGCTGTAGAGCGCATCGGCGCCACCGAGCGCGCCGCCGTCGAGCGGGATCCCGATGACCGGCTTGCCGGTCAGGGAGGCGAGCACGCCGGGCAGGTGGGCCGCCAGCCCCGCGGCGCCGATGAACACCTCCACCCCGGCCGCCTCCGCCTCGGCGACGTAGGCGTGCAGCGCATCGGCCTGGCGGTGGGCGCTGATGACGCTCGCCTCCCAGCGGATGGCGTAGGTGTCGAGGACGTCGAAGCAGCCCTTGAGGGTGGCGAGGTCGGAGCGCGAGCCGCACACCACGGCGACGCGAGGATGATCTGTCATGCGCGGAAGGATAGCGGCGTCAGGTGCCCGCGAGACCGACCTCCAGGCCGATGTCGGACCGATGCTGCGCGCCCTCCAGCTCCACCCCTGCCACGCCGCGGTAGGCGACCGCTCGGGCGCTCGCCACGTCGTCGCCGAGCCCCACCACCGTCACCACTCGACCGCCGGTCGTGGCGTGGCCACCCGGAATGCGACGGGTCGCCCCGTGGAAGTACAGCAGCGGACCACCGTCATCCGGCCCCGACGGATCCACCCCGCCGATCGGCCGACCGCGGACCGGGTCCTCCGGGTAGCCCTCGGCGGCGATCACCACCCCGACCGCCGCGCCGGGACGCATGACGATCGAGCCCTCCATCAGCCCGCGGTCGCCGGTCGCCGCGCCCAGCAGCGCCCCAGACAGGTCGCCATCGACGAGCGGCAGCAGCACCTGCGCCTCGGGGTCGCCGAAGCGGGCGTTGAACTCGAGCACCATCGGTCCGGCATCGGTCAGCATCAGGCCGGCGTAGAGAACGCCGCGATACGGCATCCCATCGCGGGCGAGGCGCCACGCGACCGGCGCGAAGATGCGCTCCGCCGCCTCCTCCAGCTGGCGCGTGCCGAAGCCATTGACCGGGGTCAGGGCGCCCATCCCGCCGGTGTTGGGACCCGTGTCGCCGTCCCCGAGCCGCTTGTGGTCGCGTGCCGCGGCCAGCGGGACGACGTGCTCTCCGCTCACCAGCGCGAAGGCGCTGACCTCGACGCCGGCGAGCCGCTCCTCGAGCAGGATCGTGCCGCCGGCCGGCGCCGCGGCGAACAGGTCGCGCACCGCGTCGCGCGCCTGCTGCTCAGTCTCCGGCACCACGACGCCCTTGCCTGCCGCGAGCCAGTCCGCCTTCACCACGGGCGGCGACGCCCAGCGCGCCAGGGCGGCGATCCCCTCGTCCAGGCCACGAACGCTGACCGATGCCGCGGTCGGCACCTCGGCGCGGCGCATCACCTCCTTGGCGAACGCCTTCGACGACTCGAGGCGTGCCGCCGCGTGGCGGGGTCCGAAGGCCGGTGCGATCGCCTCGAGCGCGTCGGCCACGCCCGCCGCCAGCGGCGCCTCGGGACCGATCACCACGAGGTCGTACCGCTCGCGCGAAACATGCCGCGCGACCGCGCTCGGGTCGAGCGGGTCCAGGTCGGTGACCATCTCGGCACACGCCTGGGTCCCCCCGTTGCCCGGTGCGATCCACACCCGGCGGACCGCCTCGTCGCGCGCCAGCCGCCACGCCAGCGCATGCTCGCGCGCACCCGAGCCGAGGACGAGAACCCGCATCAGGGCGCCGGGGATGCTCCGGTGATCTCCGCGAGGGCCGCCAACACCGATTCGAGCTCGTCGATGCGCTGCTGGTAGGTCCCGAGGTCGCCACGGTCGAGCGCGGCCTGCGCCTCGTCGTACAGGCGCTGCGCCTCGATGACCAGACCGGTCGCGTCCGACGGCAGCTCGCTCGGCGAGGCGCTCGGCCCCGGTGAGCCGCTGGCGCCCGGAGTGGGCGTCGGGGTCGGTTCCTCGACCGGCGGCGGTGCCGCCTCGCCGAGCAGCTGGCGCAGGCCGTCCTCCACGTCCTCGGCGAACGCCACGCGGTCCTGCGACACCATGATCACGCGCACGAACTCGGGGAACGGCGCGCCCTCGGCCTGCAGGAAGATCGGCTCCACGTAGACCAGGCCGTCGTCACCGATGGGCAGGACCAGCAGGTTGCCGCGGATGATGCTCGAGCCGGAGCGCGCCCACACCCCGAACTGTGCGGCGATGGTGCCGTCCTGGTCGATGCGCGCCTCCACCTGGGCGGGGCCCTGTGTCGACGTATCGGTCGGGAACTGGAACGCGATGCGCTGGCCGTAGACGCCGGGATCCATGCGCGCCGCGACCCAGGCGATCATGTTCGGCCGTCGCTCGGGGACGAGCGGCTGGATCAGCGTGAACTCGGCCGCCTCTTCCCCGGGGATGCGCATGATCACGTAGTACGGCTCCATCGGCTCGCCGCTGCCGGTCGAGACGTTCTCCGGGAAGGACCAGCGATCGTCCTGGTTGTAGAAGGTGGTGGCCCCGCCATCGGTCGGCTGGAGGTGGTAGAGCAGATACGCGGTGTTCTGCGCGGTGAAGAGATCCTCGGGGTAACGCAGGTGAGCAGCGAGGTCGGCCGGCATGGCCGTCATCGGCTCGAAGAGGCCGGGGAAGATGCGCGCGTAGGCCGCGATGATCGGCTCGTCCGGATCCGCCAGGAAGAAGCGCACCGTGCCGTCGTAGGCGTCGACCACGACCTTCACGCTGTTGCGCACATAGTTGTCGCCGGCAAAGGCGCTGCCATCGGGGAGCGGCTGCGCGTCCGGGTAGCGATCGCTGACCGTGTAGGCGTCCCAGACCCACACCAGCCGGCCCTCCACCGCCACCAGGTACGGATCGGCGTCGTAGTGCAGGAATGGGGCGATCTCGGGGACGCGCTCCTCCAGCGTGCGGCGGAAGAGGATCTGCGA
>JBDTQJ010000166.1:0-3948 GCA_039932235.1 Chloroflexota bacterium
AGAATCGGCCGGCCATGCAGCTCATCGTCGACGTCATCGAGTGGGTCGCCAACGACAGCGGGACCGCGCTCGCGACCCTCTTCCCGTACATGCTGCTGGGCCTCGCCGGGCTCTACGTGCTGTGGTTGGTGATCGGCTACCTCCGTGTCTCGCAGGTCGCCATCCGCCAGGACGGCGCGGGCACGCAGGCCATCGTCGCCTCCCCCGGCCCCGCGGGCCTCATCGGTGGCGCGCCGCGCGGCGTTCCGTATTGTCCGGTCGACGGGCTCCAGTATCCAGTTGGCGCGCGCTACTGCGTGCAGGACGAGGCGGAGCTCCTCATGGTGTGCACCAGCTGCGGCGCCGTCGTACGGGCCGCGGACGAAGCCTGCTATCGCTGCGGAACTCCCACCACCACCCCTGCGTCTGACGGGCACTGAGCGCCGTGACCTGACCGACGGCGCCGGCGCGCCACGGTGACATCGGCCCGATGACCCTCGGCACCACCCTCCTCGTCCTCGCGCTTGCCGCGCTGCTGTGCTCGCTGGCGCTGGGGCTCGCCGCGGCGCTCAGCGGCGCGATCGCCACACGGCTCCCCGATCCAGCCGGCGCCGCCCCTGCACCCCCGGATCGATCCCTCGCCGGGCGTGCCGCGCATCTCGCCCTGCTGGCCGCCTGTCTCGGGTTGCTGGCCGGGATGGGCCTCCGCACGATGGTGGCCGGCCGCGCACCGTGGTCGAACCTCCACGAAGTCACCGTCTCCGTGGCGGCCGTCCTGCTGGCCGGCTACCTGCTGGCCCAGCGTCGGGCGCCGATCCGTCAGCTCCTGCCGCTGGTTGCGCTGCTGGGTGCCGCACTGGTGGTCATCGCGCTCCAGCTCCCCGACGAAGTGGTGCCGCTGGCGCCAGCCCTCCAGGCGCCCCTCCTCCTGACCGTGCACGTCGGCGCCGCGATCGCCGCCTACGCCATGGGCGGCCTGGCCTTCGTGGCGGCCGTGGGGGTGCTCGTCCAGGATCGGGCGCGCGACCGGGTGCTGCTCCTCCCGTCGGCCGCCGCCTGCGCAGCGGTCGCCCATCGCTGCGTGCTTGTTGCCTTCCCGATCCTCACTGCTGCCATCGCCCTCGGATCGCTGTGGGCCAACCTCGCGTGGCGCTCGTACTGGAACAACGACCCCAAGGAGCTTGCCGCGGCGGGGACGTGGCTGCTGTACGCCGCCTACCTCCACGTTGCCGGGCGCCGCGATCGGGCGGGGCGCGCCGCCCCGTGGCTGCTGGTGGCCGGCTTCGGCGCCGTCCTCTTCACCTTCCTGGGCGCCAGCCTGCTGTTCCCCGGCCAGCACAGCTACGCCGGGGTCTGAGCCTCGCTCACTCCGGCATCAGGGCGCCGACGAAGGCGCGCATCTCGGCCAGGTTGGGGATCATCACCCAGCCGCGCGCGCCATTGATGCCCTCGAAGAGGGCGAACCGGGGCGGCATGAGCACCTGCGTGACAACCCTGGCATCCGCCGCGCGGCGCGCGAGCTCCAGGAAGGTCGGCAGCTTGTCGATCGGGATGTCGGTGTGCAGCGATCCCAGGGCGCGGGCCAGGGCAGCCAGATCCAGCTCGGTCGCCGGGTCGGACGCCCGGCGCACGATCTCCACCAGGACCTGCATCTGGCGCCAGCCGCGGCCGTAGTCGCCGCCCGATCCGTAGCGCGAGCGGACGTAGCGGCCCGCGTCGTTGGGCCCGAGCGTGTACGTCCCCGGCTGCAGGTAGAGGCCCACGTGTGCATCTGCGATGGGACGATCCACCGTGACCTCGACACCCCCGACTGCCGCCACCAGCCGTCCGAAGTCGCTCATGTTGATCTCGATGTAGTAATCGATCGGGATGCCGTAGGTGGCCGACAGGGCGCGCCGCAGGGTCTGGATGTCGTAGGTCCGATAGATCGAGTTCGCCTTCCCCGAGTAGGTCAACCCGTTGCCCAGCGGCAGGTCGACCGTGTCGCGCGGCAGCGCCACGATGCTGATCTGCGCCTGGTCGGGGTCGATGCTCGCGACGAGCATCGCGTCGGTGTTGATGGGCAGTCCACGCGACGCGCGATCCTCGTTCGAGTCGGTGCCCGCCACAAGGACCGTGACGCGGCTGGTGAGCAGCGATTGGTCGAACGGGATCGGGGTCGGGCTCGGGGTGGGGCTCGGGGTCGGCGTGGGTGTCGGTCGCGGGGTCCGGCTCGGCGTCGGGCGCGGGCTCGGACTGGCGATCACGCTCGGCGACGGGCTCGGTGACGGCGATGCGGAGGTGCACGCGGCAAGGATGACGAGGAGCGCCAGCATGGCGCCGGGGGCGCCGAAGCGCCGGCGCGGGGAAGGAATCATCGGGCGCGATGATACCCCGGTCGGCACGCACGCCGCATACTTGGGTCAATGGAGAGCCGCGAGATCGAGGTCCGCACCGGAGCCGCCGCGGCGCTGGTCGACCTGACCGATGCGTGCACCGCCTTCCTCGCCGAGGTCGCCACCGGCGCGGACGGCCTCCTCAACGTCCTGGCGCCGCATGCCACCGCGGGGATCGTGGTGATGGAGCTCGGCAGCGGCTCCGACCACGATCTGCTCGACGCCCTCGAGCGCCTTCTCCCACGCGACGAGCGCTGGCGTCACCGCCACGGCGCCCCCGGCCACGGCGCGGATCATGTCCTGCCACTCCTCGCCGCCCCGAGCGTCACCGTGCCCGTCGTGGGCGGGCGGATGGCGCTGGGCACCTGGCAGTCGGTTGCGTTGCTCGACCCGAATCGCGACAACCCGGCGCGCCGGGTGCGCCTCAGCTTCCTGGCCGGCTGAGCGCCATCGCCTGGCGCGCGGCCGTCGCCGGGTCACCGGTCGGAGCCTCGCAGGCGTAGCCGCGGCAGACGAACGCCGTCGCTTCGCCGCCGTGCGCCGTCTTGCCCTCAAGGATCGCCCAGTCGGCCGTCGGGTCTCCCGGCGCGACTGCGGCGAGCACGAGATCCGGCAGGTACGGGGCGGCGAGGGCCACGCGCAACCGTCGTCCTGCCTCATCGTCAGGACCGCCGGCCGCCACCACGGCATCCAGGGGTGGTGTCAACGAGCGATCGACGGCGGCCAGCATGCGCCCGAACATCGTCGGCTGACGGTCGAGGGCCGGCGCGACGCTGCGCATGATCGAGCGCGCCCGCCGATCGAGGTCCGCGTCGCCGGTCATGAGGGCCAGGCGCTGAAGCACGTCGGCCGCCACAGAGTTGGTGCTCGGTGTGGCGCCGTCGGTCAGGGACCGAACCCTGGCGATCGCCGTCTCGTGCTCCGACCCGGTCTCGGCGAGCACCTCCGCACCCACGTCCCAGAAGTCGGCGACAGCACGATCCACGAGGGTCCGTGCCAGCTCGAGCGTCCCGACATCCGCGAGCGCCGCGTGGGCCGTCAGCAGCCCGTCGGCGAGCATGAGGTAGTCCTCGGCAAAGGCCGGCGTGTGCGCCCGCTCCCCGCGCGACGTGCGCCACAATCGGTCCCCGTCGCGCAGCAGCCGTCGCCGCACGAACTCGACGAGGCGCGCCGTGGCGTCCGCGTAGGCCGGCTCGTCGAGCACCAGCGCCGCGTGGGCCACCGCTCGCAGCGCCATGCCGTTCCAGCTCGCCAGCTGCTTGTCGTCGCGGCCGGGGCGCACTCGTTGCCCGCGCGCGGTGCGCAGGGCGTGACGCGCGCGGCTCGCCAGCGACTCCTCGAACGCCACACCCGCGGGTCGGTGCAGCACGTTGCGACCAGCCTCCCAGTTGCCCGCGAGGGTGACCCCGAACCCAATGACAACGGCCTCGACGTCGGCTGCGGAGAAGCCGGCGGTCGTCAGGGTCGCGCGCAGCTCGGCATCGGTCCAGGCGTAGTAGCGGCCCTCCTCGCCCTCGCTGTCGGCGTCAAGGGCGGAGGCGAACCCGCCATCGTCGGTCCGCAGCTCGGCGAGCATGAAGTCGAGCGTCTCGCG
>JBDTQJ010000167.1:0-3940 GCA_039932235.1 Chloroflexota bacterium
CACCGCGGTCGTCAGCGTGGAGTCCGCGGACGGACGTGCCACACGTGTCCCGACCCCCTCCGCCGCGCCATGTCAGGCGCGCGCCGCGTCCACCGCGTGCTCGACGGCGCGCGCAACCCGGGCGCGGTCCTCGGGCGGCGTGATGTCGACGAGTGCCAGGCGGACCAGCTCGAGCTGGTCGAGCAACGGTGCGTGCCGCTCACGCGGCACCGCGGTCGCGATCGTCCCCAGCGTCCGCGCCATGGCGATCGCCGTGTCGACATTGCCGGCGCCGTACTGGCGCAGCTGGTCGAAGGCCACCCCGACCAGGGCCGGCCAGTCATCGCGCGGGACGACGAGGCGCAGCTGGCCGCCGTCGTCCCGATGCACCGTCGGCGGGTGGTGGCGCCGACCTGCCGCCACGAGAATCTGGCCCAGGCGCACGACACAGTCGGCCGCCGATGTCGGGTCGTTGATGCCCGGTGAGATCGCCTTGAGGGCGACGTCCACGAGCTGGCGGATACCGAAAGCCGCATCCACCTCGATCGAGCGCTGCGCCCCGAGCGAGACGTGCGCCTGGAGCTGGTCGGTGAGGTCGTCTCCGCGCGCGGCGGCGGCGGGCCAGACAGAGAACAGCGGCGCGTCCTGCTGCGCCCAGGCGCCCGGCTTGACGTCGAGGCGCAGGACGAGGTCACGATCGGTCGCGATGCGTTTCAGACCCTCCTCGTCGACGAGCTGGAGGTAGCCGCTGCCCTGCGCGGCGATACGGTTCGGTGGCTCGGCCGGCAGCTCGGCCGGCCCGCCGTCGGGAGCTTCGAGGGTCCACTCGCGCCGCACCTTGTCGGTTGTCTCGTCGGCGATGTTGGCCACGATCGATGACAGCTGGATGCGACTGGCGATGTGATGGATGAAGAAGACGAACATGCCCATCGCGAGCAGGGCGAGCAGGATGCCGACGGTCACCGCGACGGACGGCACGAACGGCTCGGCGCCGTCCTGGCCGCCCCTGATCGACCGCAGCACGAGGATGGCGTACGCGAACGAGCCGATGAAAGCGCCGAGCACCACCTGGCTGCTCCGGTCGCGCATGAAGTTCCGCAGCACCCGCGGGGAGAACTGGGAGGAGGCCAGCTGCAGCGCCACGACGGTGATCGAGAAGGTCACGCCCGCAACGGTGATCATGGAGCCTGCGATGGACGACAGCAGGCCACGCGCTCCATCGACCCCGCCACCGAAGACGAGGGGGAAATCGGCGACGACGTCTGGCGTCGCGTGATCGATGCCGACCATGACGAGCGCCAGCACCGCGGAAGCGACGACCCAGATGGCCGGGATGAACCAGAGGCTGTCGCGGACCACCGTCCACCATTTCAGGATGCGCATGGATGCCTCCGCTGCAGGATCGCCACCATGACACGGTGCGCGGACCCGGCCTCAGTCCAGGTCGGACCTGAGTCGCGCGTACAGGATCAGGTCGTGGCGGCCGGTCGGGCGCACCTGCGCACCGCGGTTGACGCCTTCGCGCTGGTAGCCCGCCTTCTCCAGCGCGCGCTGCTCCGCAAGGTTGTCGACATCGGTCGAGGCCTCGACGCGGAACGCATCGGTGGTGTCGAAGAGGTGATCGGCGAGCAGGCGCTGCGCCTCGCTGCCGAAACCCCGGCCGCGACCCTCGGGGATGATCGAGATGCCGAGCTGCCAGGCCCGTGATCCGGTGGTGGGGCCGTACCTGACCGCGCGCCAGCCGACCGTGCCGATCGGCTCGTCATCCGCGACGCGCTCGATGACCAGCATGCCGTGATCGTCACCGATGATCGTCCCCGCGGCGAAGCTCTCGGCGATCGAATGCGGCGGCTCCCCGAAGTCGTTGAACTCGCCCTTGATGACCGGGTCCGCCTCCCACGTATCGATCCGCTCCACGTCATCGGCGGTCACCTCGCGCAGGCGCACGCGCTCCGATCCAATCACGCCGGTGATGGTACCCGCGCCGCGACGACGAGAGCCTCCAGGGCGTGGAGCGCCACCTCGATCGGGTCACGTCCAGCCGCCACCGGAATGCGCGCCTGGTTCGACCCGATGGTGGGCCGCAGGCCGGCGGTCTGCAGCGCGACGCTCAGCGCGTGGCGATCCAGCACGCGCGGCCACTTGAGCGTCACCTGCTGCGGGTCGGCATGCACCTCCGGCACCCCGGCCGCCTCGGCGGCCATCCGCACCCGGACCGCCGTGAAGAGGCCCTCGACCGGGGTCGGGATCGGGCCGAATCGGTCGCGCAGCTCGGCGCGCAGCGCCTCGGCATCGGCATCGGTCCGGACCTGGGCGAAGCGCCGGTAGGCCTCCAGCTTGGCGCCCGAGTCGGCAAGGTAGTCATCCGGCAGGAACGCCGAGCCATGGAGGTCCAGGCGGACGGGTGTCGGGTCGGGCATCGGTCGGTTGCCCTTCCGCGCCTCCACCGCCTCGGCCAGCATGCGGGTGTAAAGCTCGAAGCCGACGGCGGCCATGAAGCCGTGCTGCTCCCCGCCCAGGATGTTGCCGGCGCCGCGGATCTCGAGGTCGGAGAGCGCGATCTGGTAGCCCGCCCCCAGGTCGGAGGCGCTGAAGATGGCATGCAGCCGCTTCCGCGCGATGGGCGACAGCGGCTGGCCGCGGCGATGGAGCAGGTACGCGTAGGCGCGGCGGTCCGAGCGGCCGACCCGGCCCCGCAGCTGGTAGAGCTGCGCCAACCCGAAGGTGTCGGCGCGGACGATGATGATCGTGTTGGTATTGGGGATGTCGAGGCCGGACTCGATGATGGTGGTGCACACCAGGACATCGGTCGAACCCTCGCTGAAGTCGACCATGACCCGCTCCAGCATCCCCTCGGCCATCTGGCCATGACCGATGGCGACGCGTGCCCGCGGCACCAGGCGCCGCACCCGCTCCGCGGCCGCCTCGATGTTCTCGACCCGGTTGTGGACGTAGAAGACCTGCCCACCGCGGTCGAGCTCGCGGTTGATGGCGTCGCGCACCAGGCCGTCGTCGTCCTCGGCGATGCGGGTCTGAATGGGCAGCCGCGCCTCTGGCGGCGTCTCGATGACGCTCAGGTCGCGGATGCCGACCAGGGAGAGGTGCAGGGTGCGCGGAATGGGCGTGGCGCTGAGGGTCAGGACGTCGACCTCGGTGCGCAGCTGCTTGAGGCGCTCCTTGTGGGCCACCCCGAAGCGCTGCTCCTCGTCGACGATCAGCAGCCCGAGGTCCGCGAAGCGGATGTCGCGGCTCAGCATGCGGTGCGTGCCGATGAGGATGTCGACGCTCCCCTCCTCGACCCCCGCCAGGATCCGCTCCTGCTGCTTCTTGGGCACGAAGCGGCTCAGCATGGCGATGCCCACCGGGAAGGCGGCCAGGCGGCGCTGGAAGGTGAGCAGGTGCTGCTGCGCCAGCACGGTGGTCGGCACCAGCACCGCGACCTGGCGCCCGTCCTGGACCGCCTTGAAGGCGGCGCGCAGCGCGACCTCGGTCTTGCCGTAGCCGACATCGCCGACCACGAGGCGGTCCATCGGCCGGCGGCGCAGCATGTCCGCCTTGACCTCCTCGATGCTGCGCGCCTGGTCCGGCGTCTCGGTGTACGGGAAGCTCTCCTCCAGCTCGCGCTGCCAGGTGCTGTCGGCGCTGAAGGCGAAGCCGGGCGCGTCCTCGCGGGCCACGTAGATCGCCAGCAGCTCGCGCGCAAGGTCGTTGACCGCGCGCCGCACGCGGCTCTTGGTGCGCTCCCACTCCCCGCCGCCGAGCTTCGAGAGCGTTGGGCCGGCTCCGCCGCTGTAGCGGGTGATGCGACCAATCTGGTCGGCGGGCAGGAAGATCTTGTCGTCGCCGGCGAAGTCCAGCTGCAGGTACTCCTTGACCGCCTCGGACACCTCGCGCTGGGTCATGCCAACGTACCGCGCGATCCCGTGGTCCACGTGCACCACCAGGTCGCCGGGGCTGAGCT
>JBDTQJ010000168.1:0-3931 GCA_039932235.1 Chloroflexota bacterium
CGGACCGGGATTGAGGAATGGTGGAGATGGGGGAGAATCGAACTCCCCGTCCAGAACCAAGTCGCCGGGAACTTCCTACAAGCTTTTCCGGCTAACTTAAAGGTTCGCGTCCCGGGCCCCCAACCGGCGGGGTGCCTCAGTGGCTATCCGGCGTGGCCTTGCGGCCTCTTTGACGTCGCTCACCGGAGTCGGCGCCGTCGCACCTCCCCTGAATGACATCTTCGCCGTCCAGGGAGGGGAGACGGCGTCAATGTTCACTGCCTAGGCAGCGAAAGCGTAGCTGGGCTTGTTGCCAGTTACTTTTGGTGCCCTCTTTTTACGAGGCCTGAGGGCGCCTCGGCTTGCGATTCCCGGTCCCTGAGCCCTGTCGAAACCTGACATCCCCACGGACCGATATGCACCGATGCTACCACAGGTGAACGCCTGTTCCAATGGACGAACTTGAGCCGCGCCCCGCGCCCGCCGTTCGATTAACCGAACGATGTCCACCGGAGTCCGACGGCGCGGCGTGTTTCGTCGATATAGCGAACGCCGGCGAGCGTGCGCAGTGCGCGGCCGCGACGCTCACGCTCGGGGCTGATCGATCTATCGAACGATTCGCACCCCGGGAGGCGCTTAGGCACGTTCCTTTCGATATTTCGAACGCAATAGCGGTCGGGTGCAAGCGCCTCAGAGCTTGACGCGCGCCTGCTTCGTCTCGCGCTCGAGCTCGCGGCGCATGTCGCGCTCCGCGATCGTGCGGCGCTTGTCGTGCGCCCTCTTGCCCCGCGCCACGCCGAGCTCCAGCTTGGCCATCCCGTTGCGGATGTAGAGGCGCAGCGGGATGAGGGTCAGGCCCTTGGCCTTGGTGAGGGTGATGAGCTCCAGGATCTGGCCGCGGTGAAGCAGGAGCTTGCGCGTTCGTGTCGGCTCGTGGTTCCAGCGGTTGCCCTCCGCGTACGGCGCGATGTGCGCACCGATGAGCCACGCCTCGTTGCCATCGATGCGCGCGTAGGCCTCGGCCAGGTTCGCCTTGTGGGCCCGGATCGACTTGATCTCGGTCCCGGTCAGCACGAGGCCGGCTTCGACGGTCTCCTCGATCGCGTATTCGTGTCGTGCTCGCCGGTTGACGGCGATCGTCTCGTCGGACATCGGTCTGATCCTGTGCTCCGGAGGTGGCATCGGCCGGGCATGGAAAGAGCCGACCGTATCGGCCGGCTCTTATCCGTCGCTACCACTCGAAGTGGGCTATCGCACCGCCTCGGTGGTGGCGTGCAAAGAACTACTCACGTGCACACCACCTCCTTTCGTTGCCGGCGATGCTAGCACCACGTCCGGCGCAGCACAAGGCCGCGCGGCTCAGACCTCGATGCGGTGCAGCCCCGACGCGTCGTAGGCCGCCATCCGGGAGGCGGGGCCGAGTGCCGCCGGCGAGCTCGAGGCGCCGGGTTCGCCGATGCCCTGCGAGCTGAGGTACTCGACCGCGCGGTCGACGTACAGGTCCTGCTCGGGCGGCGTCTCGGGCGGCACCTCAACCGTGATGTCAGGAGCCAGGCCATCTGGTGCCACGCTGTTGTGCTGCGGGGTGAACCAGCGGCTGATGGTGATCCGCACGCCGCCCTCGTTGTCGAGCGGCGCCCACACCTGGACGGTGTTCTTGCCGAAGGTCGGCTGGCCGATGACGGTGGCGCGCCCGGTCTCCTTGAGCGCCGCGGCGACGATCTCCGAGGCCGACGCGCTGCCCTCGTTGGTGAGCACCACCACCGGGATGTCGGTGTCGGTGGCCGCACCGCTGCCGGTCGCCTCCCAGCGCTTGACGTCGTTGCCGGCCGACTCCTGGCTGAAGATGAGGCCGGACTTGATGAACTCGCTGCCGATTCGGCGTGCCGCCTCGATGTAGCCGCCCGGGTTGTCGCGGAGGTCGAAGATGATCTGGTCGGCGCCGTCGTCGAGCAGCGCGGTCAGGGCGGTGTGGAACTGGTCGGACGCCGAATCGCTGAAGCTGTGCAGGCCGATGTAGCCGATATGCCCGTCGATCATCCGCGTTGTCACCTCGCGGGTGGTGATCTCGGCGCGCGTGATGGTCAGGTCGAACGCGCGGCCGTCGCGGTTCAGGCTGAGCGTGACGTCGGTGCCGGCCGCGCCGCGGACCTTGGTGATCTGGTCCTGCATCGTGGAGCCATCGACGCTCGTCCCGTCGACCGCGGTCACGATGTCGCCGGCCTGCAGCCCGGCCGCCTCTGCCGGCGAGCCGGCGATGGGCGCCACGACGACCAGCACGCAGCTGTCGGAGAGCGTGGGGCATGCCTCGAGATTGCCGGGATCGGCCACGTTCTTGAGCGCCATCTCGGCGCCGATGCCCTCGAACTTGCCGGACAGGTCCCCGAGCGCCTGCTGGTACTGCTCGGGCGGCATGTAGCCGCTGAACGGGTCAGGACCGCCGTACTGGAACATGCCCTGGATGGCGCCGTCGACCAGCTTCCCATCGTCGAGCTCGTCGACGTACTCGGCCTTCAGCTTGGCGTAGGCCTCGCAGAGGGCGACGAACGCCTCGCTCGGCGCGGTGCAGGTACCACCGCCGGCGGAGCCGCCACCGCGCACCAGGAAGCCCGCCGAGAAGAGCATCGCGCCCACCACCGCGGCGAGCACCAGGCTCACGATCCAGGCAGTCGCGGACGGGCCCGCGCGCTCGACCACCCGGACGGGCGTGCCGATGCCCGGCTCGGGGCGGGACGAGGGGAGTACCGGGTCAGGCGGCGCGGGAGGCGCGCCCGGGGTGTGATCGGTCATGAAGGTCCGCGGAGTGTAGCACCGGCTTCGTTCGGGTCCGGTTACGCCGACGTGTCAGATTCGCAACGTCTCAGGCAGCGGCGGAGAGGTACGAGCGGACGCTGATCCACGATCCGACCGCCCCGATTCCGACGCCCACCCCGAACAGCAGCGCGCTGAGCGAGGCCAGGTTGCGCGCGCTCACCGCGGTCGGCATCTGGAACACGCTGACCAGGATCGGCTGGATCGGATCCCACACGATGCTCACCAGGATGACCGCCACCACCGCACCGATGAGCCCGCACAGGATCCCCTCCAGGATGAACGGCCAGCGAATGAAGGAGTCGGATGCGCCGACGAGACGCATGATCTCGATCTCGTTGGAGCGGCTGTAGACGGCGATGCGGATGGTGTTGACGATCATGAACAGCACCGTCAGGCCAATGAGCCCGATGGCCACCAGGCCGACGGTGCGGATGACCTCGATGACCCCGACGAGGGTGTCGATCTCCTCCTGCTTGGTGATCACCTTGCGCACGCCGACCTCGTCGGCCATGGCGGCGCTCACCTCGTCCGCGAACTCCGGGTCAGTGAGCGTGATCTCGAGGGTTGCCTGCAGCGTGATCGTGGCGCCGCCGGTGTTGAGGGTCTGGCCCCGCTGGGCGAAGGCGGCGCGCAGCCGCTCCATCGCCGCCTCGGGAGAGATGTAGGTCACGGCCGTCACACCGGGCAGCGCCCGCGCGTCGGCGATCAGCTCCGTGCGCCGCGCCTCCGGCACCGCGTCCAGCAGCTCGGCGGTGACCCCGACCTTGCGCTCGATGAACTCGATCCCCGAGTTGAGGCCGGTCAGCACGATGAACAGGCCGGAGAGGAGCACGAGCATCAGCACCACGGTCGCCGTGGCCGCCAGGCTCATCATCGCGTTGCGCCAGAAGCCCTGCCAGGCGCGCACCACGGAGAAGCCCCAGAACCGCAGGAAGCCTGCGAGGTAGCCCATCGGTCAGTACTCGCGCTCGTAGGCCGCGCCGGCCTCGTCGCGCACCAGCGTCCCACCCTCCAGGGCCAGCACGCGACGCCGCATGGCGTTCACGATCTCCTGGTTGTGGGTCGCCATCAGGACCGTCGTCCCGAGCTCGTTGATCTGGATGAGGAGCTGGATGATCTCCCAGCTGGTGACCGGGTC
>JBDTQJ010000169.1:0-3904 GCA_039932235.1 Chloroflexota bacterium
CACAGCTTCGGCGGGTTCTGGGAGCGCGGCATCCGCACCGTCTCGCTGGGGGTCGATGCCGGATCCCTGACCGGCGCCACGCGCCTCTACGAATCGGTCGGGATGTCGGTGGAGCAGGCCTACGATCGCGTCGAGAAGGTGGTCCGCGAGGGACGCGACATCGCCGTGCGCGCCCTGGAGTGACTCATTCCTCGCCGGTGACGATGCCCGGCACCGCCGCGTGCAGCCGGTCCACGCCGGGCTTCGCCAGGCGCGCGTAGAGCCCCGGCCGCCGGTCGGCGATGGTGTCCCACTCGTGCTCCCCGGGTCGCCGCCGCACGTGGGTCGTCCGCGCGCGCTCGACGTCCACCTCGCCGATGAGCAGGTCCTCGTCCGTGTCGGAGGCGGCCGCGACCCGCTGGCCGTCGGGATCCACGAACACCGAGCGACCCATGAAGGTCACCCCGCGCTCGGTGCCGACCCGGTCCGCGGCCAGCAGGTAGCAGTGGTTCTCCGCCGCTCGCGCGGGGGCGAACAGATCCGGATGGAAGTCGACGCCCACGGGCCAGTTGGTGGGGAGACAGATCAGGTCGGCACCCTCGAGGCCGCACACACGCGCCGCCTCGGGAAAGCGCAGGTCGTAGCAGACCAGGATCCCGATCCGCATGCCGGCCACCTCGACCACGAACGGCGGCTCCGGTCCCGGCGTCACGAAGCGGTCGACGCCGAGAAACGGCAGGTGCATCTTGCGGTACACGAGGTGCTCGCCAGCCGGCGTCGCGAGGTGCGCCACGTTGAAGATCTCGTCGCCCATCGCCTCCAGGCTGCCGCACACGATGGCAACCTCGTGGATGGCGGCCATCTCGAGCAGCCGCTGCGGCACGACCCGGATGGCGTGGCGCGCAACGGGCATTGCCTCGGAGAGGGACGCGAACGTGTACCCGGTCACCGCCGCTTCCGGCAGCACCACCAGCCGCGCGCCGGCGGCAGCCGCCTCGGTCACCGCGCGCCCGATGCGCTCGAGGTTGCCCTCCACCTCGCCGAGCGTCGGGTCGATCTGGGCAGCGGCCACGCGAACGGTCGTCATGGCGCCGATCTTACGCGCGCCGCCGGTGGGCGAGGAGGAGGATCGAGACGGGGCGCCCATCGGCGCTGTCGCGCCCGGCGAACTCGTCGGCCAGGGCGTGCATGCGGCGCTTCAGGTCGGCCGCGTCCGCATCGGTCAGGCGAACGCCGAGCCGCTGGATGCCGATCGCGGCACGGGCTCCGGCCTCGACCAGCTCCTCGCGCGTGGCGTCGAGGACCGAGGTCGCCCAGGTGCCCTCCGGCTTGACGCGCAGGGTCCACGACTTCCCGGTGATCCGATATGGGCGCTCGAGATGCCCGGAGCCGCCGCGACGCACCGCGTCGGCCTTGAGGAAGCCGAGCCTGACCAGCTGCCGCACGTGGTAGAGGACCGTGCCGGGGTCGCGGCCGAGCCGCGCGGCGAGCTGCCGGTTGGTGAGCGCCTCGTCGATCACCAGGCGCAGGATGCGCAGCCGCAGCGGATGCGAGAGGGCACGCGCCTCCGCCGGCGTCGCATCACGCGCGTCGTCACCCTTCGACAATTGACTATCTTCCATCGATGGACTATTTTCCATCAATCATGCAACCCCGCACCTGCCTGCTCCCGCTGGCCCTGGCGGCCCTCCTCGCCGGCTGTGGCACCGGCGGCACCGATCGTAGCGGCTCGGCCACCGGGTCCGGTGCCGCTTCCACCCAGCCGCCACCGGCGGACCGCTTCGCCTACGCGGCGGGAAGCGTGGGGCCCGCCGTGCTGACCGTGCAGGCGACCCTCCAGGACGGCACCACCATCCAGGATCTGCGCTATCCCGGTCCTCGGGGAGCCGAGGTGAGCGCCTGGCTCGTGACCCCGCCCGGCGACGGGCCGTTCGCCGGGATGCTCTACCTGCATGGATCGGAGACCGATCGCGACGACCTGCTCGACGAGGCGATGGCCATGGCCACGGGCGGCGTCGCGTCGATCGTCCTCGACGCACCGTGGGTCCGCGCCGGGGAGGCGCGCGACACCGAGGCCGGCAACTACTTCGCGCCACAGGACGAGGTGGCGATGATGGAGCGGATCGTCACCGACCTGCGGGCGGGGATCGACGTGCTGGTGCGCGACGCGAACGTCGACCCGGACCGCATCGGCTTCATGGGGCACTCCTGGGGCGCCTCCACCGGTGCTCTCCTGGCGGCCGTCGACGAGCGGCCGATCGCCTTTGCGCTGGTGACGGGGCGCCCCTCGTGGACCGACTACCTGCGCGGCGAGGCTGCCGGGCGCCTGGCGTCGATCGTCTCGATGATCGGCATGGAGAAATGGGAGGCCTATCTCGCCGCGCTGGCGCCGTTCGACGCGACGGCGCGGATCGGCGAGGCCGATGGCGAGGAGCTGCTCCTGCAATTCGGCAGCGCGGACGACGTGGTCACCCCCGACGCGGTCGATGCGTTCACCACCGCCGCTCCCGAGGGGACGACGGTCCAGGCCTTCGACGCGGGCCACGTCCTCGACGCGGATGCCACGGCCGCCCGCATCGCGTGGCTGGCCGAGCGGCTGGGTGCGGATCCCATTGCGCCCGACGTCGTGGAGCGCGTCGGGCTGCCGGATGCGCCGACCGTCGTGCCGGTCACGCCCGGAGGCTGAACCGGACGCATCGGGCCGGCGTTGCTATCCTCGGCGCGATGTCCTCCCCCGCCCGCTGGCTGATGCCGGCCGTCTTCATCCTGCTCGGCCTCATCTGGGGGTCGTCGTTCCTGTGGATCAAGATCGCGCTGCAGGAGATCGGTCCGGCCACCCTGGTCGCGCTGCGCATGTCACTCGGGGCACTCGGCTTCCTCCTCTTCCTTCCCTTCATCGGTGAGCGGCTGCCGCGGCAGTGGCGCGAATGGCTGCCGCTGGCGGTGCTGGGCCTCATCAACACCGGGCTGCCGATCTTCCTGATCAGCTGGGGCGAGCTGCACGTCGACTCCGGCACCGCCGCGGTGCTCAACTCGCTGGTGCCGCTGTTCAGCCTGATCATCGCCGGGCTGTGGCTGCGCACCGAGCCGGTGACCGCCCTGCGGGTGACCGGCCTGATCCTCGGCTTCGGCGGCGCCGCGGTGCTGGCCAGCCGCGAGCTGGCCATGGACGCCGACCCGATGGGCGTCATCGGTGCCCTGGCGGTGGTGGCCGCCGCCGCGTCGTATGCCTTCGGGGCGAGCTACGCGCGGCACCGGATCACGCGGACGCATCGGTATGTCGTCGCCGGCGGGTCGCTCATCTTCGCCGCGCTCTACCTCTGGCTGCTGGCGATCGTCAGCGAGTGGCCGCTGGAGGTGCCCACCCAGCCCGATGGCATCATCGCCGTCCTCTGGCTTGGGCTGCTCGGCAGCTTTGTCGCCTACCTGTGCTTCTTCTTCCTGATCCACCACCTCGGGGCGACACTGGCGACGATGGTCACCTATCTCTTCCCGGTCGTGGGGGTAGGGCTCGGCACGATCTTCCTGGGGGAGCTCCTCGACCCGCGGATGATCATCGGTACGATCCTGGTCCTGGCGGGGATCGTGGTGGTCGGCCTTCGCTATGATGCCCGCGTGATCCGCGAACCAGGCGGGGCGCTCGAGTGACGGACGACCGGGATCACGACGAGCGGCCCGAGCGCCGCGAACCGTCGCATCCCGACTGGCCCGCCCAGGACGTCGGGACGCCGCAGCCGCCGGATGCCCCGTCCGAGGGCGGCTCGACCGATGCGCCCGACCAGGACCCGGCCGAGCGTTGGCCCTGGCAGGAGGCACGACCCTTCTGGGAGACGCCCGAGGGTGCGCCCGATGCCACCCGGTGGCGTACCTCGCGGCCGTTCTGGGAGACGGACGGCGAGCCCGAGCGCGTGGAGGAGGCCGAGCC
>JBDTQJ010000170.1:0-3879 GCA_039932235.1 Chloroflexota bacterium
CCGCTGCCGTGGATGCGGAGCCGCCACGTCTGTGAGCCATTCGCGGTCCGTAGCTCGCACGCGACCATGCTCCGCCCGTGCGCCCCGGCATCGCCGAGGCGCACGCTGAGCAGCGCATCGGCGCGAAGTGGCGACACGTCCGCCGCCGCCTCGGCCACGATGCCGCCCACGTACCCGGGCGTGCCCGCCAGCACGGCCGCCAACGCTCCGTGCAGTCCGTGCTCGACGCTGGACAGCGTCCCCCCGACGGCCCGCATCGCCACCTCGGGCAGCCGCTCCTCGTCCAGCCCCCACACATCGGGACCCAGCGCCTCGCGGGCGGTGGCCACGCACTCATCAAGCGTTGCGCGAGCTTCCGCGTCGCGGGTCGAGAAGCGGAGGTGCACGCCATCGTCGCGGGCGTAGATCCCGGCGTCGACGCCGGCTCCCGGCGATGCGAGCAGGTCGCCCAGCAGGTCGGCGATGCGCGACTCGCCCAGCCCCCAGCACTTGACCGTGCGCATCAGCAGCGGTGCCAGGTCGAAGCGCTCGGCGAGGCGTGGTGCCGCCTGCTCGACCCACATGCGGCGCATCTCGGACGGGACCCCGGGCATGAGCACGACGACCGACGCGTCCCGATCGACCCACCAGCCGGGGGCCGAGCCCACCGGGTTGTCGAGCAGCGTGGCGGATGGGATACGGAGCGCCTGGCGCAGGTTGCTCGCGGGGAAGTCGCCCATGCCGCGCCATCGGTCGCGCAGGTGGTCGGCCAGTTCCCCGTCCTCTGTGAGAGCCTCATCGAGCGCGTCGGCGAGTCCCTCGCGCGTCACGTCGTCGTGGGTCGGGCCCAGGCCACCGGTGGCGATGACCACGTCCACCGCCGCGCGTGCTTCGCGGAAGGCGGCGGCGATCAGCGCCCGGTCGTCCGGCAGCGCGCGCACCCCCTCCACCACCACCCCGAGCCGAGCGAGCTCACCGCCGAGGTGCGCCGCGTTCGTGTCGACCGTCTCCCCGAGCAGGATCTCGCTGCCGATGCTCAGCAGCCGCGCGGACGTCACCCGCGCTGCTCGCGCAGCGGCTCCACGACTTCGTGGACGAGGCGGCGCAGCCCGTCGGGTCCATCCGCTGCGGGCATCATGACGACCACGTGCTGCACCCCCGCATCGACGTAGCGCAGCGCGTCGGCCAGGGCGGCGGCGTACCCGTCGCCGGTGCGCACCTGGGCACTGATCTCGATCTCCGCCGGATCGCGGCCGACCGTCTCGCAGTGGGCCAGCAGCGCGTCGCGCTTCGCGCCGAACGTCTCGAAGGCACCGGTGTGATTCCAGCCATCGGCCAACTCGGCCACGATCCGCAGGCCGCGCTTCAGGCCCTGGGTTCCGAGCCAGATCGGCGGGCCGCCCGGCGTACGCGGCGGCGGGTCGCAGACGGCATCGGTGAGGCGGTAGGGCGGGGCGTCCAGCGAGACGCCGGCCGGTGACTCGAAGAGCGCGCGCAGGACCCGTACGGCGCTGTCCAGCATGGTGATGCGCTCGCCGATGGGCGGCAGCGGGATGCCGTACATCGCGTGCTCCTCCTCGTGCCAGCCCGCTCCCAGGCCGAGCACGAATCGCCCGCCGGCGACGTGGTCGAGGGTGGCGGCCATCTTGGCCAGCACCGCGGGATGGCGATAGGTATTGCTCATCACCAGGTGCCCCAGCTGCAGGCGTCGCGTCCGCGCCGCGAGCGCGCTGGCCACGGTCCAGCCCTCGTGGCACGGGCCGCCGTCGGCCAGCGAGACGAAGTGGTCGAACAGCCAGCCCGAGTCGAGCGCCGGGGTCTCGTCGGCGAGCTCCCAGGTGGCGAGGAGGGTCGCCCAGTCGACGTTCGACTGGCTGGTCTTGAAGCCGATGCGCATGGCCGGAAGTCTAGCGGTCGGCATCGGTCTGGCCCGTGCAGTCATTCCTGCCCTGGTGCAAGTTACGTCGCCGGGCGGGTCGCGCATCCTCGGCCATCTTGCACCGTCGCGCGAATGCGCCACGCTGGGCGGGCGTGGCATCGGTCAACGTGCACAGCGGGCGGAATGGGGCAGCGCTCGCGCGGTCCACCTCGGATAGCGTGCACGACGCGCGGATTGGCCCGAGCTGGCCTGTGGCAGGCGCCCGCCGGAGCATCCGCTCCAGATCGGTCTACCATTGCGCTCCGAAAAACAGAGTGCAAGACAGGAGTCCAGGTGGCCGAAACGATGAAGACCGGGGAGCGGCTGACCGCCGACCTGCGCGAGTGGCTGATGGCCGAGCCGCGCTACCCGGTGATGGCGACGATCAGGCGTGACGGCTTCCCCAGCCTGTCGGTGGTGTGGTTCGACCTCGATCCCGAGCGGGAGGACACGGTCGTCCTCAACACGCTTTCCGGGCGGGTGAAGCATCGCCACCTGCAGCGTGACGCGCGCCTCTCGCTCTGCTTCGAGGACGGCTACGACTACGTGACCCTGGAGGGTCGGGCGGACCTCGACGACGACCCGGTCCGCGGTCTGCAGGTGATCCAGGATCTGGCACGCCGCTACGACGACCCGCCCGAGCGCTTCGTGGGGCAGCACCGGATCACCATCGACATGCGCATCGAGCGCGTCATCCGCCACGACTGACCGATAGGAGTCCCGCCCACCATGGCCGAACCCACCCTCAAGCTCGGCATGATCGCCTGGGGCCAGTACAGCGAATGGCAGCCGTTCCGCGCCGCCGCAGTCCGTGCCGACCAACTGGGCTACGACGACATCTGGACCTGGGATCACCTGTATCCCATCGTCGGCTCCCCCGAGGGACCGATGTTCGAGGGCTGGCTCACCCTCGCCGCCTGGGCGGAGGCGACCTCACGCGCAAAGCTGGGGCTGATGGTCGGGGCGAACACGTTCCGCAATCCGGCGCTGGTGGCCAAGATGGCGACCACGCTCGACCACATCAGCAACGGCCGGGCAATCCTGGGCATCGGCGGCGCGTGGTTCGAGACGGAGCACACCGCCTTCGGGATCGAGTTCGGCGGCTCACCCGGCGAGCGGCTGCGCTGGCTCGACGAGGCGGTGCAGATCATGCGCGGCATGCTCCACGGCGAGCCGGTCTCCGGGTCGGAGTTCTACGCCACCCGCGCGGTGCGCAACGATCCGCCGCCGGTGCAGGCGCACATGACCCTGCTGGTCGGTGGCGGCGGCGAGAAGCGCACCCTGCGCACCGTGGCCCGCTACGCGGATGCCTGCAACCTCGGCGGCGGCTTCGAGAACGTGCGGCGCAAGGAAGAGATCCTGCTGCGCCACTGCGAGGAGGTCGGCCGCGACCCCTCGGAGATCGAACGCACCACGGGGATGGGGACCTGCATCATCCGCGACGATGCCGCGGAGGCGCAGCGCGTGCTGGAGGAGACGTTCGCGCACAACGGGCAGGCGCGCACCTGGGAGAACCAGCTGGTCGGCACGCCGGAGCAGGTCGCCGAGAAGATGCGGCCGTTCCTGGGGATCGGGTACCGCCACTTCATCATCGGCTTCCCGTCGCCATACGACGCCGAGTCGATGGAGCGGATGATGACCGACGTCAAGCCGCTCCTCGAACGCGACTGAGCGCGCAACGTGTCTTATGCTCGGCTGGTGAGCGTTATAGCGGCATCTGTCCGCTCGTGGGCTGGCAATACGCAGATATGTCCAGCTTCTGGGCCTCCCGAACGGTCTTCGGGGGCCGTTACGCAAACCACACGCGCGTTTGGCCATCCAGGCGGCCTCCGCGTGGCCGGCTGACGTGCCATGAAGGTCGCGCTGCTCGCCGGCGGCACCGGCGGGGCCAAGCTGGCACACGGCTTCGCGCAGGTCCTCGCACCCGGTGAGCTGAGCGTCATCGTCAACGTCGGCGACGACACCGAGCTCCACGGCCTGCA
>JBDTQJ010000171.1:0-3876 GCA_039932235.1 Chloroflexota bacterium
GGTTCAACAACAATCCGTCCATCGAGGGCTATGACAACTCGACGAACCCCTTCGCCAAGGAGGAGGTCCGCCAGGCCGTAGCGATGGGCATCGACCGCCAGCAGATCGTCGACAACTTCTACCCTGAGGGGTCGGAGGTCGCCAGCCACTTCACGCCGTGCGCCATCGCGTTCGCCTGCGTCGGTGATGACTGGTACGAGTTCGACGCCGAGGCGGCCAAGGGCATGCTGGCGGACGCCGGCTATCCCGATGGCTTCTCGACCGCCATCCACCTGCGCGACGTGGTCCGCGGCTACCTGCCGAACCCGACCCAGGTCGCGACCGAGATCCAGACCCAGCTCCGTGAGAACCTCAACATCGAGGCGACGATCGACGTCCAGGAGTCCGGGACGTTCATCGACAACTCGAACGGTGGCCTGCTGGACGGGATCTTCCTGCTCGGCTGGGGCGCGGACTACCCCGACCAGACCAACTTCCTCGACTATCACTTCGGCGCGGGCGCCGCTCCCTCGTTCGGCGACAAGTTCGACGACATCACCGAGGCGCTGAGCGTCGGTGCCACGTCGGTCGAGGACGCCGACCGGGAAGCTGCCTACACCGATGCCAACAACGCCATCAAGGAGCACGTCCCGATGGTGCCGATCGCCCATGGCGGCTCGGCCACCGTCTTCCAGGCGGACGTCCAGAACGCGCACTCCTCGCCGCTCTCGAATGAGCTCTTCTCGGGCATGGTGCCGGGTGACCGGGACCAGCTCGTGTGGATGCAGAACGCCGAACCCATCGGCCTCTACTGCGGCGACGAGACCGATGGCGAGAGCCTGCGGGCCTGCGAGCAGATCAACGAGTCGCTGTACGCGTACGAGGTTGCCGGGACGGCCGCTGAGCCGGCCCTGGCCACCGAATGCACGGCCAACGACGACGGGACCCTCTGGACCTGCACCCTGCGTGACGGCGTCACGTTCCACAACGGCGCAGCCCTCGACGCCAACGACGTCGTGCTCAGCTACGCCCTCCAGTGGGACCTGGACCATCCGCTCCATATCGGTCGCGTGGGCGACTTCGCCTACTTCAGCGCCCTCTTCGGTGGCTTCCTGAATGTGCCGCCGGCGGAGGAGTAGCCTGCGGTAGGCTAACGGCCAAGTTCACGAGGGGCGCCGCCCGCACGGACGGCGCCCCTCGGCTATCTTCCGAACCTGCCGCGACCTGAGCGTTCATGCTGCGATTCATCCTCCGGCGTCTGCTCCTCAGCATCCCCGTCCTGCTCGGGGTCATCCTGCTGGTCTTCGTGCTGGCACGGGTCATCCCGTCGGATCCCTGCCGTGCCGCGCTGCAGGAACGCGCCACGCCGGCCCTGTGCGACGCGTTCAACGCCCGCTTCGGGCTCAACGACCCGCTGCCGGTCCAGTTCGTCCGCTACCTCGGGCAGGTCGCGACGCTCGATCTGGGCGACTCGATCCGCTACAACCGGCCGGTCGCGGAGATCATCTTCGAGCGCCTGCCGCTCACGATGGAGCTCACCATCCTGGCGCTCCTCTTCGCCAGCGTGCTGGGCATCCTGCTCGGCATACTCTCGGCCGCGCGGCGGAACTCGCCGGCCGACGTGGCCACCATGATGCTGGCCAACATCGGGGTCAGCACCCCCGTGTTCGTGCTCGGCCTGCTGCTGGCATGGCTCTTCGCGGTCGTGTTACGCGACACGCCCATTGCGCTGCCACCGTCGGGGCGCCTCACCTCGGGGCTGGCGCTCCAGACCATCCCCGAGGCCTGGGGTCTGACCGGAGTGCAGGGACCGATCCGCGCGATCCTCGACTTCATCAGCAACATGTACGTCTTCTGTGCGCTGCTGACCGGGCAGTGGGCGGCGTTCGTCGATGCCATCAAGCACATGATCCTGCCGATGGTGGCGCTGGGCACCATCCCGCTGGCGATCATCGCTCGCATGACGCGGTCCAGCCTGCTCGACGTGATGGGCCTCGACTACATCCGCACCGCGCGGGCCAAGGGTCTCGGTGAGCGCCTGGTGGTGATGCGCCACGGCCTGCGCAACGCGCTGCTGCCGGTGGTGACGATCATCGGCCTGCAGCTCGGCCTCCTCCTCTCGGGGGCCGTGCTGACCGAGACGATCTTCAACCTGGCCGGAATGGGCAAGACCATTACCGAGGCCATCCAGGGCCGCGACTACCTGGTCGTCCAGGGCCTGACGATCGTGATCGCGGTGGTGTACCTGTTCATCAACCTGGTGGTCGACGTCAGCTATGGCTACCTCGACCCGCGGATCCGGCTCCGATGACGGATCGTATCCCCGCCGTCAGCGCCGGTGCAATCGAGCCGGTCAAGGTCGAGGGACGGCCCGCGAACATCTGGCGCGACACGCTGGGCGCGGTCGTCCGCCAGCGCTCCGCCCAGGCCGGTCTCGCCATCCTCGGTCTGCTGCTGCTGTTGGCCGTCGGCGCGGACGTCATCGCCCCGTTCGGACCGACCCAGGACCTGCGCTACGGGGACACGCCGGAGCAGATCACCCGGCTCACCGGGCCGTGCGTCCACCTGCTGGGCTGCGATTCAAGCGCTCCGGAGCATCTGTTCGGCGTCGACGGCAACTTCTTCGACGTCTTCAGCCGTGTCGTCCACGGCACGCGAATCAGCCTCTTCATCGGGTTCGTGACGGTCGGCTTCGCGATTGTGCTGGGAACGCTCATCGGTGCCGTCGCCGGCTATGCCGGTGGCTGGGCCGACAATGTCCTCATGCGCCTGATGGACGTGGTGCTCAGCTTCCCCGCGCTCATCCTGGCCATCGCCATCGTCACCGTTATCGGCTCGGGGTTGATCCAGGCGCAGCTGGCGATCGGCATCGTGGCCATCCCGATCTATGCGCGCGTGATGCGCGCATCGGTACTGAGCATCAAGGAGCGTGACTTCGTCACCGCCAGCCGGGCGCTGGGCGAATCGGACCGCGGCATCCTGCTCCGTCGGATCCTGCCCAATGCGCTCACCCCGCTGATCGTGCAGGGCACGCTCGGCATCGGCGGTGCCGTCCTCGAGGTGGCGGCTCTCTCGTTCCTCGGTCTTGGCGCCCAGCCGCCCATCGCCGAGTGGGGCAGCATGATCGGCCAGAATCGCAACTTCATCTTCAACGCGCCGCACCTCATCCTCTTCCCGGGCATCGCCCTGAGCCTGACGGTGCTCGGGTTCAACCTGCTCGGCGATGGGATGCGCGACGCGCTCGATCCGAGGCTGAACCGATGACCATCAGCGAGCTGGCCGAGCCGCGCCGCAGCCCGGCGCCACGCCGTGGGCCGCTGCTGGAGGTGCAGGGCCTCCAGACCTCGTTCCACACCCGGGACGGGATCGTGCGCGCCGTGACCGGAATCGACTTCCACGTCAACCGCGCCGAGATCCTGGGCCTGGTGGGCGAGTCGGGCTGCGGCAAGAGCGTCACCAGCCTCTCGATCCTGCGCCTCATCCCGCCACCCGGCCGGATCGAGGCGGGCAGCATCCGCTTCGACGGCGAGGACCTGATGCGGCTCCGCGACAGCGAGATGCGGAAGCTGCGCGGCAACCGGATCAGCATGATCTTCCAGCAGCCGACCAGCAGCCTGAACCCGGTGATGAGCGTCGGCACGCAGATCACCGAGGTCCTGGGCTTGCACCGCAACATGAAGGGTCGCGTGGCCCGCAGCCGTGCGGCCGAGCTGCTGCGCCTGGTCGGCATCCCCGACCCGGCGCGCCGCCTGGATGCCTACCCGCATGCTCTCTCGGGCGGCATGGCGCAGCGGGTGATGATCGCCATGGCACTGGCCTGCGAGCCGGAGCTGCTCATCGCCGACGAGCCGACCACCGCGCTCGACGTGACCATCCAGGCCCAGATCCTGGACCTCA
>JBDTQJ010000172.1:0-3854 GCA_039932235.1 Chloroflexota bacterium
CGTCCACGAGGTGGCCAACCGCAACAGCTGGGACGGCGACCTCGGCTTCACCGTGGACGAACCGCTCTGGCCCGAATCGGGTTCACATCAAAGGATGTAGGCAGGCCGCATCTTCGCTTCCTCAGAGCGGGGAAACTCGTGGCATCGCACGCCCAACGCGGGACAAGTTGTCGGGGATACCGGGATGCGGGCGACCCACCCGGCCGGTGAGCCTTGCGATGTGAGCGAATGGGTCGACAACGAGCGGCAGGTGGTACTCGCGGAGTGCTACGTGGCTGCGCCGAACGGAGGGGAGCTGCGCGCGGCCGCGGCGCGCGCAAGAGCGGCGTGCTTGGAGCTCACCTCCGCGGGCAGCAGCGTCGAGTACCTCGGCACCCTGTTCGTCGCCGCGGATGAAGCCGCGTTCCACATCTTCGCGGCGCCCGATGCGGAAGCCGTGATGGAGGCAGGCCGTCGGGCGGGGCTGCGCGTCGAGCGGATCGTCCAGGCGGTTGCCATGGCGGCTACGCCCAGCCGGACGTCGGAGGCGCAGCCGCTGTCAGTCGGTGGCGAGGTCGAGGGAGCCGTCGGTCACCCGTCGGGTGAGCTCGGTCCGTGAGCGCATCCCAAGCTTGGAGTAGATGCGGGTCAGATGCGCCTCCACCGTCGCCACCGTCGTGAACTGCTGAGCGGCAATCTCTCGGTTCGTCAGCCCCGCTGCCACGAGGGTGGCCACCCGCGACTCGGCGGGCGTGAGGGAATCGTCGGTGCGACGTCGAGGGCGAGCGCGACGCAGCTCCTCGCGCGCACGGGCGGCCGCGTGGGCGGCACCCAGCGAATCGCAGATGCCGATCGCGCGATCGAGCAGCTCCTCGGCCCCACGTCGCTGGCCAAGGCGACGCAGCAGGCTCCCCTCCGCCAGAAGCGCCTGCGACAGGTCCCAGGTGGCACCCATGGCGTCGAATCGGGCTCGGGCGTCGGCCAGCAGCGTTTTCGAATCCTCGAGCCGGCCGTCCGCGTGCGCCACCAGCCCCAGGCACAGCGCGCCCGCAGCGTCGGACCACGGCGCCAGCTGGACCGATCGACCGATGATCGCCTCACCCAGCGAGCGGGCCTCGTCAAGTCGCCCCGCCTCGACGAGGATGGAGACCACCTCGGGGATGTGGACCGCGAACTCGGCCGATCGCGAACCGGCCAGCGCTCCGCTGGTGACGAGGCGCGCGACCCGCTCCGCGGCCTCGCTCGTGCGGCCCGCCGCATGGTCGAGCAGGCCTAGTGCGAAGTCGGCCGCGGCAGACATCAGCGGATCGTTCACCGCGGCCGGCGAGGCGCGAATCTCGGCCGCGTCATCCAGCGCTCTCGAGTCGCCACGCCGCGCCCGCAGGATGGCGCGCAGAACGAGCCCCCTCGCCCGCCAGTAGCCGACGGCATCCTCGAGTGCCGCCTCGAGCAGAGCCGCCGCCCCATCCCATCGTCCGCGGCGCATCGCGACATCGGCCTCGAACTCGTTGAGGCGCATGAGGACCCACTCGTTGCCCTGCTCCTCAGCGGTGCGCCGCGCCTCGCCGAGCAGCTCTTCGGCCGTGCGGAAGTGGCCGCGCCAGGCGCGTTCCATGGCGTAGGCCACGCGCGGCATCCGGTCGCCGACGGCCAGCGGCACGCGATCCGTGATGGCCAGGGCGCGGTCGAAATGTTCGGCCGCCCCCGGCCGATCGCTGAGCGAGAGGATGAGCCCGGCGGTCGTGAGCGCCGTCACCAGGGTCGCGGGATCGTCCACCTCCTCGGCGCGGGCGACGGCCGCCAGCGCCTCGTCGATCGCCGGCTCCACGTCGCCCAGCCACGCGCCGCGCTGCCACGCCAGCTGGGCGAGCGCGCGGGCGGCCAGGATCCCATCGTCGTGGGGCTCGGCGACGGCGGCCTCCAGGCTGCTGACCGCCTCTCGCGGGTTCAGCGTCGTGAGCGCCACCACGAAGAGGGCGCGCACGCGCACTTCGCCGCTGGCCGCGCCGGAGAGCAGCGGATCCACCAGCGTCCTCGCTGCGGCCTGGTCATCCGCGAGCAGGAGGTACTCCGCTTCGTCCACGGTCCGGCGGCTGGCATCGGCCTCGTCGCCGGGCGGGGTGAGGCGGCGGGCCTGTGCCGCAAACCGGGCTGCCGACTCCGGCGCGCCACGTGCCCGGGCCGATGCGGCCGCCCCGTCGAGCACGAGTGCCACCTCGCGGTCCGGTTTGGCCGCGGCAAGCGCGAGATGCCGGGCACGCGGCTCCAGCGCATCGGCCGATGCCGCGGCATGCCGGTGCAGCTCCTGCCGGCGAGCGGGCGGGATGCGCGCATAGGCGCCGGCGGCGAGCAGCGGGTGCGAGAACTGGATGAGCCCGTCGCGTTCGACGCACACGCCATCGGTCACCGCCGCGTCCAGGGCCGCGGGATCGGGAAATTCGCCGACCGGCATCGGTCCGGTCACGGCGAGCAGCTCGATGGCCGACTGCCCGGCAACCGCCGTCGCCAGCCGCCGGTCCACGAGATCGGTCAGGGCAGCGGGCAGGGCGTCGTCATCGGGCGCGACCCTGGTGATCTCCAGGGCGAAGAACGGATTGCCGCCCGCACGCTCGTGAATGCCCAGCAGGCGGCGGCGCGAGATGGTGGGGCTCGCCCGGGTGCGGAGCAGGTGGCCCATTGCGCCCAGGCTGAGCCCGCCAAGGCTGAGCGTCAGGCACCCGTCGCCGAGGGCGGTGGCGAGCTGCAGAGGATCCTCGTGGCCCTCGCGAAGCGTGATGGCGAAGCCAATCGGCGAGTCCGCAAGCCTGCGCGCAGCAAAGGCGAGCGCCCGCGCGGACGACGAGTCGAGCCACTGCGCGTCGTCCACGGCGACGAGGAGCGGTGTATCACCTGCCAGCGCGCGGAACGCAGACAGCACCGCCCGGCCGAGCAGAAGGGGCTCGACGGAGTGGACATCGGTCGTCCAGCCGAGCGCGGCGGCCAACGCTCGAGCCTGGGCCTCGGGGATGGCGGGCGTGACGGTATCCGCAGTGCCGCCGAGGAGGTCGCCGAGCGCGGCATGGCCCAGCGAGAGCTCCGCCGCCACCGGCCGCGCGACCAGAACGCGAATGCCGCGCGCGCCACACGCATCGACGGTAGCCGACCAGAGGCTGGTCTTGCCGATGCCGGCCTCGCCGCCGATGACGATGCCGGCCGGGCCGGACGCTAGCCGATCCAGGTGGCGCGCGATCGCGACGAGCTCAGTATCACGCCCCACCAGATCGGAGGCTCCGCTGTGCACCTCCATGCGGCGGAGGATACAGAACGGTCAAGCAGCGACACCAAGTTGTAGGGGTTTCCGCGACGCCGCGCGGGTGACCCGGGCCACAGCCTCAGAGCAACAAGAATCCCCACTGAGGTCCACTCATGAACCCGCTCCTGAGGCGCCGGCTGTCGCTGGTCACGCTCGTGCTCCTTTCCGTCGCCACCGTCTCCTCCCCCGTCGCTGCCGCGGACGAGGTCCCGTTCAGGGGTCGCCTGGACGGCACGGTCACGGTCACCCCGCTCACGCCGCCCATCGCTTCAGTGCTGATCGAGGCGAGCGGCACGGCCAACCAGCTGGGCGCCTTTACCCTCCAGGTGCCGCATCAGGTCAACCAGGCGCTCCGCACGGCAACCGGCGAGTACGCCTTCACCGCCGCGAACGGCGACACCCTGACGGCCGAGTTCACCGGCCTGGCGACACTCGTCGAGCCCGGCGTCCTCACGACCCACGAGGAGGCGACCATCACCGGCGGCACCGGCCGCTTTGCCGGCGCGAGTGGCAGCTTCACCGCAGACCGCACGTTCTACGTCGCCACTGGGACCACCGTGGGGTCATTCCAGGGAACCATCTC
>JBDTQJ010000173.1:0-3803 GCA_039932235.1 Chloroflexota bacterium
GAGCGGTGGTTCGTGGCGCGGAGGAGCGGGGCGTGGCGCCGGGGCGGGCGTCGGGATTCGAGGCATTGCCCGGCCGGGGCGCACTGGCGACCGTCGATGGTCGCCGCATCCAGGTCGGCGGCCCCAGGGTGCTGGCCGAGACTGACGCGGCGGTCGGACCCGAGCTGACGCGCGCGGCGGACGCCTGGAGTGCCGAGGGGCGCACCGTGCTGTACGTGATCGAGGGCGCGACCGTCCTCGGCGCGCTCGCGGTGGAGGACGAGATCCGCCCCGAGTCGCTGGAGGCGGTGCGGCGTCTCCACGACGCCGGGCTGCGGGTCGCCATGATCACCGGCGACGCGCAGGCGGTGGCCGAATCGGTGGCGCGCCGCATCGGCATCGACGAGGTCGCGGCGCAGGTCCTGCCCGCGGACAAGGCGGACGCGGTGAAGCGCTTTCAGGCCGGCGGGGTGCGGGTCGCCATGGTCGGCGACGGCGTGAACGACGCGCCGGCGCTCGCGCAGGCGGACGTCGGGATCGCCATCGGTGCCGGGACGGACGTGGCCGTCGAATCGGCGGGCATCGTGCTCGTGCGCGACGATCCCCGCGACGTGGCGGGCGCCATCACGCTGTCCCGCGCGACCTACCGCAAGATGGTCCAGAACCTGGTCTGGGCGACCGGCTACAACGCGCTCGCCATCCCGGTCGCGGCCGGCGTGTTCGCGCCGTGGGGCTTCATTCTGCCGATGAGCGTCGGCGCGCTGGTGATGAGCCTCTCGACGATCGTGGTCGCGGCCAACGCGCAGCTCCTGCGCCGGGTCCAGCTGCGGCCTTGACGGCGGTCCTAGATTGGACCGATGCATCAGTTGTTCGTGGTCGCCCACGTGCTTGGCGCCTTCTTGTTCATTGCCGCCCACGGCGTCTCGATGGGTGCGACGCTGAAGCTGCGCGGCGAGCGGGACCGCGCCCGGGCGGCGACCCTGCTCCAGCTCAGCCAGGGTGGGATCGCGATCATGTACCTGGGGTTGCTGCTGCTGCTCGCCGGGGGCATCGCCGCCGGATTCAGCGGGTCGTACTGGGGGCAGCTGTGGCTGTGGGTTTCGATCGGCCTGCTGCTCGTGATCGCGGTCGCGATGTACGCGATGGGAACGAGCTTCTACGGTCGCCTGCGCAGCGCGCTGGCCATCCCGGCGGCCGACGGCAAGCTGCGCGAGTCGAAGGAGCCGCCGCTCTCGGATGTCGAGATCGACGCGCTGATCGACTCGTCGCGGCCGTACGTCCTCGCGCTCATCGGTGGCATCGGCCTCGTGCTGCTCGTGTGGCTCATGGTGGCGAAGCCGTTCTGAGGTGGTTCCGTCGGGAGGCCGTCGCCGGCCTCCCGCATCGGTCCGTCAGGCGGTGACCTCCTCCGGCTCGCCGATCTTGAGCGGCTCACCGGTCTCCAGCAGCGTCTTCAGGCCGGAGAGGATGAAGCTCCAGCCACCGGCCACCTCGCGGTAGGTCGCGGTCTCCGACTCGAACCCGTCGTGGATCATCGTCAGCTTGCAGGTCGTGCCCATCGGCTCGATCTCGTACGTGATGCGGGATGGCGGATCCGTCGCCATCTCGGTGCTCCACAGCGCCGAGAACGTCGTGACCAGGCGCCGCGGCGGGTCGATCTCCAGGATCTCGCCATCGAGATGCATGACGCCGTCGTCGCCGAAATACTGGAACGACTTCCCGACTTCGAGGTCGCTGCGGACCTCGGTGTTGAAATAGTACTGGCGGCTCAGCTCGCCATCGGTCAGCGCCTGCCACAGGCGCTCGGGGGTGGTGCGGATGAAGATCTCGTACACCTGCTTGGGTGTGGACATCGGTGATTCAGCCTCCAGGGTCTGTTTCAGGTCGGCCAGCCCGCTGACCCAGGGAGCCGCGTAGCGGCTGATCCATCGGTCGGCGATGAGCTGGATGGGAACCGGGTTGAGGAAGTGGAGCTTGCGGCGGCCCTCGCGGCGGGTCGTCAGCAGGTGCGCGTCCTCGAGCACGCGCAGGTGCTTCATCACCCCGAAGCGGGTCATGCCGGGCAGGGTCGCCTCCAGCTCCGCCAGCGCTTGGCCGTCGCGCTCGCGGAGATGGTCGAGCAGCCGCCGGCGGTTGGCGTCGGCGAGTGCACGGAAGGCGGGTTCCAGCTCCTCGGTCATGGCCACACGTTAGGTGACTGGATAGTCACCTGTCAAGCCCCGTGGGGACCGGCCGGGCCGCGGCGTTGCTCGGTCGGCAACGTCCGGACGGCGAGGCAACCGCCGCCGGTCTGTCGTTGCACCGATCCGGCAACAAACGGCTGCAGGACGAGGTCACATGTGCCGTTCGGGCTCCGGACGTTGCATGGGGCGCAACGAGCGCTATCAACTGACCGATTGCACCGCCGACGCAACGGCCGCCCGAAGGATGGCGTCGCGGCTGAAGCGGCAGCGCATGCGCTCCTCGTCTGTCTGCTGAAAGACGGTGTGATCGTCGGCGAGGTTGTCGATGAGGAAGAAGGCGCCAGCCGCCGGCACACCCGCCGAGGCGGCCATGGCGAGCGTGGCGGCGCACTCCATGTCCACGCCGCCGTGGCCGGCACGGCGCCAGCGGGCGACGTCCGAGTGGCGCTCCAGCGCGATCGTGGTGGTCGTCACCAGGCTGCCGCCGCGCACCGGCATGCCGGCGGCGGCGAGGCCGCGCCGCAGCCGATCCGCCAGCGAGGCATCCGGCACCACGGGAGCGCCATCGGTCAGCTGGCGCGACACGCCGTCGCGGCCGACGACCGACGACGGGACGAAGCAGTCCCCAACCGCCCAGCCATCGGCGAGGCCGCCGAACGAGCCGACCTGCACCACCGCTCGCGCACCGAGTCGCACCGCGAGATGCGTGTAGGTGAGCGCCTGCGCGGCGCCGAAGACGCCTGCCAGCCACACCTGGCGGCCGGCGACCTCGACGAGCATGATCCGCTCCTCCACCCGGCGGGCAGATGGCCACGTGCGCTCGACGTCGGTGAAGAGGCTGGCGGTGGACCAGCGGCCGTCGACCACGAGCACTTCCGGGAGGTCCGCGTCATCCAGCCCGAAGGTGCGCCGCAGGTCCGCCGGATCCGCGTCGATGTAGAGCGGGCCGCTCACACCGCTCACACGTAGCGCACCGCATCGGCCTCGGCGTCGTCGATCATGCGGTCGCAGGTCGGGCACCACAGCCGCGCCTCGACCGGCGTGCCGCACGTCGCGTGGCGCGTGGGCTCGGACTCCGGCGCGCCGCGGCCGCCCCAGTCGGCGAGCAGGTGCAGAGCGCCGGCGAGCGAGGCGCCCTCCTCGGTGAGCTGGTACACGAACCGCGGCGGCCGCTCCGAGTACGGCGTGGCGCGCAGGACCTTCTCTGCCTCGAGGCGGCGCAGCCGGTCGGTGAGGATGTTCGGGGCGATGCCACGCACCGCATCGGTCAGCTCGTTGAAGCGGCGCGGCCCGTCCAGCAGCGCCTCGATGAGCAGGAGGCTCCATCGGTCCCCCACCCGCTCGAGGGCGGCGGCCAGGGCTGACGGCTGGGCGGGCATGCGCGGATCGTACGTCATCGGTCTTGACAGGTGGTCTGTGGGTGGTAACTTGCACATTGCAAGTCACACCAGCGCAACAGACCGATGAAGGAGCGTTCCATGGCAGCCCTCGCAGAGCTGGGCAGCGAAATCAAGGCAATCGGCGACAAGGTCGGCCCGTCGGTGGTCGGCATTGGAAACCGATGGCGCGGCGGATCCGGCGTCGTCCTGGAGGACGGCCTGATCCTGACCAACGCGCACAACCTCCACGGCGACGAGGTGA
>JBDTQJ010000174.1:0-3792 GCA_039932235.1 Chloroflexota bacterium
TCCGCCGCCCGGCCGTTGAGGTCGCTGATCAGGACCTCGATGCTGGTCGTCGCGTTCTCGAGCCGGATCCGGCGGATCGTCTCGGCCACCATGCCGGCACCGCCATCGGGCAGGTCGTCGCGCGCGACCATGGTGATCACCACGTGCTGCAGGCCCATCTGCCTGGTCGCGTCGGCGACGCGCCGGGGCTCGTCCGGGTCGGTGATCGGCGGACGACCGGTATCGATGGCGCAGAAGCCGCAGTTCCTGGTGCAGACGCTGCCGAGAATCATGAAGGTGGCGGTGCCGAGTGCCCAGCACTCACCGAGGTTCGGGCAGCGCGCCTCCTCGCAAACGGTGTTGAGGGCCTCGGCGCGGATGACCCGCTTCGTGCCGGCATAGGTGCTGCCGGCGCCGATGCGGACCTTGAGCCACTCCGGGCGGCGGCCCCCGGGACCGGCGTTCTCCGGCAGCGGATCGCCGGGTGCCAGCAGGCCGCCGTCAACCTGGGCGCCCCCGGGATACATGACCTCCGACGGGCTCGCGTGAGCGCCCACCGGGTTGCTCACCACGGTGAGCTCGCCGAGGGAGCCGAAGTCGGGGCGCTGCTGCGTGCTCATCACCGCGAAGTCTAGCGCCGCCGCCTGCGGGCTGCCGCGAGCCGGCCCATCCGCAGCCCGGCCCGAATCGGTCAGGTGACGCGGTGGCCCTGCGTCTCGATCTCGAGGTGGGTGCCTTCCGCCACCAGCGCCCGCAGGCGGTCGAGCCCGTCCCAGACGTCGACGAAGCGAGTCGTGAGTGGGCTGAAGCCCAGACGCACCACGTCGGGCTCGCGGAAGTCGGGAATGACGTTGGCACGCTCGATCAGCGCCCGATCGATACGCCACGCGTCGCGATGGCGGAGCGCGAGGTGCGCGCCGCGTCGCGTCGCGTCGCGGGGCGTGGCGACCTCGAACCCGAGCGGTGCGAGCCACGCGTCGGCAAGCTCGATGGCGAGCGTCGTGAGTGCTCGAGCCTTGGCCGCGATGCGGGATATGCCCGCCTCGCCCACGATGCCTGCGGCCGCCTCGACCGCGGCGATGCCGAGGATCGGTGGCGTGCCGGCAGCGAAACGGTCGATCCCGTCTGCCGGCGCGTAGGCCGGGCCCATGGCGAACTGCTCGCGCTGCCCGAACCAGCCGCGGATCGGCGAGCGCATCGCCGCCGCCAGCCCATGACGCACGTAGAGCCACGCCGGTGCGCCCGGGCCGGCGTTGAGGTACTTGTACGTGCAGCCGACCGCCAGCTCGGCCTCCGAGAGGTCGACCTCCACCGCCCCCGCCGCATGGCTCAGATCCCAGATCACACGGGCCGTGCTGGCCTTCCCGAGCGCGGCCATATCCAGCAGCTCGCCTGACCGATAGTCGACCAGCGAGAGGCAGACGATGCCAGCATCGGGGACCACCACCGCGTCGGCGGCGTGCTCGACCTCCACGTACCGCCGTCCGCGCGCCTCGGCGATGCCGGCCAGCACATATCGGTCGGTCGGGAAGTTCGCGGCATCGGTCACCACGGCGCCCTCGGCGAGGTCGAGCGCAGCGTGCGCCAGCTTGTACAGGTTGACGGTCGTCGAGTCCGCCACCAGCACCTCGCCGGGGCGGGCGCCGAGGCAGGCGGCGGCGAGGAGGTCGCCGGCGCGCCGCGGAGCGTCGATCCAGTCCTCCCAGCCAGTCACCAGGCGCTCCTCCCACGCGTCGAGCGCCGCCTCCACCGCGGCGCGCACCGTCGAGCTCGGCATACCCAGCGAGTTGCCGTCGAGGTAGATGCGCTGCGGATCGCGATGCAGGAACCGCTCTCGCAACGGTGCGAGCGGATCGTGGCGGTCGAGCGCGTCCGCGTCTCCGCGCGGCGGCGCCGTGGTCACGCGGGCGACCCTTCGCGGAAGATCGTCTCGTGGTGCACGACGCGATAGCCCATCCGCTCGTACACCGGCTGCCCCACCTCGCTGGCCTGGAGCGCCGCCGCTCGGGCATCCGTCCCGGCCATCGCAGCCGCGGTGACCGCGGTGCCGTAGCCACGCCCGCGTGCCGCCGCGACGGTCGCGACCGTGTAGATACCGATGACATCGCCGGTCAGGTAGCTGGCGGCGCAGGCCACCGGTTGCCCGCCGGCATAGCCCACGAAGGCGCGCAGACCGGTCATCTCGAGCATGTCGGAGCGGAATGCGGCTGCCACCAGCGGGTCGGGCATCTCGAAGCCGTCGCGCGCCACGGCGCGGAAGTCGTCGATCTCGGCCGGCGCGATCCGGCGCACCTGGAGCCCCGGCGGCAGCGACACTCCATGGATGGGCAGCTCGGAGACGAGACACGGCATCTCGCCACCGCGCGCCAGGCCGGTGGCCGCGACCGTCGTGAGGGCTCGGTCCCAGGTGGCGCGCACGAAGACGTCGTAGGCCACGTGGTGCTCGCGCACCAGGGCGAGGGCGGCCTCCAGGTCCTCGGGACGCGGATCCGGATCGGTGACGATGACCTTGTTCATGATCGGGATGCCGCTGGCGGCGACACGCACCGTTGGGGTCTCGAGTGCGAAGCCGCGCGGCTGCGCATCGGCCAGCGCGACGAAGGTGGCGATCCAGTTGCGATCGTGGAGTGCCGAGGCCTCCTCGGGCGTCATCGGCCGGCGGTCATCGGTCAGCCGAGGGGGGTGTCGAGGGCCCACGCCTCCAGTCGCTTCCGGACATCGGCCAGGAAGAAGCCGACCTGTGCGCCGTCGAGAACGCGATGGTCGAAGGAGCACGTCATGTTCATCATCGGTCGGATCGCGATCACGTCCTGCCCCTCGACCTCGATCACCCGCGGCCGCTTGACGATCGCCTCCATGGAGAGGATGGCGACCTCGGGAGCATTGATGATCGGCATGCTGGAGACCGATCCGAACCAGCCGGTGTTGTTGACCGTGAAGGTCCCGCCCTGGATCTCGTCGAGCTTGAGCTTGTTGCTGCGCGCGCGCGCCGCGAGGTCCTGCAGCTTGCGGTTGACGCCGCTGATCGAGAGCTGGTCCGCGTCCTGGATGACCGGCACGATGAGGCCGTTTTCGATGGCCACCGCGATCCCGATGTTCATCCGCTGCTTGAGGATGATCTTGTCGCCGGCGAACTGGGCGTTGAGGGTCGGGTGCTGGCGCAGGGTCTCCGTGACCGCCTTGATGAGGGCTGCCACGTAGCTGATGCCGAGGCCCTCGCGGGCCTTGTAGGCACCCTGGTTCGCCTCGCGCCAGCGCACGACGTTGCCCATGTCGACCTCCACCACGGTGTACGCGTGGGGGACGGTCTGCTTGACCTGGGTCATCTTGGCGGCGATGGCCTTGCGCATCTGCGACAGGACAACCTCGGTGTCGCCCCCGCTCGGCCGCGGCGCTGGTGCGGCGGCCGGTGCCGGGGACGGTGCGGCTGCGCCGGCTGGCGGCGGGGTGGGGGCGGCCGGCGTCGGCGATGCCGTCGGCGGGGCGGCCGAAGCGTCGGTCTGGGTTGCCGCCTGCGAAGCGGGTGCGGCGGCCTGGCCGCCCTGGGCGACGAGCTGCATCACGTCGTCGCGGGTCACGCGACCCGCCGCCCCGGTGCCGGTGATGCGGGCAACGTCGAGCTTGTGCTCGCGGACGAGGCGGCGAACGGCCGGGGTCATGCGCATGCTCCCGTCAGTGGGAGGCGCCTGCGACTCCGTGTCGGCGCTCGCGTCAGGGGAAGCGGGCGCGGCCTCGGCGGTGGGCTGCTCGGCCTCTGGCTCAACGGGCGGAGGCTCGGCTGCTGGTGCCTCGGCTGCCGGTGCCTCGGCTGCC
>JBDTQJ010000175.1:0-3779 GCA_039932235.1 Chloroflexota bacterium
ACGAGGATCAGGTTGAGGTCGGGGAGGCGCTCCTGCATCGGTCCGAGTCTAGCCGCGGTGAGAGCCTCCGTTGCTCCTGGTGCAACGTCCGGAGCTCGAAGCGGTCGCCAGTGGCCGTGCGTTGCCGAACCGGGCAACAAGCGTGCACTCGACGGACCGATTCGGGACGTTGGCCGCCGGACGTTGCCGCATCAGCAACGTCGGCGTGCTAAGCCGGCGATAACGCCCCGATACGCGGCCGTCGGGCACCATCCCGGACATGCCCGGTCGGTTTGATCATCTTGCGGACACGCGGCACCGGGCCTCGGAGCTGCGGCGCCTCGTGGGACGGGAGATACGCGTCGCCCGCCTGATGAGCGGGGCAACCGTGCGTACCGCAGGCTCCGCCATTGGGCGGTCCGGTGCCTGGGTGTCGCGCGTCGAGCGGGGGCTTGTGCCCGGCGTGTCGATCACTGACGTGACCACCCTGGCCGGTGCGGTGGGGCTGCGCGTGCGCCTGAGCACCTTTCCGGACGGCCCGGCGGTTTTCGACGCCGGGCAGGTGGCGTTGCTCGGTCGTCTGCGGACACGCATCGGTCCGGGATGGCGCTGGCAGCTCGAGGTACCGATGCCGATTCGTGGCGACCGTCGCGCCGTGGACGCGGTGATCTCCTCTGCTGGCGGCCGGTGCGTGGTCGAGGCCATCGTTCGGCTGGTGGATCTTCAGGCGCAATGGCGCGCGATCGCGCTGAAGGCGCGTGACCTCGGGATCGACCGCACGATTGTGGTCGTGGCAGCAACACGTGCAAACCGCCGCACGCTGGCGGGCTCGCGCGACCTGTGGGAGGCGGCCCTCCCCATTGGGACCCGAGCCGGTCTCCGAGCGCTCCAGGCCGGATCGCTCCCGTCCGACGATGCCCTGCTCCTCATGTGAGTCGCGTTGCTGGCGGGGCAACGTCCGGAGCTCCAAGGGCGGCCCGATGACGGGTTGTTGCAGCGGTCCAGCAACAGCTGGGCGCCGAACGGCAGATGCACGCCCTTCCGCGTCCGGACGTTGCTCCGCGGGCAACGGAGGGGAGGGCCGCGTCGCGACGCTAGGCCTGGGCGGTCTCCCCGGATTCCTCGGCGACCGAGCGACCCGCCCCGCGACCCTCGAACTGCATGCGCAGGTCGCGCTTCAGCACCTTGCCGAGCGGGTTGCGCGGCAGGGCGTCCACCACCAGCAGCTCCTTGGGCATCTTGTAGGCGGCGATCTGCTGTTCGCCGAGCCAGCGGCGCAGCTCGCCGACAGACAGCGCAGCCTCCGGCGCGAGGACGGCGGCCACGCAGATGCGCTGCTCGCCCTCCATGCGTCGATCCTCGATCCCCACCACCGCGACCTCGGCGATTGCCGGGTGCCGCACCATGATCGCCTCCAGCTCCTCCGGCGCGACCTTCATGCCGCCACGAATGATCAGATCCCGCGCGCGACCGATGAAGCGCAGCCGATCACCGCGCTCCCCGGCGATCTCGAACAGGTCGCCGGTGTGGTAGAAGCCGTCGGCATCGATGGCGCGGGCGGTCATCTCCGGTCGCCGCCAGTAGCCCGGGAAGCGGGTGGGGCCGCGGAAGGCGAGCTCCGCCGCCGAGTCAGGCTCGGTGACCTCCTCCCCGGTGATCGGGTCCAGCAGCCGCGTCTCGAGGCCGAGGGCCGCGCGGTTGCCCCACGCCGCGGCATCGGTACCCGGCGCGCCGAAGCGCGGGAAGTACCGGGCGCGCTCCTCGGGATCCGGCACGGTCGCAGGGTCGCCGACCAGGCCGGTCCCCTCGTTCGAGCCGAAGAAGTTGGTGACGTCGATCCCGAATCGGTCCTTCCAGCCGACCACCATCGCCGCCGAGAGCGGCGCCGAGCCGGAGCCGATCACCCGGAGCGACGAGAAGTCGCCGGCGGCCAGCAGCCCCTCGTTGGCGAGCAGCATGGTCAGCAGGATCGGCGGTGCGACGGTGTAGGCGGCGCGCTCGCGACCGATCTGGCCCAGGAACACGGGGAGTGCCATGGGGTGGTGCATGACGAGCGTGCCCGCGACCTGCAGCCAGGGCACGAACATGCCGCCGATGCCCGACATGTTGACCATCGGGAACGGGTTGAGGAGCACGTCGCCGTCGATCAGGCGTGCCCCGTCGGTGGTGCCGTACCCGATGCTGAGCCAGTGGTTGTGGCTGCGCGGCACACCCTTGGGCTCGGCCTCGGTGCCCGAGGTCCAGCACACGGTGAAGATGTCGTTGGCCGTCCAGGTTCGCTCCGGCAGCGCAGGCGGGTCGCCAACCGCAGCCGCGGCGAGGATTCCGTCGAGCTGCTCCCCGATGGTGATCACCGGCACCTCAGGCGCGACCTCGGCGAACATCGCGGTGTGGTCGACGCCGTTGACGCTGGTCGTGGTGACCACCGCCTTCGGATCGGTCAGGCCGACGGTGTGGCGCAGCTCGTGCTGGCGGTACTGGACCGGCAGCGGGCTGACGATGGCCCCGATCCGCGCGGCGGCGAGGTAGACGAGCGGCAGCTCGACGACATTCGGCAGCTGGACCATCACCACGTCGTCGCGGCCGACGCCGCGGCGCACCAGCTCGGCGGCCAGCGCATCGGCGTGCGCGGCCAGCTCGGCGTACGTCCAGCGCCGCGGCTCGCCGACGGTGAGCTCGGCGCGGTTCGGTGGGTCGACCACCGCAACCCGGTCGGGTGCGGCGGCCACGTTGCGGCGGAAGAGGTCGTCGAGCGTGTCATCGCCCCACCAGCCGGCATCGGTGTAGGCGCGGATCGTTTCCGGCGTGTCGAGGATCATCGGTCTGTCGTGCTCCTGTTGCGGTCGAGCTTGAGCCAGGGAATGAAGCCGGCAGTGGTGCGCATGTAGTCGGCGTAGCCCTCGCGGCGGGTGGCGATGGTGCGTTCCAGCATCCCCATTCCTGATACGCGCACCAGCAGGATCGTCATCACCACCGGCGCGAAGACGGACCACGCCCCGCCGGCCGCGACCGCGATCAGCCACAGCGCCCACCACTGGGTCGCGTCGCCGAAGTAGTTGGGATGGCGCGTCGTCGACCACAGGCCGGAGCGCATCGTGCGGCCCTTGTTGGCCGGGTCGCGCACGAAGGCGGTGAGCTGGTAGTCCCCGAGCGCCTCGAAGACGAAGCCGATGACCCACAGGCCGACGCCGAGCCCGTCGAGGATGGTCCAGCCGGCGGGTCCGCCGTACATCACCGCGAAGAGCGGCATGCCGATCACCCAGGCGAGCAGGCCCTGCACCACGAACACGCGCGGCAGGCTCTGCCACCACCAGCCGGCACCGCCCTTCCGGCGCATCTCGGCGTAGCGGTAATCCTCGCCCTTCCCGGCATTGCGTCCGCTGATGTGCGTCGCGAGGCGGATCGCCCAGATCGCCACCAGCAGCAGCACCATGGTCTCGCGCGGCTCCCAGCCGCGATCCGGGGTGGTGAGCCGGTACGCGACGGCCTGGACCAGGAAGAACGGCCCCCAGAAGATGTCGACGATGCTCGTGTCGCGCACCCGGACGCTCAGCACCCAGACGAGCGCGCCGGCGACGAGCACGGCGACCAGGGCAGCGAACAGCGGAACCAGCAGGTCGGTCACGGGCGGGATACGGGCTGGGCGCCGCCGCGGATCATGCCGCGCAGTATGCACCGGGCTACTGGCCCGCGGCGACCGCCTCGGCGGCACGCATGACGCGCAGGACGTTGCGACAGGCCAGTCCGGCGACCTGGGCATCCGTCCAGCCGCGGGCGAGGAGCTCGGCGACGAGGAGCGG
>JBDTQJ010000176.1:0-3753 GCA_039932235.1 Chloroflexota bacterium
TGATCAGCGTCGAGGCGGTCGCCGCCACCGAGGCCGGCGCCATCGCCGCCGCGCGCCTCATGGGCCGCGGCGACCGCGACGGCGCCGATTCCGCCGCGGTCGAGGCGATGCGCAGTGCCATGGAGGACGCCGAGATCAGCGGCACCATCGTCATCGGCGAGGGGGAGCGCGACGAGGCACCGATGCTCTACATCGGTGAGAAGGTGGGCAACCCGGAGGCGGCGACCCACGTCGACATCGCCGTCGACCCGCTGGAGGGCACCAACCTGGTGGCGACCGGCTCGCCGAACGCGACGGCCGTGCTGGCCGCGGCCGAGCCGGGCGGGCTGATGCACGCGCCGGACACGTATCTGCGCAAGCTGATCGTCGGGCCATCGGTGGCGGGCAGGGTGAGCATCAACGATCCGGTGGCCACGACGATCTCCACCATTGCCGAGTGCCTCGGCCGCCGCGAGTGGGACATCACGGTCGTCATTCTCGACCGTCCGCGCCACGAGGACCTGATCGCCGAAGTGCGGGCGACCGGTGCGCGCATCAAGCTCATCTCCGACGGCGACCTGACCGCCGGCATCAATGCCGCGGTGTCGGGAACCGGCATCCATGCCGTGATGGGCACCGGTGGGGCTCCGGAGGGCGTTCTGGCGGCGGCGGCGCTGAAGTGCCTCGGCGGCGAGATCCAGGGCACCTTCGCGTGGCGCTCCGACGAGGAGCGTGAACGCGCGCGCCGCATGGGCGTGGACGTCGACGACACCGAGCGCGTCTACTTCACCAACGATCTGGCACCCGGCGAGAACGTCGTCTTCTGCGCCACCGGCGTCACCGACGGCGAGCTGCTGCGCGGCGTCCGCTTCTTCGGCGGCGGCGCGCGCACCCACTCGCTGGTCATGAGCTACAGCCGCGGCATGGTGCGCTTCCTGGATACCGTCCACATGTGGGATCACCACAACCCGCCCAAGGTGCGCCTCTAGGTCGAGCTCCGGTCGGCCCACTCCGGGCCGGCGACGCGGCGCACCTCCTGGTCCGCCACCGTGGCCAGCAGGTCGGCCACCGTCACGTCCCGGCGCACGTCCGCGCAGCCGCGCCATGGCCGCAGCCCCGGCGCCAGCTCGGCCAGCGGCTCCAGCGCAAAGCGTCGTTCGTGGAGGCGCGGGTGGGGCACGATGAGCGGCAGCTCGGCGTCTTCGATGCACTGCCCATCGAAGCTGAGGATGTCGAGGTCGATGGTACGCGGCCCGAAGCGCGTTCCGGCCGGGTCGCGTCCCAGCGCGCGCTCGAGGCGCTTCAGGGTCAGCAGGAGATCGCGCGGTTCGAGCTCCGTCTCGAGCTCCACGGCGGCGTTCGTGAAGTCCGGCTGGCCGGACAGGTCGCGCGCCGCGCTGGCATACAGGCTTGACGCGCGGACCACGCTCCCCATGGTGCGGAGCTCGCCGACGGCCACGGCGAACGCCGCGTGCGTGTCGCCCACGTTGCCGCCCAGCCCGATGAAGGTGCGCATGTGCCGGGCATGCTAGCCGAGCCGGACGGGCGGCTGTCACACCGGGCTGCGCCGACGCATCAAGGGGACATGCCACGCTTTTTCGCCGCCATTCTGCTGCTGGTGCTCGCCGGATGCGCCAGCGGCGGCTCGACGACGTTCTCACCTGCCGCGGGCTCGTCCGCAACGACTGGTGCGTCCTCGAGCGACGAAGCCCCGCAGCAACTCGTGTCGGACATCGACGAGCCGCTGGAGCCGGGGCGCTACACCCACGAGGGGTTCACACCGGCCACCTCGTTCGAGGTCGGGCCGGGCTGGTTTGGGGCTCACCTGTACGCCGACTTCTACGATGTGCAGGTCGATCCCAACACCCCGGACGTGGTGGCCGTCCAGCTGGCGCGACCCAGCGCACTGCACACCTCGGTCATCGCGACCGATGACGCCACCACCGCCGCGGCCGCCGCCGCATCGCTGGCGAGCAACGAGACGCTGGAGGCGACCGCTGCCGAGGCAGTGACCGTCGGCGGGCACGATGGCGTGCGGCTGACCGTCACTGCCCGCCTCGACGCCGAGACGCCGATCATGGAGGTCGCCGAGGGCACGCTGTCGATCCTCGCCGATCGGCGCCTGGAAATCACCTTCGTCAACCTGGAGGACGGTTTGCTCGCCATCCTGCTGGGCGGATCGGTGGCGGACTGGGAGCGGGCGATCGAGCTGGGCCACCCCGTGATAGCGACACTCCGCGTCGGCTCCTGAGCAGGACGCTCGCCCGGTGCTTGCGCGCCGCTGGGTGAGGTGGGAGCATCGCCCGACCGATGCGCCTCCCGTACTTCCCCCTCCACTCGGTCGTGTTTCCGCACCTGCCGCTCCCGCTGCACATCTTCGAGGAGCGCTATCGGGCGATGACCCGCGACATCCTCGCCGCCGGCTCTCCGTACGGCGGGCGGTTCGTGGTCGCCATGCTGACCAGCGGCCAGGAGGCGGGCGACGAAGGCTCGCTGGGTCGCTCGGTGGGAACCATCTGCGAAGTCCGCAGCGCGGAGCAGTTCGCGGACGGGAGGTGGGTGCTGCTCGCCGCCGGGGTTGCACGTGCGACCCTCAGCGAGATCGATCGCAGCGGCCCGTATGCCACGGTCGAGGCGAGCGAGCTGCCGGAGGAGGGCGGGATCGTCGAGGCGACCCTGCTCACCGAGGTGCAGGGTGCGCTGGATGCCTACATGGCCTGCGTGAAACGTTTCGTCACCGCCACTGCGTCCTTGGCGCACGCAGATACCGAGGTGCAACAGGTGGCCAGGTCACTCGACGAGGTGCTCAAGCCGATCGCGCTGCCGGAGGACCCGCTGGCAGCGAGCTATGCGGTGGGCGGCGTGCTCCAGATAGAGCTCTCCCGCAAGCAGGAGCTGCTCGAGCTTCCCGATGCGGCCGCGCGGCTGCGCGCCGAGCTGACGTTGCTGCGCCGCGAATCGCGGCTGCTGGCGGACGGCGCCCTCCCGCCGATCAGCCCTGCCGACCTCGGCTACAACCCGAACTGAGCCGACCCATGCTTCGCCATCCGGGGTCGTTCTTCGTCGCACCGCTGCTGGTGGCCGTCGTGGTCGTCGGGTGCAGCGGCGGCCCCACCCCCAGCCCCTCGCCCAGTCCTGGCGCCAGCGCCTCGCTCCCGACGCGCCCCAGCGGGTCAGGCACCCCGTCCCCGAGCGTCTCTCCGAGTCCCTCGCCAACTGAGACGCCCTCGACGTTGGCGAGCCCCGCCGTGACCACCTACGTCGTGCGCGGTGGCGACACGCTGTTCAGCATCGCGCGACGCTTCGACACCAGCGTCGAGCAGCTCCAGGCGTGGAACGCGCACCGGTACCCCGCCCTCGCGGCAGATCCGGACGAGCTGGAGGCCGGCTGGGAGCTGGTGGTGGCCGGCCAGCCCGGGGTGACACCGCGTCCGAGCGTCGCGCCACGATCCACCACGCCGGTTCCGACCGCCAGCCCGCCGCCCGTCGTCGCCGGCTGTCGTGCCGGGAACCGGGCCACCGGCGGGATGGCGACCTATGCGCGCATCCCGAATGCGGGCAACGAGGTGGCGTTGACCTTCGACATGGGCGGGCGAATGGATCCGGCGGTCGACATCATGAACTTCCTGGTCGCGAACGGCGTGTGCGCCACCATCTTCGCCACCGGCGTCATGAGCGACACAGCGCAGGGCCGCCAGGTGATGGCCATCATCCGCGCGCACCCCGAGCTGTTCGAGATCGCGAACCACACCATGTACCACTGCGACCTGGTGC
>JBDTQJ010000177.1:0-3739 GCA_039932235.1 Chloroflexota bacterium
CGCGACGAGCACGGCGTGGATGCCGACGAGGTCGCCGAGTACCTGCCCCTCGACCACGTGTGGCAGGGCCTCTTCGAGATCACCGGCCAGGTGCTGGGGCTCGACTACCGCAAGGTCGACGACGCGCGGGCGTGGCACCCGGACGTGTCGCTGTACGAGATCCGCGATCGGTCCAGTGGTGAGCTGATCGCGCACTTCTATGCCGATCTCTTCCCGCGCGAGGGCAAGTACAGCCATGCGGCCGCCTTCCCGATGGTCGCCGGTCACCGCCGCGCGGACGGGAGCTACCAGACCCCGGTCAACGCGATCGTCGCCAACCTGACGCCGCCGTCCGGCGGGCGCCCCTCGCTGCTGCGGCACGGGCCGCGTGGCGAGATCGAGACGCTCTTCCACGAGTTCGGCCACATCCTGCACATGTCGCTCACCCGCGGCGCATATGCGCGGTTCAGCAGCGGCGAGACGGAATGGGACTTCGTGGAGGCGCCGTCCCAGATCATGGAGCACTGGTCCTGGCAGCCGGAGCTCATCCGCCGCATCTCGAAGCACCACGCGACCGGCGAGGTGATGCCGGACCGGCTGGTCGACGCATTGACCGGCTCGCGCTACATCAACGTCGGGATGCGGTACGCGCGGCAGATCTTCTTCGGCACCCTCGACCTGGCCATGCACACCGCGACCGATGTCGTGGATCTGGACGATGCGACTCGCGAGGCATATCGGGTGACCGCGCTCCCCTACCCCGCGGACACCTTCTTCCTGGCCAACTTCGGGCACCTGATGGGCGGCTACGACGCCGGCTACTACGGCTACCTGTGGGCGGAGGTGATCGGCGACGACATGTTCGGCCGCTTCGCCTCCGAGGGCCTGCTCTCGTCCGAGGTCGGCGGCGAGTACCGCCGCGAGGTGCTCGAGCCCAACGGGACGCGCGACGCCAACGAGATGGTGCGGGCCTTCCTCGGCCGGGAGCCGTCCAACGAGGCGTTCCGCCGCCTGCGGGGATTGCCCACGGACTGACCACGCCGTTGCGGCTGCCACTACAACGGACCTTCCGACCGGTATCGCGGCCCTGCGCCGGTCGCTGGGTACATTTTGGTGGCGCGCTGAGCACGACCGAAGCGACGCCCCGACCGATTCCCGGCCAGAAGGTTCGTTCTCGTGGCGTCCGGCGCACGAACGGGAGGGCGAGGCCTCATTCCTCCGCTGTACCGTGCCCCGGACGCACGAATCCGGTCGAAATGGCCATGGGTGGGCCGCCCGACGTCCGGCTCGTGCGCCGGACGCACGGCCATCGCGCGGTGCAGAATCGGCTGACCGAACAGGTGGACCGATATCGGTGTCTGGAGGGTGATGGAGGGAACCGACAGCGCAGGAGTGGTCCGCCGAGCCCAGGCGGGCGACCGGGAGGCATTCGCGATGCTCGTGGAGCGGCACGCCGCGGACCTGGTCCGGCTGGCGGCGGGAATCGTGGGTACGGCTGATGCCGCCGACGTCGCCCAGGAGTCGCTGCTAGCGGCTTGGCAGCAGCTATCGTCGCTGAGGGACCCGAACGCCTTCCCAGCGTGGGTGCGGCGCATCTGCGTCAACCGCTGCCGCAATGTCCTCCGCACGCGTAGTCGCCGGGCGGTGACGGCCACGCTGACCGGCCTCGATCCTGCCGCCGCTGGTGACTTCCGCGATCCGATTCACGCCCGGGCTGCGCTGGACGGCGCGTTCGAGCAGCTCAGCATCGAGCAGCGCGCCCTGCTGACCCTCCATTACGGGCTGGGCCACTCGATCAGCGAGACCGCGCGCACGCTGGGTCTCCGCGAGGGGACATGCAAGTCGCGGCTCCATGCCGCGCTCGTCGCGCTGCGCAGGGTCGTGCCACCGGAAGAGCTGCCGGCATGACCCAACTCGACCCGCGCGACGCCGCGGTGGTTGCCTACGTCAGGGCCAGAACGCATGTCGACGTCCCTCTTGGGCTGGTGCCGAGCGTCCTCCGTGCGCTGGACGACAACGGCCTGCGAGGTCCCGGCCGGCGTGGCTGGCTCGCACCCGTTCTTGCCGTGGCCGGCTCCCTCTTCCTGGCCGTGGCCGGGCTGGCGTGGCTGGCGACCAACTCCGCCTCGGGGCCTGGGCCGTCGAGCACGGCGTCCCCCAGCGCAAGGAACGAGTTGCGGATCGTGCACGACGGCGCCACCGTGGAGATGGCGGCGGTCGACACTGAGGGCAGGTGGGGCACTGTCACCGTCATCCGCGGGCCGGACCGTGGCGGCTACCGTGCCGTCGCCACTGTCGACCTCGATCCGGCGACGACGGATATCTCCAGTATGTTCTTCCACAATGACCCGGATCGCTTCTACGTTGAGTTCCAGGTTGCCTACGAAGCCGAGCGCAACCCGGTGGCCGATGTCGGGCGGGACGACTGGCTCCTGATCGGTGCTGACGGCGATTTCATCGCGCCCATCAGCGTGAGCCCCGTCGACCGGGAGCTGATGATGGGCCCCGGCGCGAGCGACATCTTCGCCACCCCGGTGGAGGGGCGCCTCGTCTTTGCCGTGCGGCGCCACCTCGCTGACGGCCCGCTCTCGCTCGTCTACGAACCGGCTGGCGCACGCATGCTGGTGCGCGATGCCGGACCGCCGCCTGCGGCCGTGCCCGATCCGCCACCGCCAGCGCCGGTGACCTACATTGCCCGGGAGGGCTCACCGATCACCGTCATCGACAGCCCTCTGGCCGATGCCCTCTTCGCCGACGTCACCACCTGCACCGATCCGGCCGCTGGCTTCTCGATCGACTATCCGGCGAGCTGGACAGTACTTGCCATGGAAGACACCCCGTGCGGTCGCTTCGAGCCGCCCGGCGCCGAGGGTGCGACGCGGAGCGAGGTCGTGTCGCTGTGGATGGCGCCCGCCGGAGCGTCGATTCAGGTTGGGGGTCCGGCCCTGCCCGGTGGCGCGGAGCCCATCACCACGGTCGCCAACCTGCCGGCAGCCCGAAACGAGGTCGTGGGTGTAGGCGGCGGATTCATCGACATCGGGTCCTTGCAGTACGGTTACCTCATCGGTCTGGACGGGCGCATGCCCAACACAGATTCGCCGGGCCGCACGCTGATCGTGGAGGCCCGGTGGAACGTGAACCTCGATCCCGAGGCATATCGTGAGCGCAAGGCTGTCATCGACCGCATGGTGGCGAGCCTGGCGGTGCAACCGTGATGATGCCCATCCTCGCGGCCATCGGCGCGGGCGGACTCAGCCTGCTGGCACTATCGATGGCCCAGGTGGACGGCGACACGGACATCGTCCCCTTCTTCGCCGGGTTGACCGTTGCGGCCGTGACGCAGGCCGTGCTGGTGGCCGACCCATCGGTCCGCTGGCGTCGCATGGCCGCGTTTGGCGTCGCGCTGCTGTGGCTGGTGGCGGCCGTATGGATCGGTGGCCTGCTGCTCATGTTCAAGGTGATGTGCAGTTGCTCGATGCCGTTCCCAGTTGCGCCGGAGCGGACGTACCTGGGCGTCACCGCCACGGCCTATCACCTGGTCGGCCTCTACGGCGGGCTGGTCCTGGCCAGCCTCGCCGCCTGGAGCGTCAGCCGAAGAAGTCGAGCACCAGCGCGCTGAAGGCGGCGGGATCCTCCATCGGTGGCAGATGCGCCACCCCGGGGAGCTCCACAAGCCGCGCATCAGGGATTTCTGCGGCCAACATTCGCGCGATCTCCATGAAGTCGGGCTGGTCGAGCACGCCGCAGGCGACCAGGGTCG
>JBDTQJ010000178.1:0-3732 GCA_039932235.1 Chloroflexota bacterium
CATTGCGTCCGCCACCACATCACCTCAGATCTGAGCGGCTCGAGCCGCACTTGGTCGGTTGGCACGGCACACGCCACGGCAGATCCGGCAGGTAAGCCACCTGCATCCACTCCCGCGAGGCTCCTGATCGGATACGAGATCGCGGCGCATCCGGGGCCCGCTAGGCGCGCCGCGGGCGATTATTTATCGCACCACGATATATCGTCAACCGTCAGACGGTCTCAGTCGAGCCCCACATTCTGCCGAAGCGCCCGAGGATCGCTGTTTGACGGGCCGTCAGAATCCAAGAGAGGCGCCACATGCTCGCTCGGCCCGACACACGCGATGCCGTCGTAGCGCTCATCAACGAGACGTACCGACGACTGTCCACCCCGGGCTCGGACCCGGCAGCGCTGATGGCGCACCCGGACTTCGCCGTAGCGGGCTCCGGCCTTGGAGAGCTCGCCTACGACCATGACGACGTGCGGGACATGGCCGACGCCGTGTCGTCGTCTTCGTTCACGTGGAGCGCGGAGCAGGTGAGGGTCTGGCAGGAGGGCGACGTCGCCTGGGCCCAGATCCTCGGCTCGGTGCGGATGCGCCGGCAGGGGATAGAAGAGGATGTGCCGTACTGGACGACCGGCGTCTTCGCGCGTCACGGGGAGGACTGGCACTGGCGGTACTGGGGTGGGGCTGAACCGCAGGTGAGTCCCAGGGTCTGAGATCGTCATGCGGTGGCGGTCACCGCCGAGACAACGGGGCGAAGGGCGCGACGTTCGTGATCATGTCTCGTCGCGCAGAAGCGGACGGTTCTGCTTCTGTGGCTGCAACGGTGCCTGCAATAGGTCGGAATGACGCCGGGGATCAGCGGCGTGGAGGGCGATTCAGCGTTCAAAATGCTGGCGCGCCCGGAGGGATCCGAGCGCGCTCTGCCAACCTTCGTGGTCGAGGGCGTCGAGGAGTTGATGGCTCTGGACCGGTGTCACCTCAGGTTCGAGCGCATTCTCACCGTGCACCCACCGGTCATCGGGGCGGGTAGTCAAGGAGGGCGACATGGCAACGGAGCCTATCGTGACGCAGCTACGATTCGCCCGCAGGGAGTTCGTCCGGGGGCTCACGGCGTCTCAGCGGCGGACGGCATCCGCCGGGTCCCGCCGCTCAAATGCCTAAACTGGATGGTGGGCCACCTCGAGAATCGGGAGCATCGATTCTGGGTGAGACTGGCCCAGCAGCGCGATCTGGCGCCGGGCCTTAACGACGGCGTCGGTTACGGTAAGCCGGCCAGCGAGCCCGCGCTCGACGAGACGTCGGCTGCCTGGCGCATGGTGACCGCTGCGTCTGACACGTACCTCGGCACCCTCACGCCGAGGATGATGGAGACCGCGCTGGTGCGTGGCGGCAAGCCGGGGCACGAGAGCATCGCGGAGCGACGGACATGAGAGACAGCTTGCAGGGCCGGGCTATCCTCGTTGGCCGCGCGTCTCATCCGCGGCCTAGAGGTACACGAGCTATCCGCCACCAGGCACGGGTCGCCGTCTTCGCGCTCATCGGGTTGGCCATCTTTGGCGCGTGCGCAGGTGGGGCGACGGCCGATCCCTCCGCAATCAAAGGCTCCTTCGATATCGGCGGGCGGTCGCTCTATCTCGAATGCACGGGCAGCGGCGCACCCACGATCATCATGGATTCCGGCCTTGGCAACACCCACACGACCTGGGCGAAGGTCGCCCCGGAACTCGCCGGATCGAACCGAACATGTACCTACGACCGGGCCAACATCGGTGCCAGTGGCAAGGCACCGACACCGCGGACGAGTGCGGACGTCGTGGCGGATCTCCATCTCCTCCTCAAGGCGGCCGGGGTGAACCCGCCCTATGTCCTTGTCGGCCATTCCTTCGGTGGTCTGTCAGTTCGGCTCTATGCGTCCACGCATCCGGCAGATGTCGTCGGCGTGGTCCTGGTCGACGCGCCGCCCATTACCTTCGTCGATGATGAGTGCGCGATCGTCGACGCCGGCCTGTGCGAGAAACTACGGGTGGGCTGGCAGCCATCGAAGAACCCGGAAGGCCTCGACCTTGCCGGCAGTGGCTCGGACATCACGGCCGCCGACCCGTTCCCAGCCGTGCCACTGGTCGTGCTTGCTGCGACGAACCACCATCAATCGGCCATCACCGACGCTGGATTCGAGAAAGGGATCGACGCCGTCTGGCAACGCCGTCAGGAGGAGCTCGCTGCCAGTGTGCCGGGCGGTCGCCTGCAGGTTGTTCCAGGCGGCCACGATATCCAGCGGGAGCACCCGGAGGCTGTCGTCGCTGCCATACGCTCCGTTCTCGCTGGCCTGCCCCGCGCCACATAGGAGCGCCGGAAACGGAGGCCCGGTTGACGCCTTCCGGTCGTGCCCCTCCCATCACGGCCCCGGCTGAAGGGTCCGCGCGCCCATTTTGGCGGCGCGGCGTGTGTTAGGTTCCTCGCCAGCGCGGCAACGAATCCTCACGTCTGCCGCCAACGCAGCGAAGGGTTGGCATGGGCCGTGACCTCGAACCGCCGTCCCCGCCAGAGCCTGGTTGGAGCGATTATTGTGTTCGCCGCGACCGCAGTCGTCGCTTGCGGGACTGGCGCTTCGACCAGCTCTCCCACCCCTGCTAGCGGCGCGGCGACGACTCCCCTCGCCACTGCCTCCCCGTCACCGCGGACTCCCTCGGCCGCGCCATCGGCGTCCACTGCCGCCTCTCCGAGTCTGGCCGGTCCGACGTCATTCACGTCGAAGGTGTACGGCTACTCCGTGATGCTCCCACCCGGCTGGACTGCACTCAAGCCGGCCACGGAGAAATGGACCGGGAGCGGCGCGCCTGGTCACGATACGGCCGTCACCGATCTCTTCCAGTCGGCGTCCGGCACCGTCGCCTGGATTTACGCAGCGCCAGCGACCACCTTGCTGGCCGCTTTCACCGCTCAGCAGACAGCCGCGGATGCTGCTGAACATCCCTGCCCGGCGACGCCCGAGATCGACCAGTCGGCTGAGATTGGCGGTGAAGCGGCGCGCTTGACCGTGAAGCACTGTCCTGCCGTCGGCGGGATCCTGGTCGCGATGGCCGCATTGATCCACAACGGCGTCGGTTACGTTCTCTATTTCCAGCATCCCCCAGGGGCACAGCCGGACCCCAACGACGTTGCCGCCTTCCAGACCCTGCTCGGCGGCGTACGGCTGCCTTGAATTTCGACGAGTGTGCGGCGGCCCTACAGCTTTGTTCCGCTGCGGACGATCATGACTCCCACGATCAAGTCGCGCGCAACTTTGCTGTCGACATCATCGACGCGAGGCGTAGGGTCAAGCCCGTTTCCCGACGCGCGCCGCCCCCACCCGTCGCAATGCGTATCCACCGCGGCGCTCCCAAGGACCTTCCGACCTCGCGCGCCACGGACCGATGACGTCGGCATCGTCGGCGTAGCGCTCGTCGCCTGGTCGGAGAAGGCAGCCGCCCACGGTTTGGGCCTCTCGCGCTCGACCGTCAAGCACCACCTGGCGAACGCTCGGTCCAAGGTAGGTGCTGTGACGACGGCGCAGCTCGTGTGGATCTTTGCGGACAAGTAGCCGTCGATCAGCAACGCCGGCAGACTAATTGGGGGTCAGATCGGGGGTCAACCTGAAGTTCGGCCCAGTCCGCTCGGTTATCCGAGGGGCACTGTCACGTTCAGAATGATGGCGCGCCCGGAGGGATTCGAACCCCCGACCCTCTGATCCGAAGTCAGATGCTC
>JBDTQJ010000179.1:0-3688 GCA_039932235.1 Chloroflexota bacterium
GCGCTGGATCACGAGCCGTCAGCACAGCGGTCGTGCGCGGTCGTCGACGTTCGATCGAACGAACGCCGCCTCCGCAGCCCTCCGCGCCGGAATCGGCCGAAATATCGAACGCCAGGCGACCGGCCGAGTGGCACAATGCGCGGCACCCGAGCCGCCGAGTTGGCCGGTGCTGCCCACGGAGGAGACTGATGCCGCGGCCGCTGCAGGCCATCTTCGCCGCCCCGTTCCTTCGACGCCTGGGATTCCACGCCCGGCGCATCGGGTCGCAGCTGGACCGCCAGTTCTTCACCTCGCTGCTCAGCGCGGTGATCGGGTTCGTGGTGGTCGCCGCGCTGGCGGTCACGCTGCTCGAGGAGGACAAGCGGACGTTCGCCGGCTTCGGGCGCAGCTTCTACTGGGCGGTCACCACGGTCATCGGGTCGGCCGAGCCGGGGTACGTCACCACGCTGGGCGGCTACATCATCGGCTGGCTGCTCGCGTTCTTCGGGGTTGCCATCGTGGCCGCCATGACCGGCGCGGTCGTCGGCTTCGTCATCGATTTCCTCTTGAAGGAGGGTCAGGGTATGGGCGCCGCGGGCTTCCGCGATCACATCGTCGTCTGCGGCTGGAACACCACGGCGCGCGACCTCATCGAAGAGCTGCGCGGCGACGAGTTCAGCACCAAGGTCGTCGTCCTGCACGAGGCGGAGCGCAATCCCGCCGGCGAGGGCGTGTACTTCGTGCGCGGCGACATCACGAGCACCGAGGACCTCGAGCGCACCGGTATCCGGGAGGCGCAGTCGGCGATCGTGTTCCCGGCGGATCGGTCGAACGAGGCCGACATGCGGTCGATCCTGGCGGTGATGGCCATCGAGTCGATCGCGCCGGAGGTGCGGACCGTGGTCGAGGCCAACAACCCGACCCACGTCGCCCACTTCCGGCGGGCAAACGCGGACGAGATCCTGGTCACCTCGCAGCTCGCCTCGCGCCTGCTCGCCCGCTCGGCGCTCTATCCGGGGCTGACCGGCCTGGTCACCGACATCGTCTCCGGCGGCGAGGGCTCGGAGCTGTACCGCGTCGCGCTGCCGGACGCGTACGTCGGGCTCTCGATCGACGACCTGAGCGCAAAGCTGCGCGGCGAGCACCGCGCCACCCTGCTGGCCGTGACGCGCGACGGGTCGAGCATCACCAACCCGCCCACCGACTTCCACCTGCAGGCGGGCGACGACGCGGTGGTGGTGGCCGAGGGGCTGGGCACCCTGCGGCCACTCGAGCTGCAGCACGAGTAGACCGATGGAGCTGGGCATTCGCGGTCGCACGGCGGTCATCGGGGGTGCCACCTCCGGGCTCGGACGCGCGACCGCCGAAACCCTCGCCGCCGAAGGCTGCCGCCTCCTCCTCTGGTCGCGGCGCGCGGACGTTCTCGAGGCCGTGGCCACCGAGCTGCGGGCCGCCCACCGGGTGGAGGTGGCGACCGTGGCCGCCGACGCGGCAACGCCCGAGGCGGCCGCCGCGGTCGCCGAGGCGGCAAGCGCCTTTGGATCCACCGACATCCTGGTCCTCAACGCCGGCGGCCCGCCGCCGGCCGGCGCGACCGAGACCGATGCGGCCGGATGGAATCGCTCGCTGCAGCTGCTGACGATCACCCCGGTCGACCTCGCCACCCGGCTGCTGCCCGGGATGCGCGAGCGCGGCTGGGGACGGGTGATCGGATTCCTGTCGAGCGGCGTGCGCCAGCCGATCCTGGACCTCGTGTACTCGAATGCCGCCCGCTCCGCACTCGCCGCGTGGCTCAAGACGACCGCGCGCACCGTCGCGGCGGACGGCGTCACCGTCAACGGCGTGATGCCCGGACGCATCTCCACCCCACGCATCACCGAGCTGGACAGGGGGCGCGCGACGCGTGAGGGAAGTACCGAGGAGGCCGTGCGGGCCGCGCACCTGGCCACCATCCCGGCGGGCCGTTACGGCGAGCCCGCGGAGTTCGCGGCGCTTGTCGCCTTCCTGGCCTCGGAGCGGGCCTCGTATCTCACCGGCCAGCTGATCGCCGTCGACGGCGGCCTCATCGCGGGCACGTAGGCGCGCACGACATGGACGATCGACAGAGGGCCCTGCGGCGCGCCGCGGAGCTGGGCCTCGAGTTCCTCGACGGGCTCGACGAGCGCCACGCCGGCCCGCGGACCGACGCGACGGCCCTGGGCGCGCGGATCGGCGGCGCGCTGCCGGAACGCGGCACTGACCCGGTCAGCGTCATCGAGGAGCTGGCGGCCGCGGTCGACCCCGGGCTCGTGGCGTCGGCAGGGCCGCGGTACTTCGGCTTCGTCATCGGCGGCGCGCTGCCCGCGTCGGCGGCCGCGGATTGGCTCACCACCGCGTGGGGCCAGAACGGGGCGCTGCATGCGCTCTCCCCCGCCGCCGCGGCCACGGAGCAGGTCGCCGGGGAGTGGATGCTCGAGCTCCTCGGCCTGCCGCGCGACGCCAGCTTCGGCCTGCCGACCGGGGCGGGGCTGGGCAACGCCATCGGCCTGGCCGCAGGGCGCCACGCCGTCCTGCAGCATGTTGGCTGGGACGTCGAGGCGCAGGGACTCTTCGACGCACCGCACATCACCGTGGTCATCGGCGACGAGGCCCACGCCACCGTGCTCAGCGCGCTGCAGTACCTGGGCCTAGGCCGCGAGCGGGTGACCCGCATCCCCGCCGATGAGCAGGGCCGCATGCGTGGCGACGCGGCGCGCGCGGCGATCGGCGCGGTCGACGGCCCGCTGCTGGTCGTGGCACAGGCCGGCAACGTCAACACCGGCGCATTCGACCCGCTCCCCGAACTGGCGGACGCGGTGGACGCGCACCCGAATGCCTGGCTGCACGTCGACGGGGCATTCGGCCTGTGGGCGGCCGTCTCGCCGTCCCTGCGCCATCTGGTCGATGGCGTGGAGCGCGCCGACTCCTGGTCGACCGATGCCCACAAGTGGCTCAACGTCGGCTACGACTGCGGCTTCGTGGCGACCCGCGACCCGCACGCGCACCGTGCCGCCATGGCGGTGGTGGCTTCGTACCTCATGCCCAGCGAGCATCGCGAGAACTGGGAGTGGACGGTCGACAGCTCGCGACGCGCCCGCGGCTTCCCGCTGTACGCGGCGATTCGCTCGCTGGGCCGCGAGGGCGTGCAGGCGCTGGTGGAGCGCTGCTGCGCGCTCGCGGTGCGGATCGCCGACCGTCTGCGCGGGACCGATGGCGTGGAGATCCTCAACGACGTGGTGCTCAACCAGGTGCTCGTCCGCTTCGGGGACGACGAGCGGACGCGCGCCGTCATCGCCGCGGTGCAGGCGGACGGGACCGCGTGGATGGGTGGCACCACCTGGCACGGCGTGGCGGCCATGCGGATCAGCGTCTCCAACTGGTCCACCACCGAGTCCGATGCCGACCGCACCGCCGACGCCATCCTGCGAGCCGCCGCCGCCGTCTGACCGTCTGAGCGCCGCACCGCGCCCCGCGCTCGAAGCGCGTGGTTGGCACACCGGCAGGCGGTCCCGGACGGGTGGCCCCCGGTTGCTCCCCCGCGCAGGCTGTTGACACGCCGTGGATACTAGGGGGGAGTATCAGCGAAGTTGAGACCGATGGACCATTCAGAGCACACTTCCCACGCCGCCCAGACCGGTCACGACAAGCACGCCGGTCACGATCCGGATGTCTTCCGACGCCAGTTCTGGAT
>JBDTQJ010000180.1:0-3686 GCA_039932235.1 Chloroflexota bacterium
GGCCACACCTTCGAGGTCCCGCTCCGCGTCGTCGGGTGATGCGCCTACGGAGCGGTGGTCTCGACCACTGTGCCGAGAGTGAGGTCGATCAGCACGTCGAGACCGGGCGACCCCTCCTCGCCACCCGAGCGGTAGGCGGCCCGGAAGAAGCCGATGCGGGGCGGGAGCAGCCACGTCGCCGCGGTGAGCCCCAGACCGTTGAGCATCTCGGGCTGCAGCGCGTCGCGAGCGACGCGATCGAGGATGGTGTCGACGCCCCCGGGATACCCGTGCAGATCGGCGGCGAGGAGTTCAACGGCGCCGGTCGCCGGGACGACGTTGAACGCGTAGAGGTCAGCACCGGCAGCACCGGCGGGAGCACCGCTGACCTCGAGCGCGCAGCGCTCCGGCCCGCACGAGCCGCTGACCATCAGCGAGGGATAGGGCCGTCCGTCGTAGGTCCAGATCGCGGTCGCCAGCTCCGCAGCCACCGAACCGGTCTCGAGCTGATCCGGGACGCCGCCCGGGCGACGCGACTCGCGCATGGCCGCAAGGACCTGCTGCGCATCGTAGGGACGGCCGGTCGTCGGGAGCGGGATGGCCGGGCTGGTGGACGGCGGCGGATCGGGTCCGGGGCAGGCGGCCGTCATGCCTGCCAGTGCGACGAGGGCGACTGCCGCGCGCCAGCGAACGGTCATGGCACCCGGACGGCGGACGACTCGGCGATCCAGGTCCCCGCCCAGATGCCGGCGGTGACGTACACCATGCGGCGGCCGTTGATCACCGCGCCTGCAGCAATGGGTACGGTCGCCGGAGCCGCGAGGGTCGCGGACCGGGCTGAGAGGGCAGATCCGTCGGCCGCGTAGCGGAAGCCGGTGGTGGTGCCGGCGGCGATGCGGGCGCGGGACCCACCGGCGGCCTCGAGGTCGGCAAGTCCCGGCAGCCGGACCGTGCTGCTCTCGGGGAGCCACGTCCCGGCCCATACGCCATCCACGACCCGCAGGTAGGGAAGGCCATTGATGGTGGCGCGGCGGCTGGCCGAGGCTCCAGACGTCGCGCTGATCGTTCTCGTTCGGCTGTCGACCACCGTCCCATCCTCGGCGAAGCGGCGCCCGGTATGGGTGCCGGCGCTCACGACGAACCGCCGGCCCGGATCGTAGGACGACTCGACGAAGGCGCCGCCGACCGATGCCGCAGCGGACTCACGGACCCACAGTCCTATGAGCATCCCGTTCCTCACGTGGAGCCAGCGGCCGGGTTGGCCGGCGAGGGTCGCGCGTGCGTCGATGCTCGCATGCGTCGTGGCCCCGTAGGTGCTGGCGCGGCTCCCCGTGACTGTGCCGTCACTGTCGAATCGGTACCCGACGTGCGTGCCCGCCGCGAGTCTGATGGATGTTCCGGAGGGCAGTGCCATGCTGATGGGAGGTCGCGCGGCTGCGACGCTGAACGTCCAGCTGGATGCGGTGACTGCGTTGCCCGCTGCGTCATGGATGCCGCTCGTGGCATCAACCCGATAGTTGCCCGGCGCGAGCGGCCCGTTCGGCACGAGCGTGGCGGTCCGGCTCGTGGCGGCGTAGCTGACCCGCGCCGCCACGGGGCCACCGCCAGCAACGGGATGCAGGGTGATCGAGGTGCCGGAGACCCCGAGCACGGCTTCGTCGAACGTGACGGTCACCGGTGCTGCCGGCGGGATGAACGCTGCGCCGGGTCCAGGGCCCTGGCGCGTGATGCGCGGCCGCGTCGTGTCGCCGCCCCACTTCGTCCACGCAAGGCCGTAGCGCTCGGATGCTGCGTCGAAGCGGGTCTGGAGCACCTCGACGATCGCGGTCCCGGTCACGCGGGCTGTGAACTCGATGCTCTCGTGGGCGTTGTCGAAGGTGTAGGACCCCACGACGGTGCCGTCCGGTTGGCGAACGCGCAGATCGAGGTCGGCGGTGAGGGTATCGCCGGACATCGACGTTCCGCTGCCGCTGGTGTGGCTGTTCCAGGCGAGGGCCACCTTGACCGTCTGCCCCGCCACCACGCTGATGCCCCGGCTCAGCGCCTGCCCGTCGCTGACCGAGCCGAACTGGTAGCCGCCATACGTCCCGTCACCGTTGACGAGGGCGCGGTTCGGCCAGAGGGCGGACACGGTGCCCACGCCCTCGTGGTCCGCGTTCATCGAGCCGTCGGGCATCCGGATGTGCCGGATAGCGCCGGCCATCACGAGCGCGCGCGTCGCTTCGGGCCAGCTGGCAAGTGTCGGAGCACGCGCGATGAGCTGCGCGGCGATGCCCGACACCATTGGGGTGGCGACGCTCGTACCGCTGGCGGCAAGCCCATTGGCGGTGCGTACGTTGACCGCCGGCGCCGAGACGTTCGGCTTGTTGAAGTCGCCATGCGCATTCCACGCGGTCCCCGGCGGATCTGCGAAGTTCGCGCCGTTCGAGCCCGGCACGTACCACAGCCGATCGTCGCTGCGGCTGATGGTGCCGCGGTCGTCCGTGCCGCCGACGGTGAGGACGTTCCATCCGGTCCCCGGCGAGCCGACGCTCCAGCTTCCGGCGTTGACGTAGTTGCCGGCGGCGGAGACCGCCAGGCGAGCGTCGACGAACGAGAGCGAGTCGAAGTAGCGGCGCGCCTCTTCGGCGCCGGTGGCGGTGTCCTGAACGAGGCTGGTGTTGACGATGTCGGCGTCACCGCCGGTCGGCGAGACGGCCCAGTCGGCGGCGTGGATGACCGCACGGTCGTAGGAGAGCGAGGGCGTGTAGCCGCCAGTTCCGGCGCTCACGATGATCGCCCCCGGCGCGACGCCCGGATACGACGTGGCGTGGCCGGCAATCGCGCCCGCCACCCAGGTCGGATGGTCGAACGTGCTGCTGCTCGTGTACGCCAGCGTGCCTGAGGTGCTGTAGGAGGCTGCCACGCGGCCGGAGAGGTCGCCGCCACCGCGGACGTTGTGGTATTCGACCACCGCCACCCGGACCCCGTTGCCCAGGTCACCCGATCCGCCGGTCCAGTTTGCATCGATGGTTGGCCCGGCGCTGGACATGGCCGGCGACCACGACCCCTCGAGGCCGAGCGCGTCGATGGCAGTGTCGGCGGCGATGCCCGCGACGCGACCGGCCGGCAGGTCGATGAACACCAGCGGCGCCGAGGTACTCGCATAGCCGATGGTGCCGCCCGCGGCCCGCACGCGCCCGGAGAATGCAGCCTGCACCGCGGCATACGCCGCGCGGCGGGCCTCCCAGAGCTCGCCGCGGAGCAGCCGCGCGGTCGCCAGATCATCGACCAGCGGGCGCCCGTCGATCCAGGTCACGTCAGGATGCCGGGCGATCACCGCCGCCTCGGCGGGGCCGACGTCGGCATCGAGCCACACCGCTACCGGCAGGTCGTGCTCCGGATCGGCGGCCGCGACGGCTGATCGCAGCGGGGCGTCCGCCTTGACCGCCAGGGCAGACAATGCGGCAACGGCCCCCACCCCACGCGACACCAGGAACTCAGGGCCGCCCACCGAGCCGTCCGCGGCCCGATAGACGGTCCGGACCGCTCCGGTGCGCGTGTTCAGCAGCTTCCCCGCCCACAGGGTCTCGCCGGATCCCGCGACCGACGCGGCGCGCTCGTAGGCGAGCTGCCAGTCAGTAATGGCACCCCCCTCGTTGACGCTCAGGTAGGCACGCGCGGCGTCGGCGGGCGTTGCGGCACGCGCGTCTCCCGGCAGTCCAAAG
>JBDTQJ010000181.1:0-3614 GCA_039932235.1 Chloroflexota bacterium
CTGCGCGACAAGGGCAACACCGTCCTGGTGGTGGAGCACGAGCCGGAGGTGATCCGGGTCGCCGATCACGTCGTCGACATGGGCCCGGGGGCCGGCTCGCACGGTGGGGAGATCGTCTACCAGGGGCCCTTTGGCGGGTTGAGCGGTGCGGGGACGCTGACCGGCCAGCACCTGGACGTGGAGCAGGAGCTGAAGGCGGAGGTCCGCGAGCCGAAGGGTGTGATCCCCATTCGGAATGCCGCGCTGCACAACCTCCAGGACGTGTCGGTGGACGTGCCGCTCGGCGTGCTGGTGGCGGTCACCGGCGTGGCGGGCTCCGGCAAGAGCTCGCTCATCCACGGCTGCATGCCGCGCCGCGACCCGTCGGTGACGGTGATCGACCAGGCCGCCATCCGCGGGTCGCGCCGCTCCAACCCCGCCACCTACACCGGCATCCTGGATCCGATCCGCAAGGCCTTCGCCACCGCCAACAAGGTGAAGCCGGCGCTCTTCAGCGCCAACTCGGAGGGTGCCTGCCCGGAGTGCAAGGGGCTCGGCCTGATCTACACCGATCTCGCCTTCATGGCCGGCGTCGTATCGGTCTGCGAGGTGTGCGAGGGCCGCCGCTTCACCGACGAGGTGCTCGGCTACAAGCTCCGCGGCCGCTCGATCGCCGAGGTGCTCGACATGCCGGTCGAGGAGGCCGCCATGTTCCTCGCCCCGGAGCGCGCTGCGCGAGTCATGCTCGAGCGGCTGGTGGACGTGGGGCTCGGCTACGTGACGCTCGGCCAGATGCTCAACACCCTGTCCGGTGGAGAGCGGCAACGCCTCAAGCTGGCCATCGAGATGTCCGGCGATACCGATGTCTACGTCCTCGACGAGCCGACCTCGGGCCTGCACATGCACGACGTGGACAACCTCATCGGCCTGCTCGACCGGCTGGTGGATTCCGGGCGTACCGTGGTGGTGATCGAGCACAACCTGGACATCGTGGCCCGCGCCGACTGGGTCATCGACCTGGGACCCGGCGCGGGGCACGATGGGGGCCGTGTCGTCTTCTCCGGCACGCCGGCGGACTTGGTGCGTGCCGAGGGCTCGCTCACCGGGGAGCACCTGCGGCGACGGCTGCGCGGGGCCGGCTGAAGCCGCCCCGCTGGGGTGCGCCGGGCGCACGAACTGCAGGTCGAACGCCGCGCACCTCCCCACTCGGCCGTCCGGTGCTGCGCGTGGAGCACGAATCGCGGCGGAGCGCATCCCCGACCGCTGCCTCGTGCGTCCGACGCACCGGCTGACAGGAGACCGAACCATACCCCTTGACACCCCCCTCAGCCACCGATACGCTACGGTAGCGTTTCGATGTGAAGAGGAGAGGATGTGGCCCCCGTGGAATCCGGTACCTATGCGCGACGGTGGTGGACGCTCGGGGTGCTGGCCCTGAGCCTGGTGCTCATCGGTCTGGACAACACCGTTCTCAACGTTGCCATCCCGACGCTGCAGCGCACCTTCGACGCGTCGGCCGCGGAGCTGCAGTGGATGGTCGACGCGTACGTGCTCGCCTTCGCGGGCCTGCTGCTGGTCATGGGCGCCCTGGGTGACCGATTCGGGCGCGCTCTGGCACTGCGAGCGGGACTGCTCATCTTCGGGGCGGCCAGCATCGGGGCGACGTTTTCGACCGATGCGCTGCAGCTCATCGTCGCGCGGGCCGTGATGGGGGTGGGTGGAGCGCTGATCATGCCCTCGACCCTGTCGGTGATCGCCAACGTCTTCCCGCGCGAGGAGCGCGGGCGGGCGATCGCCATCTGGGCGGGCGTGTCCGGCCTCGGGATAGGGCTCGGGCCGATCGTCGGCGGCGCGCTCATCGAGAACTTCGCGTGGACGAGCGTCTTCTGGCTCAACGTGCCGATCGTGGCGGTCGCGCTGCTCGCCGGCTGGTTCCTGGTGCCGGAGAGTCGCGATCCGGCGCAGGCGCGGCTCGACCTGCCGGGTGCCGCGCTCTCGATCGCGGCGGTCACCGCGCTGGTGTACGGCATCATCGAGGCGCCGAGCGCCGGCTGGACCGATGCCTCGACGCTCGCCTGGTTCGCGGCCGCCATCGTGGGATTCGGCCTCTTCGCGTGGCGCGAGGCGACCGCCGACGAGCCGATGCTCGACCTCGCGCTGCTGCGCCGGCCGCGCTTCACGGCCGGCGCCATGGCCATCGGTCTGACCTTCTTCGCGATGTTCGCCATGATCTTCGGGCTGACGCAGTACTTCCAGTTCGTGCTGGGCAAGACGGCGCTGGAGGCGGGGGCTCTCATGCTGGCCCTCGCTTTCGGGATCCCGATCGGGGCGCAGATCTCGATCCGTGCCGTGGCGCACCGCGGGACCCGGCAGGTGGTCGCCGGGGCGCTGGTGGTCGTCGCAGCGGTGCTGGTCGTTGTGTCGCGCTGGGATGCCGCCACGCCGGACTGGGCGATCGTGGCGACCCTCTTCGCCCTGGCCCTGGGAATGGCCAACGTGATGGCACCCGCCACGGACGCCGTGATGGGCGCCGTGCCGGAGGAGAAGGCGGGCATCGGCTCGGCCATGAACGACCTGGTGCGCCAGCTCGGCGGCGCGCTGGGGGTGGCCGCCATCGGGTCGGTGATGAATACCGTCTACCGCTCCCAGATGGCCGATGCGGTGGCCGGCCTGCCGGTCCCGGCCGCGGATGCTGCGCGCGACTCGGTGGGCGCCGCGGTGACGATTGCCGCGCAGCTGGGGCCGGCGGGAGTGGCGCTCGGCGATGCCGCACGTTCCGCGTGGATCGACGCGCTGGCGGTGGCCGGCCCGCTGGCGGCGGGGATCGCCCTGCTCGGCGCCGTGCTGGTGGCGAGCTTCCTGCCGGCGCATCACGCGGAACGTGCCGCGCTGCCTGCGCCATCGGTACCCTAGGCGACGTGACGACGACGAGCCGGGCGCCGGCCCACGCCGGACGGCCACGCGATGCGGTGGCGGACCGCGCAATCACGGCGGCCGCCTTCGCACTGCTCCAGGAGGAGGGCTACCGCGGCCTCTCCATGGAGGCGGTGGCCGCGCGCGCCGGCGTCGCCAAGACCACCATCTACCGCCGCTATGCCTCGAAGCGCGAGCTGGTGGTCGGGGCGCTGATCGCCGAGACGAGGATCGAGCCGCCAGCGGCGGGCATCGATCCGCGGGAGGGAATGCGCGGCCTGGTGCGGCAGGGGGTCCGCATGCTCATCGGTGCCGGAGCGATGCGGATCCTGGCGGCATTCCTGGTGGAGGAGGCACGCGAGCCGGAGCTGATGGCAATCTTCCGGGCACGCCTCCTGGAGCCGCGGCGGGCGCTCCTGCTGGGGCTGTTGCGCAGCGGGGTCGAGCGCGGTGAGGTGCGCGCGGACGCGGACCTCGACCTCGTCTCCGAGATGGTGCTCGGTGCCGTGCTGGCGCACCACGTGCGGGGCGCCGAGCCCCCCGACGACGCGTGGGTCGACGCGCTGGTGACGACCCTCTGGGCTGCCATCCGGCCCTGATTTGGCGGGCCTCGACCCTTGGCGCCTTCGATATATCGACCGATGCGCACCTGAGGCGTCATTGGCGCGCGGTTCGGCCGATATATCGAACGGTGGCCAGCGCGAGTACGCGAGTCCCGGCCG
>JBDTQJ010000182.1:0-3583 GCA_039932235.1 Chloroflexota bacterium
TCGGCTCCACGTCCCGGATCCGTGATCCCACGAATCTGGAGCCCCGGAACGCTCGACAGGCCGTCGATCATCGGACCGACCAGCTCGCGTTCGTACTCGTGAATGGCGACCATGGCAGCCTGGAGTGCGCTCCGGCGGTCCGCATCGCGCGTCGCTCGACCGTAGGCGTGGCCAAGCGACTCCAGGTACCGATAGGTGCCCAGCAGGCCGGCGAGCAGCTCATGTGTCTGCGTGCCCGTCTCCCACTTGCCGGGCAGCTCGTCACCGGCGGGCCGCACCCGGTAGGCGGCCAATCGCTCCAGGTGCTCGCGGCGCCCGTAGAGCGCTCCGAGATGCGGACCGAAGAACTTGTAGGGGGAGCAGACGACGAAGTCGGCGCGCAGCGCCGCCACGTCGATGGGCAGGTGAGGCGCCGCATGCACCGCGTCCACGTACGCCAGCGCCCCGGCGGCGTGGGCGAGCTCCACCGCCCGCCCCACGTCGTTGACGGTGCCGACCGCATTGGACGCAAGGCCCACCGCCACGACCCGGGTGCGTTCGCTCAGCACCTCCTCGAGGCCGGCGAGGTCCAGCGTGCAATCCGCCTCGTCGATATCCACCCAGCGAACAACCGCGCCACGGTCCTCGGCGACCGCCAGCCAGGGGGCCACGTTGGCGTCGTGGTCGAGACGCGTCACCACCACCTCGTCACCGGGCTGCAGGTCGCGCCCCAGTGCGCGGCTCACCGAGAGGGTCAGGGACGTCATGTTGGGCCCGAAGACGATCTCCTCCGCCTGGTGCGCGCCCAGGAAATCGGCCGTCGCGGCGTGCGCCTCGGCAACGAGCGCATCGGTCTCGCGGGAGGCGTCGAAGGCGCCATGGGTGTTGGCGCTGCCGGCCGCGAGGTGCGCCGAGATGGCCTCGATGCACTCGACGGGCACCTGCGTCCCGCCGGGACCGTCGAGGTATGCCACCGGCACCCCCGCATGCTCCCGCTGCAGGGCGGGAAAATGCGCGCGCACCGCATCGGGATCAAGGCCGCCGCGGCGAGCCACCGGAGTCGTCACGGCACGATGGTACGCGGCGCGCGGCGCTGCGCGCGTCCCGTATGATCGGAGTCCCATGCCGACATCCATTCGCGTTCCGACGCTGCCTGCTCACGACCTCGCCATCCCCCCCGCGTTCGAGGGCCTCGGCGAGCTCGCCTACAACCTGTGGTGGTCGTGGTCGCCCCGCGCGTCACAGCTCTTCGCGCGGATCGATTCGAACGCCTGGGCCCGCCATCGGAACCCGATCCGGGTGCTCCGCAACGTGGACACCACGCGCTGGGTCGAGCTGGCCGACGACGAGGATTTCAGCGTCGACGTCAGCCGCGTGCTGGACGAGTTCAACCGCTACCTGGAGAACGGTGCGGACGGCTGGTATCGGTCGCATCCGGAGCGTGCCCTGCCCGGCCCGGTCGCCTACTTCTGCGCCGAATACGGCATCCACGAGTCGATGCAGATCTACTCGGGTGGCCTCGGCATCCTGGCGGGCGACCACCTGAAGTCGGCGTCCGATGCCTCGCTGCCGTTCATCGGCGTCGGCCTGCTGTACCGCCGCGGCTACTTCCGCCAGCAGATCGACGCGGACGGTCACCAGGAGCATTCACAGCCCGATATCGATCCCGCTCAGCTGCCACTCAGGCGCGCACGCGGCCAGGACGGTCTGCCGCTGATGGTGAGCGTCGACCTGCCGGGCCGCGCCGTGCACGCCGCCGTGTGGGTCGCCCAGGTCGGACGCGTCCCGCTGCTGCTCCTCGACAGCGACGTGCCGCAGAACGATCCCGCCGACCGCCCGATCACCCACATCCTCTACGTCCGCGGCCGCGAGATGCGGCTGTGCCAGGAGATCCTGCTCGGTGTCGGCGGCGTCCGAGCCCTTCGGGGCCTCGGCGTGCGACCCACTACCTGGCACCTGAACGAGGGCCACTCCGCATTCATGCTGCTCGAGCGTGCCGGCGAGCTGGTCCGCGACGAGCCGGGGCTCGAGGCCGAGGAGGCGCTGCGTCGCGTGGGACGCAGCTCGGCGTTCACCATCCACACCCCGGTGCCGGCCGGCAACGAGGTGTTCGAACGGGATCTCCTGCGACGAGACCTGGCGTCATGGTTCGCGGCCGCCGGGATGGCACCGGAGCGCCTCTTCGAGCTCGGTCGCGGCCGCACCGAGGATCCGCAGGCGCCATTCGACATGACCGCGTTCGTCCTGCGCCATGCGGCGCGCGTCAATGCGGTCAGCCAGCTCCACGGTCGCACGGCCACCGAGACGTGGCAGGAGGTGGCGGGCCATCCCATCGACGCCATCACCAATGGCGTGCACGTCGGGACGTGGCTGGGGCGCCCGATTCGACGGGTCTATCGCCAGGCGCTCGGCACCTCGCTCGCCATGGACCTGGATGGCCCCGAGCAGGTGACCGGCCTCGACAACCTGGACGACACGGAGCTGTGGAACGCCCACCTCCAGCAGAAGCGAGAGCTGAAGGAGTTCATCGAGGCGCGCCTGGAGCGCCAGTTCGCACGCCACGGTGAGTCGCCGGGGGCACTCCGCGCGGTGCGTGATGCGCTCGACCCCAACGCCCTGCTCATCGGGTTCGCGCGGCGCTTCGCGACCTACAAGCGCGCCGATCTGCTGTTCCGCGACGAGGAGCGCCTCGCGCGCATCCTGCACTCGAGCGATCGGCCCGTGCAGGTGGTCATCGCCGGCAAGGCGCATCCCGCCGATCGTCCCGGGCAACAGGTGATCCAGCGCATCTTCGGCCTGTCACGCGACCACGCCCTCCACGGCCGCGTCTTCGTCCTGGAGGACTACGACATGCGGATTGCCAAGTTCCTGGTCGGCGGTGTCGACATCTGGCTCAACAACCCCCGCCGTCCGATGGAGGCTTCGGGAACGTCTGGGATGAAGGCGGCGATCAACGGGATCCCGTCGGTCAGCATCCTCGACGGCTGGTGGGACGAGGGCTACGACGGTACGAATGGCTGGGCGATCGGTGGTCGCGGGTCGGAGCTCGACGAGGAGACCCAGGACGGCGCGGACGCGTCGGAGCTCTACCGGCTCCTGGAGGACGAGATCGTGCCGCGCTTCTTCGAGCGGGACGCCAGCGGCCTGCCACCCGGCTGGCTCGAGACGATGCGCGCCGCGGCGCGCGCGTCGCTGTGGCAGTTCAGCACGTCGCGCATGCTCAGCGAGTACGTTGACCGGCTCTACCTGCCGGTGGCCCAGGGTGCCGAGGCCGTCAGGGTCTGATCAGGGCAGGTAGAAGCGGGGATTCTGCCAGCCGCCGCCCTCGTTGACCGCGAAATGCAGGTGACAGCCGGTGCTGTTGCCGGTCGATCCCTCGTAGCCGATGACCTGGCCAATCGTGACGGGCTGGCCGGCGCTCACGATCACACGCGGCTGCATGTGCCAGTACCACGTCTGCACCCCGCCGCCGTGGTCGATGATCACGCCGAAGCCGGAATCGAACGGGAAGAGCGGCTGACCGGACGCGGCCACCACGCCGGTGCCCGCTGCCAGGATGGGCGTCCCGCAGCCGCCAGCCATGTCGAGCCCGGTGTGGAAGTGG
>JBDTQJ010000183.1:0-3518 GCA_039932235.1 Chloroflexota bacterium
CTGCCGGCGGGCGACGCAGCCGGCGGGAGACGGCCATGATCAGCGGCCGGCTGGCGAGCGGCGAGCGCGGAGCCGGCCGCCAGTGCCAGGAGCACCAGCGCGGCGACGATGAGGCGTATCGGTCTGTGCATGACACCAGTATGAACGGCGCGGCCCGCCCGACGCTAGGGGTACCCGGTGCGACAAGGCAACGGGCCTACCGTAGTACTCCCGTCAGATTGGCCCGCGGCGGGCGACCGCCTACGGTGATGCCACGAGTCGTGCGGCTGCCGCCCGACCGTCCGCCCGAGGAGGCATCGTTGACGTTCTGGAATTGGCGCCGGGGAGCGCAGGTGGCGAGCAGTTCCGGGAGCGCCGCCCTTTCGATGGCTCCCGACCTCGCCCCAATCGAGCTCTATACCGCCGACGCTCGGATCGTGGGCTGGGTCGCCGCGGGCGGTCGCCGTGTCACCGACCTGCTCAACGAGCAGGACGAGCTGCGGCTGTGGCGTCCCGCGCCGAAGCCGCTCGAGGAGACGGGCCACCAGTCACGCGTCACCCCCGACCCCGATGCGGAGCATGGCGAGTGGGATTCCATGGTCACCGCCGAGGTGCTGCTCGCCATGCCACCCGAGTGGCGGTCGTCGCGCCAGCTGCGCCTCCACCGCCGCCTGCGACGCGTGGCGGTCACCGTCGGGCCGTTCAGCGTGACCGGCAACCTGCATCTCCATCCGGGCGTCGAGCCCGGCGTCCACCTGCTGACCCGCGGCCAGGCCTTCCTCCCCCTGACCGATGCCTACCTGCTCCATGCAGGCGACCCGCCGTTCGAGCACGTCGTGAGCGTCGTGATCGTCAACACCCGCCACGCTGGCTCCCTGGTACCCCTCATCACCCTCGCCTGACCGATCCGGACAACTGTGCAAGTAACTTGCACAGTGCCAATCACGTCGCCGGAAGAACCGTCCCGACGCAGCTTCCCAGCCCGATCCGCGGCCGATCCGGCGCATCACCGCCGGCCCAGCCGCGCAGGATCACCGTGTCCCCGTCCTCCAGGAAGGTGCGCTCCACGCCCGACGCGAGGCGCATGGGATCGCGACCGTCCCACGTGCGCTCCAGCAGCGAGCCGGCCTGCGCCGGTCCCTCGCCGGAGATGGTGCCCGAGGCGAACAGGTCGCCGGGACGGATGGTCGCCCCGTTCGAGGTCAGGTGCGCCAGCTGCTGCGGCGCGCTCCAGTACAGGCCCCGCGCATTGACGGCACTGATCGGTTCGGGCGCCCCACCGTCCACCGCCAGCTCGACGGAGAGCTCCAGGTCGAGCGCCCATGCACCGGCGCCCGCGAGATACGGCAGCGGCGCGGGATCCTGGGGACGCGCCGGCACGCGATAGGGCGCCAGCGCTTCCCAGGTCACGACCCAGGCGCCGAGGGAGGTGGCGAAGCTCTTCCCCAGGAACGGCCCCAGCGGCTGGTACTCCCAGGCCTGGATGTCCCGGGCGCTCCAGTCGTTGACCAGCACCACCCCGAAGAGGTGCTCCTCGGCGCGGTCGACCGGGACCGGCTCACCAAGGCGCGTCGCACCACCCAGCACGAATCCCAGCTCCAGCTCGATGTCGAGCTTGCGCGACGGGCCGAAGGTGGGCGCCTCGCCCCTGGGGGGGCGCCGCTGGCCCATCGGTCGCCGAATGGCGGTGCCCGACGCCACCAGCGTGCCGGCCCGACCGTGATAGGCGATCGGGACCCAGCGCCAGTTGGGCAGCAGCGGGTCGCCGTCGGGACGGAAGATGCGACCGACGGTGGAGGCATGCTCGATGGAGCTGTAGAAGTCGACATAGTCGCCGGCCTGGACGGGGAGCTGCATCGTCACCTCCGCCTGCGGGATGAGATGCGCCGACACGGCGCCGGCGTCAGCGCCCTCGCGCAGCAGCTCGGTGAGCCGGGCGCGCAGCCGCCCCCACGAGGCCCGATCTCCGGCGAGGAGCTCGTTGAGACGCGGGGCAGCCAATGCCGCAACCGGATCGTCGAGCGTGCCGTCGAGGAGGCCATCGCGCGCCAGCCCGGCCAGGTCGAGGACCTGCTCGCCGATCGCCGCCCCGACCCGCGGGGCCTCGCCCGGTCGCGAGAAGACACCGTACGGCAGGTTGGCCAGCGGGAAGTCGGATCCCTCGGCGATGGGAACCCACGAGCGCGTGGCGCTCACGGCAGCCAGCCCAGCGCGGCGAGGTCGGCCGTCGGCTCGTCGAACGAGCAGCTGCCGTAGGAGGTGAACGCCTCCGCGCGGACCGATGCGACGGCCGGCCCCTCGACCGTCCGGCCGCGCCACCCGAACGCGTCGGCGGTGACGACGAAGGCACCGGCGTCCTCCTCGGCCACCACGGTCGTCGCGGAGGCGGCATCCAGCTCCCCGGCGTGCAGGAGGGCGACGGCGGCAAGCAGATTGATGAAGCCGTGCATTCGCAGCCCGCTCGCGGGATCGTCGCCGCGCACCGGGTGGTGCAGGCCCGCCGTCGCCTTGAAGGGCACCCCCTCCGCGACGCACGCCGCGAGGAAGGCTGCCACGGCCGCCGGGTCCGGGAACATCGCGGGCTCCAGGCCGCCGGTGCGGACCTTCGCGCCGGCTCGCGTGGCGCCGTTCGCGCGTTCGGTGGCGACGGCCGCGACGTGGGCGCGCAGGGCATCCGCATCGGTCGAGTCGGCCGCTTCGACGTACGAGGCGACCGGACCGGCGAAGGCGGCGCGGCGGATGGCAGGGCCGATCAGCGCGACGGCGGCTGGGTCCGGCACGCGAACCTCCACCAGCTCGACCCGCAGCCGGCCGTCGGCGCGCTCCGCGGCGGCTGCCGCGGCAAGGTCCGCCTCGAGCGCATCGGGGAACGAGCCGACGTCGGCCACCCCCGCGCTGTCGCCGATGACGGAGAGGCGCAACGCCGCGAGCCCCTCCGGCCATGCCGCGCCCATCTCGCCGAGGCGCGAGGCGGGAACGATGAAGCGGCCCTGCAGCCACGCCAGCGGCCCCACCCGGTTGGCGGCGTGCCCGGTCAGCGCATCGGCCATCGGCAGTCGCGCCGGCGGGAAGAGGCCCGCGTCGTCGACGAGCCGTTCGAGCAGCGTGCGGCGCAGGTCGGTGGTGGTCAGCACGCTCCGAGGGTAGCAGCGGCGATAATCACCGCCCATGGCCGTCCTGCGCTCCTCCCTCGACCCGGCGTCCGACGCCTTCCGCGCCAACGCGGAGGCGATGCGCGGCCTCGTCGACGACCTGCGCACGCGCACCGCGACACTCGCCGCGGGCGGCGCCGGTGGTGACGAGCGCTCCATCGCCCGCCATCGCGAGCGTGGCAAGCTCCCGGTGCGGGAACGCGTCGAACGGCTCATCGACCCGGGGAGCGCGTTCCTGGAGCTCTCCGCCCTGGCGGCCGATGGCCTGTACGACGGCGACGCACCGGGCGCCGGGATGGTGACCGGCATCGGTCGGGTGGAGGGCGTCGAGTGCGTGATCGTCGCCAACGACGCGACGGTCAAGGGCGGCACCTACTACCCGCTCAC
>JBDTQJ010000184.1:0-3495 GCA_039932235.1 Chloroflexota bacterium
GGCTGCTCGGTATCGGCGCGGATCCCGCGGACGACGAGGACACGCGGCTCCGCAAGGTCCTGCTGCTCGTGGCGGCGCTCACCATCGCGCCGCTGGCCGTCGTGTGGGGGCTGCTCTACTGGCTCGCCGGCGCGCGGGACGCGGCGCTCATTCCCTGGGCGTATGCCGTGATCTCCGGCCTGGGGCTGGCGACGTTCGCCGTCACGCGTCGCTACACGTGGTTCGCGGTCAGCCAATTCGTGCCGTACCTGCTCCTGCCGTTCCTCCTGATGTGGGCGCTGGGTGGGCCGGTGGAGGGCCGCGCGGTGGCGGTGTGGGCGGCGCTGGCGCCCATCGTTGCGCTGCTGCTCGGCCACGCCCGGGCGGCGGCGGTGCTCGCCGTTGCGTACGCCGCCCTGCTCGTGCCCTCCGTGCTCGCGACAGTCGGGGCCGGCAGCGGACCGTCACTCCGCGACGTCTTCTGGATCCTCAACCTGGCGGGCGTGCCGCTCGTCGCCTACCTGCTCATCCGGGTGTTCGCCGGGGGCCGGGAAGGCGCGCTGGCATCGGTCCGGTCGGTGGTCCAGCGCTACCTGCCGAGGGAGGTCGTGACGGCGTTGCGCGACGATCCGCAGCGGCTGGACCTGGGCGGCCAGGTCGCCGAGGTGACGTGCCTCTTCGCCGATCTCGGTGGCTACTCGGGCTATGCGGAGTCACGCGAGCCGGGCGAGGTGGTGGCGCTGCTGAACCAGTACTTTGCGGACGCCCTGCCGGCGATCCTGGAGGAGGGCGGCACGCCGATCCAACTGCCGGGCGACGCGGTCTTTGCCGTCTTCGGCGCACCGACGCCGCGCACCGACCACGCGGCTCGCGCGTGCCGCGCGGCGCGTCGGATCCTGGAAGCGACGGCGCACCTGGCGGAGGCGCCCACGAACGGTCCGCGGTTCAGCATCGGTATCAACTCGGGCCCGGCGCTGATCGGGAATATCGGCAGTGACGAGTACCGCAACTTCACCGCGATCGGCGACACCACCAATGTCGCGGCGCGCCTCGAAGGGCTTGCCGTCGCTGGCGAGATCGTGATCGGACCGATGACGGCGGCGATGCTGGGCGACAGCGTCCACCTGGATCCGCTGGGCGCCGTGGCGGTGAAGGGCCGCGCGCAGCCGGTGGAGGCGTTCCGCCTTACCCGCTGACCCGGGCGGGACGCAGCCGCAACGTGCCGGCCCGCCTGTCACCGAATATAGCAATGCTGCTATATGTTCTGACATGCAGTGCCGACCTCGCGGCCAGATCACGCGTTGGGGGCGCTACGGCGCCGCAACCCGCGTCTGTTGCGCGTGGAGGTGGCGCGATGGGATTCGCCGGCGGCGACCCTATCGGACAGGCAGTTGCGGTTTCTACCGTGGGTGAGCAGGACGGATAGGCAGCCCGCGCCGTCGGTCGCCGCGGCTCTCGGGGGACGCAAGACACGCAATTGGGTATCCGTTACTCACGCCGGGCGCAAAGCGCGACGGCGCTACTCGGCGGGCGGCCCGGGCGCCGGCGCCGGGAAACGCACCTCCATCCCCGCCTGGGTGCGCGGAACGCTGCCCATGGTCGTCACCAGCAGAATGACGAAGACAAGCACGCCCCCGCCGACGCCGATCCACATGGCCATCTCCCCGGTCACCCCGAACAGCAGGCCCAGGATGCCGGCCAGGACGCCGCCGACCATTGAGACGATGAGCCCGATCATGCCGCCCGACGTCGTCAGGCCGTAGAGGATGAAGCTCAACCCGCTGGGGTCGGTGGGCGCACCGTAGCCCACGATCACGCTCGGGATGTCGTCGTGGGTGGGGGTGGTGAAGTAGGGCGCCACGATCGGGGCGACCTCCGTGTACGCGTGGCGAATGCGGGCCATGCCGTGCATCGCCCGCAGGTCGTCGACGTTGGCGCCGTTGATGCGCCCGTAGGTCGTCAGACCGATGACCAGCACGAACGACATCAGGATCGCCGCCACGGTGAGGAACTGCGTCCCGAACGTCATCGCCTGTGACAGCAGCGCGAGCGCGACGAACGACATCGAGAGGAACGAGAGGAACATGCCGCCGCGGGTGAAGGCCTCGTTGTACGCCAGCGACCGCGCCGAGAGCAGGCTCCAGTGCTCCGTGCTGAGGATCTGGATGGCGCGCGGATCGGTCAGCTCGGTGATCGGGCTGATCTGGGGATGCTCGGAAGACATCGGTCGGGGCGGCTCCTGGCGGGATGGTCAGCGCCGATTGTGCGCCTAGGCCCGCGGCTTGCGTGGGCAGTCCCGCATGGAATGGCAGCTCGCGAAGCGGCCGCTGGTGGCAGCGGCGTACGCGGTCAACATCGCGGTCCGTGGCCGACGCGGCCTCTTCGGGCATAAGGAACATGCGGGAAGCGCGCGCGAGATCATCCGCGCCTGCATCGACGATTGCTGGGACGGCACCCATTACCGCGCCAGCCCGGGATACTTCCGCCAGTTCTGGACCCGCGACCTGAGCTTCAGCGCGCCGTCGCTGGCGCGGCTCTCGCCGCTGCATCGGGAGCGGGTGATCCACTCCTTCGACTGGGCGATGCGCACCTGGGAGCGACGCAAGAGCCACGTCACCACCACCATCCACTTCTTCGACCAGCCGGTGGACGTGTTCGACTACGGCGTCGACTGCCTGCCGCTGATGGTGGCGGCCCTGCATCGGATCGGGGCGGACGAGCTGCTGCGGGAGCATCGGTCATGGCTGGAGGGGGAGATCCGGCACTACATGGATGAGGTGGTTGACCCGGCCACCGGCCTCGTCCGCAGTGACCGCAAGTACAGCGCCCACCGTGACACGATGGTCAACCGATGCAACGCGTTCGGCAACAGCATGGTCGCCCTGCTGGCCATGACGGTGGTCGACCTCGACTGGGACATCCCCGAACCGATGGCGCCGCTGGCGCTCGCCCCGCAGTCGATCCTGCTCGAGCACTTCTGGGATGAGCGCGGCTTCTTCCGCGACTCGCCCGGCGACACCACCCCGTCCGGGGAGGGCAACATCTGGCCGTTCTGGACCGGCGTGATCACCGATCCGGCCGTGCTGCGGCAGGCGCTCGGCACGCTCGAGGCGCACGGCTTCGCGGATCCGTACCCGCTCAAGTACGAGCCGATCCGCAAGCCGGAGATCGAGCCGCTGTTCGTGCGCACCTTCATGCCCGACTACCAGGGCGCCACGGTCTGGACCTCGCTCGGCTCGATGTACCTGCAGCTGCTGCAGACCATCCTCCCCGCCCAGGCGGCGACCGAACGGGACCGGTACGTCGAGTGGATCGAGCGCGACGGCACCTTCTGGGAGGTGATCGACGACGAGACCGGCGAGCGCTACCACTCCACGCTCCTCACCAAGAGCGACGAATCGATGCTCTGGTCCGCGATCTTCCTGGATCTGCTCGAGCATCCCGATGAGCCACCGCCGATCATGCGGGTCGCCGGCCCGCCGCCGCCCGAGGAGACCCGCGAGGCCGTGGCCGCCG
>JBDTQJ010000185.1:0-3473 GCA_039932235.1 Chloroflexota bacterium
CGCCGGTATCGACGTACACGTTCTTGCCGATGATGGAGGCGGCCCCGATGCGGGCACGCTCACGAACCTGTGCCTGGTTCCAGATGCTGGTGCCCGGGCCGATCTCGGCGGCGGCTGAGACCTCGGCGGTGGGGTGGATCCGCACGGACGGGCGCTCGGTCATGCGGTCTCCTGCGATGGGTCGCCGCGATTCTACCCCGCGCTCGTGGCCTCGGTCAGAATTCCTCGATCGCGGTCCGTACCGCCTCGCCCACCGCCCCGCTGCTGCCGATCACCACGACGGTGCTCGGAGCGAGACGGCGCAGCTCGGCCAGGACTGCCGCCGGCAGCTCACCGGGGCGCACCAGGAGCAGCGGTCCGCCGGCGCCCCCGGCGACCGGCCCCGCGGCCAGTCCGTCGGGGAATACGGTGCCTGTGGCGATGAACACGGTCTCCACCGGGCCGGCGTACGTCGCGGCGCTGACGGCGACCGAGGTGGCGTACCGATCCTCGCCGTACAGCCGGGTGACCGACCCGGCGGTGTAGGCGTCGACCGCGGCCAGCAGCCCGTCACCCACGACGGTCGGGCCACCGAGGACCACGATCCGGCCGGGCGTGAGGCGCTGCAGCTCGGCGATGGTGGCCGGCGGCAGGACGCCGGGTCGGGTGAGCAGGATGGGGCCGTGCTGGCGAGCGGCAGCCGCGCCACCGGCGAGCGCATCGGGGAAGGTGGCGCCGGTGGCCAGGTACACGACCGGCACGCCGGCCGCGAAGGTGGCGGCGCTGATGCGGGCCGCCGTGTCGTAGCGGTCGATGCCCGCGATGCGTGAGACGCCGCCGGCGGTATACGTCCGCAGGGCGGTGACCACCGCCTCGCCGACGACGCTCGGGCCGCCGAGGACCACGATCCGACCGGGGCGCAGGCGCGCCAGCTCGGCGGCGGTGGGCCCGGGCAGCGAGTCGGAGCGGGTGAGCAGCAGCGGGCCTCCGCGCAGCGCCGCCGCCGCACCGCCGCTGAGGGCATCGGGGTACGCCGCGCCGGTTGCGACGTAGACGACGGGCGCGCCTGGGGCATAGTGCGAGGCGGAGAGGCGCGCCGCGGTGTCGTAGCGGTCGGTGCCGCCGATGCGCGGTGCCGCCCGGCGAGTTCGGAAGGTCCAGCTGGTGCCGGGATAGGCGTTGCCCCCCAGGTCGCGGACGCTGGCGCTGACGTCGACGCGCAGGGTGTCGAATCCGGGGAGGGTGGTGGTCGGGAGCAGCGTCGCCACCCGGGTCGCGGCGTCGTACCTGACGCTCGCCGGGACCACGGTGCCGGCCGAGTCGCGGACCGCCATGGTCGAGGTGCCGACGCCGGTCACCGGCTCGGAGAACTGGACGGTGATCGGCCCATCGGCATCCACGCCGTCGGCGCCCGGCGCGGGGCTGCGAGCCAGCAGCGCGGGTGCCACGTTGTCGACGTAGGTCGGCAGGATGCTGTACGCCTCCCGCGAGCCGTTGGGGAACCAGTTGGCGACCCGAACAACGGCGCTGGCGCCGGCGGGCAGCTGGACGCTGGCGCGCTCGGTCGCACTCGAGTCGCTGGGATTGTCGACGGTCGCCAGCAGCGTGCCCTGGAGGTCGTAGACCTGCACCACCGGGTCGAAGGGGAGGGCGCTCTTGGTGGGGCGCGCGGTGTCCACGATTGCCGACACCGCGACGTCGATGCGGCCGGCGCGTGGCGCGGTCACGCGGTAGTAGTCGACGTCCGCGGCCGGGTAGTTCGAGGGCCAGATGGTCGTCCCGAGCGCCAGCGCGCGGGCGGCGGCGAAGGTGTTGTTCGACTCCAGCGAGTCGCCCTGGGCGTGGGTCAGGAGCGCGGGACTGCCCCCGACCGCGCGGTAGGCGTTGACCCGGCCGATCCCGTAGCGCGCGTCGCGGCCGCTGTAGCCGAGGTCGTCAACCGTGGCATACAGCCGGTCGACGATCTGCCGGTTGGTGTATGCCGGGAAGCGGGCACGCATGAGCGACACGACGCCCGCGACGTTTGGCGACGAGAAGCTGGTCCCGCTGATGGCGGCGTAAGGACCCCACGTGTTGCAGTACGTGCAGTTGGTGGTCAGCACTGCCGCGCCGGGTGCCGAGACCTCCACCCACGAGCCGAAGTTCGACCAGTTGGTGAACTCGTCGTCGGCCTGCGTGGCGCTGACCCCGACGACGTTGGCGAAGTCGGCGGGGAAGGTCCGCTCGCTGGTCCGGTAGTTGCCGGCGGCTGCCACGAGGATCGCGCCACTGGTCCACGCGCGGTTGATGGCGTCCTGGACGGCCTGCGAGTAGGGGAAGCCGGCGATCGACATGTTGATCACCTTGGCGCCACGCTTCACCGCGTAGTCGATGCCGGCCACCAGGTCGCTGGTGTCACCGGTGCCGGAGGCATTCATGATCTTCACCGGCAGGACCTTGTCCGACCAGCTGACGCCGGCGACCCCGACCCCGTTGTTCTCGGTGGCGGCGATGATCCCGGAAACCCACGTGCCGTGCGCGTTGTCCTCTGCCGGATTGTTGTCGTTGCCCACGAAGTCCCAGCCGCGCCAGTCGTCGACCCGGCCGTTGCCGTCGTCGTCGATCCCGTTGGACTCCTTGCCGCTGCCGAGCTCCCCCGTGTTGTAGGCGACGATGCCCTGCAGGTCAGGGTGGTCCCACTGCAGCCCCGTGTCGAGGACCGCCACGACCGTCGCCCCACCGGTGGTCAGGCTCCACGCTTCACGGACCTTCATGCGGTCGAGCGAGTACTGCTCGGCAGTGCGCGGATCATTGACCGCGACGGCGGCCACCGTGCCCGGCAGGGTGGTCACGTAGACCGGCTCGGCCCATGCCACGGATGGGTCGGCGAGCAGCTCGGCCACGACGGCATCAACCGGACGCCCATGGGTGTCGAGGACGGTCGAGGCGGCCGCATCGCGGGCGGGGTCGACTGCCACCGCGGCAGCGACGGCCAGGCCGTGCGCCTCGGCCCGGGCGGCTTGTGCGGCGGGATCACGAAACCGTACCGCCACCTGTCCCGGCACGATCTGCGTCGCCGGCGCGCCGGTGGATCGCTCGGGCGGCGCGTCGGCAAGTGGCGCCGGGCCGGGGACGGTGGGGGCTGCTGGCGCTGCGAGCACGCCCGAGGCCGTCACCAGGACGAGCAGGATGGCGCTGAGGATGGATGCGGGTCGCGACACGGCGGGCGGGTTCTCCGGGATCGTGCCGGGATCGAGCAGCCGTGCCCAGGCGTGCTCGTGGCGGCAGGTCGGCTGAGCCTACGACTGCACCTCTCCGCTCGGAACCGGACCATGGTCACGGGCCGATGGTCCCCATCGATTGGGACCGAACCGGGCGTCAGGTGCGGCCGAGCAGCTCCACCATCCGCGGCGTGGCCGCCTGGACCGCGCGGCCCCGATGGCTGATGCGGTCCTTCTCCGCCTCCGGCAGCTCGGCGGTGGTGATCCCCGACGGCAGGAGGAAGACGGGGTCGT
>JBDTQJ010000186.1:0-3452 GCA_039932235.1 Chloroflexota bacterium
GCCGTCGTCACGCTGCGCAACATCATCCACAGCGCCGTGGCGATGATGGTCTGCTTCGGCTCGCTGGCGGGCATGTACGCGCTGCTCGGCGCTCCCATCGTCGCCGCCGCGCAGGTGCTCATCTACCTCGGCGCCATCAGCGTCCTGATCCTCTTCGCCATCATGCTGACCCAGGCCGGCGACGCCAACCTGCCCGCCCCGTTCCAGCGCCAGGGGCCGATCGCCCTCTTCGTGGCCATCGTCATCGCCGTCCTCGTCGGCTGGGCCGCACTGAGCACCGACTGGGGCCTCGCCGCACAGGCGGTCGCGGTCAACCTGGAGGCGCTGGCCATCGCCCTCTTCGACCACTATGCCCTGCCGTTCGAGCTGATCAGCCTCCTCCTGCTGGCCGCGATCATCGGCGCGATCTACCTGGCCCGGCGTCCCGAAGAGGACGATCGGGGCCTCTGATGGGCATCGGCGCGTACCTCGTCGTCTCGACCCTGCTCTTTGCCATCGGCGCATTCGGCTTCCTGGCGCGGCGCAACGCGATCCTGATGCTGATCTCGATCGAGCTGATGCTCAACGCGGTCAACCTCAGCCTGGTCGCCTTCAACGCCTTCCAGCCCGGAGGCTCGCTCAACGGCGCGGTGTTCAGCCTCATGATCATGGCCATCGCCGCCGCCGAGGCGACCGTCGGCCTGGCGCTCGTCATCGCCATCATCCGCACTCGTCAGACGCCCGAAGTCGACGAGTACGACGACCTGAAGGGCTGAGCGGACCGATGGAGCTGTGGATCGCCCTCATCCCTGCATTGCCGCTGCTCGGCTTCCTGGCGGCCTACCTGCTCGGCCCGCGCCTCGACCACGTTCCGCTGCATGGCCACGGGCATGACGACCACGAGACCGATGCGCACGCTGCGCATGAGCCCCATGACGCCCACGACGTGGATGACAGCGCGTTCCGCAGCGTGCCCTCAGAGGAAGAGCAGCGCGCCACCTCGCCGCATGCCGGCCACGCCGACGACCTGGCCAACGCGGAGGGCGCCGATGGAGTGATCCCGGCCGATATGGCGGACGGCCTCGGCCAGGCCGGCCACGTGGCCCCCGGCGCGGCGCAGCCGCGCTATCGGTCCTGGATGATCCCGACCCTGCTGGTGGCGGTCTCGTGGGCGATCAGCATGGTCGTCTTCGTGAACGTCATCTTCGGCGGCCACGAGTACCACGTGACGCTGTACGAGTGGATCGCGTCCGGCGACTTCCGGATCGAGATCGCCTTCTTCGTCGACCAGCTGACGGCGATGCTGCTGCTGGTGGTCAGCTCGGTGGGGCTGCTGGTCCACGTCTACAGCATCGGCTACATGCACGGCGATCGCGGCTTCTGGCGCTTCTTCGCCTACCTGAACCTGTTCATGTTCAGCATGCTGCTGCTCATCCTGGGCGACAACTTCCTGATGCTGTACGTCGGCTGGGAGGCGGTCGGCCTGTGCAGCTACGCGCTCATCGGCTTCTGGTACAAGAAGCCCTCGGCGGCGGGAGCGGCCAAGAAGGCGTTCATCGTCAACCGGGTCGGCGACTTCGGCTTCGGGCTCGGGATCATGATGATCTGGACCCTGCTCGGGACCCTCTCCTTCACCGAGGTGTTCGAGGGCATCGGCGGCCTGCCGGAGTGGCAGATCACGATCATCGCCCTCCTCCTCTTCGCCGGCGCCGTCGGCAAGAGCGCGCAGTTCCCGCTCCACGTCTGGCTGCCGGACGCGATGGAGGGCCCGACCCCGGTCAGCGCGCTCATCCACGCCGCGACCATGGTCAATGCCGGCGTCTACCTGGTGGCCCGCGCCAACCCGATCTTCGCCCAGTCCGAGGTCGCCATGTGGGTGGTGGCCAGCATCGGCGTCTTCACCGCCATCTTTGCCGCCGCCATCGCGCTCACACAGAATGACATCAAGAAGGTACTGGCCTACTCGACGGTGAGCCAGCTGGCGTACATGTTCTTCGCCCTCGGGATCGGGGCGTGGGTGGCCGCCATCTTCCATCTCGTCAGCCACGGCTTCTTCAAGGGCCTGCTCTTCATGGGCTCCGGCTCGGTGATCCACGGGGCCGGCGGCGAGCAGGACATGCGCTTCATGGGTGGCCTGCGCTCGAAGATGACGATCACCTACTGGACCATGGTGATCGGCTCGCTGGCACTCTCGGGCATCCCCATCTTCGCCGGCTTCTTCAGCAAGGACGAGATCCTGGCCGAGTCGTTCAACCGCGGGTACCTGCTCTTCTACGCGGTCGGGATCATCGTCGCGGCCATGACCGCGTTCTACACGTTCCGCATGATCTTCATGACCTTCTGGGGCGAGTGGCGCGGACCGAAGGCGGTCTGGGACCACATCCACGAGTCGGCCGCGACCATGACCGCCCCGCTGCTCATCCTCTCGGTGCCGACCATCCTGGCCGGCCTGCTGCTCGGCATCCCGCCGGAGGGCGGTGCCATCCATGGCTGGCTGGAGCACGTGTTCGCCGAGGCGGAGGAGGCGCATGCCGGGATCCTTCCGGGCTCGATCCTGGGCAACGCGCTGGACCACGGCGAGCACCACGGCTTCGAGCTCTTCGGGATTGGCGGCCTGCTGCTGCTGGTCGGCGCCACCGCGGGCGTGCTGGGGATCCTGCTTGCCTACCGCTGGTATGTCCGCAACCCGGAGGCACCGGCGCGCTTCGTGAGCCGCATCCCGCTCGGCTTCGGGCCGGGGATGTACCGCGCCAGCCTGAACAAGTACTACGTCGACGACCTCTACGGCCTCGCGTTCGCTCGCGGCGGGGTGCTGATCAGCAACGCGCTGTGGTGGTTCGACGCCAAGATCATCGACGGCGCGGTGAACGGCGCCGGCTGGGTCGCGCAACGCCTCGGCGGCGCGCTGCGGCGCACGCAGACCGGCCGGGTCAACAACTACGGCCTCGGCATCGCCGGCGGCCTGGTGCTCGTCCTGATCGCGTACCTGGTGATCCGATGAACGGCCTGCCGATCCTCTCGCTGGTCGTCTTCCTGCCGGTCGTCGGCGTCCTCGCACTCCTCCTGGTGCCGGGCGACAACCACCGCCTGGTCCGCTGGGTGGCGCTGATCGCGGCACTTGCCAGCCTGGCCGCGAGCCTGGCGCTGCTCGGCTATCGGACCGACGGCGACGAGTTCCAGTACCGCGAGTCGCTCGCCTGGATCCCGTCGTTCGGGATCAACTACCTGCTCGGCGTGGACGGCATGAGCATGGTCCTGGTGCTCCTCACCACCGTCCTCTCGGTCGTCGCCATCCGCTACTCGTGGGAGCCGATCCAGACGCGGGTCAAGGAGTATTACGTCGCCATGCTGCTGCTGATGGTCGGCATGCTCGGCGTCTTCGTTTCGCTCGACCTGTTCCTCTTCTACGTCTTCTGGGAGATCAGCCTCATCCCGATGTACCTGGTGATCGGGATCTGGGGCGGGCCGCGGCG
>JBDTQJ010000187.1:0-3450 GCA_039932235.1 Chloroflexota bacterium
TCCCACGGCCCCGCCCACGGCCGTGCCCCCCACCCCGGCGCCCACGACCGCAACGCCCATCCCGACATCACCGCCCGGTGGCGCGGGCGCCGTCACCGCGACGCTGGTCGGGGCGGGTGACGTTGCGTCGTGCAGCAGCACCGGCGACGAGGCCACCGCGGCACTCCTCGGCGCGATTCCCGGCACGATCTTCCTGGCCGGCGACGGCGCCTACGAATCCGGGTCTGCCGTCGAGTACGCCAACTGCTTTGACCCGTCCTGGGGCGCCTACAAGTCGCGGATCAAGCCGACACCCGGCAACCATGAGTACGTGACCTCCGGCGCTTCGGGGTACTTCGGCTACTTCGGCGCTGCCGCGGGCGATCCCGCGAAGGGCTACTACGCCTATTCCCTCGGAGGATGGCGAATCTATGCGCTCAATTCCAACTGCTCGGCCGTCAGCGGATGCGGCGCGGGTTCTGCCCAGGAGCAATGGCTTCGCGCGGACCTTGCCGCCCACCCCACCTCGTGCGCGGCCGCCTACTGGCACCATCCGCTCTTCTCGTCCGGTGAGCATGGGAATCAGTCCGCCGTTCGACCCCTCTGGCAGGCCCTCCAGGACGCGGGTGCCGAGATCATCCTCAACGGCCACGACCACGACTACGAACGGTTCGCGGCCCAGACCGCAACCGGATCGGCGAGCGCGTCCGGGATCGTCGAGTATGTGGTCGGGACCGGTGGCAAGAGCCACTATGCCTTCGGGTCCATCGTCGCCAACAGCGTCGCTCGGAACGCCACGACGTCAGGGGTCCTGAAGCTGACGCTCCGCCAGAATGGCTGGGACTGGGGGTTCGTTCCGGTCGCCGGGGCGAGCTATTCGGACAGCGGCAGCGCGGTCTGCCACTAGCCGCGTCGACCGCCGCGGCTGGCACCGCGGTCTGCCACCAGGCGCGGCGCTCAGCCAGGGGGCGTGGCGCATAGCCACCAGGCGCGGCGCTCAGCCAGGTGACGCGGCGCTCAGCCAGACGGCGCGGCGGCGTAAGGGGCGGCCGGGGCATTCGCGGGCCCCACTTGAGCCCGGCGCCGCGTTGCAGACCTGGTGGCCTACCCCGGCTGCGCCAGCACCATGATGCGGATCTCGGTCATGTCCTCGATCGCCCAGCGCAGGCCCTCGCGCCCGAGTCCTGAATCCTTCACGCCGCCGTACGGCATGTGGTCGATTCGATAGGTCGGCACGTCGTTGACGATCACGCCGCCCACTTCGAGTTCGCCGAACGCCCGCCAGGCGTTGCCGAGGTCGTTGGTGAAGACACCGGTCTGCAGGCCGAAGAAGCTGTTGTTGACCTGGCGGATCGCATCGTCGAACTCGCTGAAGCCGAAGACCACGGCGACCGGCGCGAAGGCCTCGTTACTGCAGACCTGCGCGGTCAAGGGCACGTGTTCGAGGACGGTCGGTGGGAAGAAGGTCCCGTTGGCCTTGCCTCCGGCCAGCACGCGAGCCCCGAGCTCGATGGCCTCATCCACCCAGCGCTGGGTGCGGGCCGCGGCACCGTCGTCCACCATCGGACCGAGGTCCGTGGTCGGGTCGGACGGATCGCCAAGTTTGAGTGCGGCGACCCCGGCCAGGAACTTGGCCATGAACGCCTCGCGGATGTCGTCGTGGAGATACATCCGCTGGACGCTGATGCACACCTGTCCGGCATAGCTGAAGGCACCCATGAGGATCCGCTTGACGGCCCAGTCGAGGTCGGCCGTCCGGTCCACGATGACGCCGGCGTTGCCACCCAGCTCCAGGACGACCTTCTTCTTGCCCGCGCGCTCCTTCATCCGCCAGCCCACGGACGGGCTGCCGGTGAACGACAGCACCTTGAAGCGCTCATCCGCAACCATGCGGTCGCCGAGTTCGCGGGTCATCGGAAGGATGCTCACCGCTCCCTCCGGGACCCCGGCCGCATGGATGATCTCCCCCACCGTCAGCATCGTGAGGGGGTCCTTCGACGGGGGCTTAAGGACGACCGTACAGCCGGCGGCGATGGCCGGCGCGATCTTGTGGGCGGCCAGGTTGAGCGGGAAGTTGAATGGGCTGATCGCTGCGACCGGCCCGGCCGCGAAGCGCCGCGTGAAGCCCACGCGGCCCTTGCTACTGGCCATCAGGTCGAGCGGGATCACCTCGCCGACCATCCGCTCCGCTTCCTCGGCCCCGAGCCGGAAGGTCAATGACGCGCGGTCCACCTCGACGAGAGCATCGCGGATCGGCTTCCCTGCCTCCAGGCAGATGAGCCGGCCCAGCTCCTCTCGACGCTCCTTGATCCCGGCGCTGATCTCGCGAAGGATCCGGCCACGCTCGTAGGCGGGCATCACGCGCGTGACCTCAAAGGCGCGGACCGCGGCGTCGACCGCTTCCTCGTACTGCTCGAGCGTGGCGTTGAAGGTCGCGCCCGCGGGATTGGACGCATCCGCAGGGTTGGTGACGGTCAGCACGTCCTCGGATTCGACCCATCGACCGGCGAGGTAGATGGGATGGGGCTTCGTGGCAGTAAGGGTCATGCGAGGAGGCTCCGTGGGTGCGAGTGGCGCGATGGGTTCATCGTACCGCGGGCGGCGGCTCCTACTTCTTGCCGCCCCCAAAGAGCGTGCCGAAGACTCCCCGCAGCAGTGACTGCCCCGCTCGCGAGGTCAGGACTCGTCCGGCGGTGCGGACGCCGGTGTTGACCATGCGGTCTCGCTGACGTGCGGCGGCCGCGGTGGCCTTCTGCTGTGCCTTCCGCTCGCGCTCCGCGTCGCGCTGGGCCTTCGCAATCTCACGAGCCTGTGCCTGAATCGCCTGCCGCTGCTGGGCCGGCGTCATTGCTCCAAGGTTGCCGGCCTGGCCCGGATCGAGCCCAGCCGCGGCGGCCGCGGAATCCGCTGCGGCCTGGGCAGCCGCACGGGCCGCAGCGAGCCGAGCGGTGATGATCTCATGGGCGCTCTGCGAATCGATGGTCGCCCCGTATCGCGTGGCGAGGAGGCTGCCTGCAGTGATCGTTCTGAAGGTGTTGTCGTCGATCGCTGCCATGAGCGAGTCGGGCGGGATCAGCCGCGTCGCGGCGAGCGCGGTCGGGATGCCCTTTGGTGAGAGGGCCGTCACGAGTGCTTCGCCGGTGCCAAGGGACGTGATCGTCCGTTCGACGTCGTAGAACTCGGTCATCGGAAATGTGCGGGCGGTCTTGCGCAGCGCATCGGCGTCGTCCGGGGTGAATGCCCGGAGAGCATGCTGAACGCGGTTGCCCAACTGGGACAGCACCGAGGCCGGAACGTCGGTCGGAGCCTGCGTCACGAAATAGACACCGACACCCTTGGAGCGAATGAGCCTCGCGGTCCGCTCGATCTGCTCCATCAGGGCATCCGACGCGTCGTGGAACAGGAGGTGCGCTTCGTCGAAGAAGAAGCACAGCTTCGGCTTCGGGAGGTCGCCGACTTCGGGCAGGATCT
>JBDTQJ010000188.1:0-3401 GCA_039932235.1 Chloroflexota bacterium
GTGCCGCGCACCGTGGTCACCATCATGTGCTTGGCGGAAAACGTCACTCCAGAGTGCGACGTGTCGATTTCCCAGGTCATCGTGTGCTCCAGCTCCCGTGCTAGCCTTGCCCCGCGACGCGGATCGCCGCCGATGCACCGGCCATATAGTTGACGATGCAACCATAGACCGATATCGTTGCATGTGCAAGTACTGACGTGACGAGCGAACCGATGACCCCCGATCCGATGACCCCGCGTGACCCCCGCCTCGCGGCGTGGGCCACCTTCCTGCGCGCGCATGCCCGGGTCACCCGCCTGCTGGAGCGCGAGCTGCACGACGAGCAGCGGATGGCGCTCGCCGACTACGACGTGCTCATCCAGCTCGCCAACACCGACGCGCGTCGCCTGCGAATGGGGGAGTTGGCCGACCGGCTGCTGCTGTCGCGCAGCGGCATCACGCGGCTGGTGGATCGCCTCGAGCGCGAGGGGTTCGTGGAGCGCGCCACCTGCGAGTCGGACCGGCGCGGCCAGTGGGCGCAGCTCACTGAGCGCGGCTACACGCGCCTGCGCGAGGCGACCCCGGTCCACCTGCGAGGCGTCGCCGAGCACTTCATCGATCGCATCCCCGCCAGCGAGCTGGACGAGCTGCAGCAGACCCTCGCCCGAATCCTGGACTAGGCGCCGTCCAGCAGCGCCCGCACCATCGGGACCCGCGGGTCGTCGGGCGCCGCTTCGATGAACAGGGCGAACTGGCGGCGCGCCTCCTCCGCGTCGCCGTTCTCCCTGGCCACGAGGCCCCGCAGGAACGGAAGGTCGGGGGAATCGGCCGCCACCGCGGCCATCCGATCCAGCGTCTGGGAAGCCGCATCCAGTGCCCCGACCCGCAGCTGTGCCGTCGCCAGCCGAGCATAGGCGGATGCATTCGCGGGCTGGAGATTGATGAGCAGCACCAGCGCGGCCTGCGCACGCTCCAGGTCGGGCAGGGTCTCGCCGGCAAGGTACGCGTCCGCGAGGTCGGAGATGGCCTGCGGATCCGACTCGTTGGCCTCGAAGCGCACCAGCGCCTCCGCGATGCGGTCCTGCCGTGGGTCCAGCGTGCGGTTGGCGATGCCGAGCGGCGCCGGGAGGAAGAGGCCGATCAGCACGGCGGCGGCGACGAGCGAACCGGCCACCGCGAGGGCGCCGCGCGCGCTGCGGGTGGAGACCCCGTCGTCGGGCCCTCCCACACGGCCGGCCGCATCGAGCGCACGCAGCGTCTCGGCGGCCTCAGCCTCGGCCTGCCGGCGGTTCGCCGCATACGACGCAGCGTCGAGCGAGCCGGCCTGGCGGTCCGCCTCCAGGTCTCGCAGCGCATCGAGCGCGACGCGGTGCCGGATCGTGGCATCGTCGAGCGCCGCCGGGAATGGGGCGCCAGCGGACCGTCGTCGGAGCGGCACCGCCGCCGCCGCTCCGACCAGCAGCACCAGGGTGGCGACCACCAACAGTTCCGTCGGCTCAGGCATCCAGCGCCTCCGTCTCATCGGCAAGCCGCTGCCGGGTGGTCGCATCGACCGGCGGGGTCACCGGCCGCGCCCGCGGCCGGCGGTGCAGGAGCAGCCACGCCGCCAGGCCCGCCAGCGCGACGACGACCGCCACCAGCGGCACCAGCCAGGCGAGCGGCGCCGCCGGGCGCAGCAGGATCCACGCGCCGTAGCGATCCACGAAATGCTGCCGCGCCTCGTCCACGCTGCGTCCCGCGGCGAGCTGGGCCGCGATCTCGCGACGAATGGCGATCGAAGCGGCGGTGCGCGACTCGGCCACCGAGAGCGCCTGGCAGTCCGGGCAGCGCAGCTCTCCCGCGAGGGTCGCCGCCGGGTCTGGGGCGCGCGGTGCCGGGAGCAGTGCCACGACCCCCACCAGGGCGAGCACCCCGGCGACCGCCAGCGGTCCGATCCAGCGCCTCATGGCCCGTCGATCCCGATCGCCGCCAGGCCGGCGCGCATGGCATCGGTGCTCACCGGCCCGACCACCCGCTGGCGGATGACGCCGCTCGCGTCCACGAAGTACGTTTCCGGCGGTCCGGTGACCCCGAAGTCGATCGCCAGGCTGCCGTCGTCCACCGCGGTCGGCCACCCGCCGTCGCCATAGCGGCGCAGCCAGGCGACGGCAGCCTCCGGCCGGTCCTGGTAGAGGACCCCGACGAGCTGCAGAGCGGCACCGTGACGCTGCGCGGCATCGAGCAGGACGGGATGCTCGTCCACGCACGGCCCGCACCAGCTGGCCCAGAAGTTGACGACCGCGGGGCGGCCGGCCAGGTCGGCGTCGGTCAGCGTCTCGCCCTCGAGGGTCGACAGGGCGAAGGCCGGCAGCCGCTCGCCGATGATCTGCGACGGGATGGTGCGCGGGTCGACCCCGATGTTGACGAACAGCAGCCAGCCGAGCGGAAGCAGCACCACCGGCAGCAGCAGCCAGCGCAGGCCGGAGCGCATCACGCGCCCTCCGCGCGGACCGATGCCGTCGCCAGCGCCAGCCGGCGGCGCTCCGGCCAGACGGCGAAGATCGCCCCCAGCACGACGACGAAGCCACCGACCCAGATCCACGCCACGAGCGGGTTGAGGAAGACCTGGATGGACGCCGTGCCGCTGCTCGGATCGGCCTGCAGGAGGGTCACGTACAGGTCCTCCGCAGCGAAGGTGTGCACCCCCGGCGTGGCGATGGGGGTCGTCGAGTTGGGGTAGCTGCGCTGCGCGGTGGCCAGGGTGCCGCTATTCGGCCCGCCGTAGTCGATAGTGGCTCGCGTCTCGACCACCCGCGCATCCGCCGGCAGTGGCTCGACCACCACGTCGCGCAGGGTCAGCCGATACTCACCGAGCTGCATCGTCTCGCCGACTCGCAGCGTTGCGGATGCCTCTCGGGCGCCGGTGGAGCTGATCGCCACCGCGATGGCCATCAGGCACACCCCGGCATGCACCAGGTAGCCGCCGTAGCGGCGCCGGTTGCGGGTCGCGAGCCGCCATCCGGCCAGCGGCGGCGCCTCGCCACGGGTGCGGCTGCGTGATCGGGCGCCGCGTACCAGCTCGTCGCCCAGGATGCCGATCACGAGAACGGCCAGGAACAGCACCCCCAGCTGCGGCACGCCGCGCATGCCGAGCAGCAGCCCGGCCATGGTCGCGGCGACCGCGGCGAGCGCCGGCCCGCCGAAGCGCTCGCGCGCGGTGACCCACGACGTGCCACCCCACGGCAGCGCCGGGCCGACGGCCATGAGGAACAGGAGTGCGCCGAAGAGCGGCGCATTGATGGCGTTGAAGTACGGTGCCCCGACGCTGATCCGCTCCCCGGTCGCGCCCTCCACGATGATCGGCAGCAGCGTCCCGAAGAGGACGACGAAGGTGAGGCCCAGGAAGAGGACGTTGTTGAGCAGGAACGCGGACTCGCGGCTCA
>JBDTQJ010000189.1:0-3401 GCA_039932235.1 Chloroflexota bacterium
CATGCACCCCGCCAGCGTTTGTCCTGAGCCAGGATCAAACTCTCCGAACAAAAAAACCAGTGGTCTAACCTTGCGGCTTGTCCACCGGTTACCAGTTCAGACTTGATCCCATTGACTCGTGTGGGTTCCTGTCACTCTTCAGCTGTTAAGGTCACGGGCCGATCAGATCGGCGTCGTTCGATTGCAGAGGCCTCCGAAAACGGTGTCCTCCGGCCACCTGAGCGATCGCGGTCCGTGGACCGCCGTTCTCATGGCGCCGTACCGGCTGACTGCCGGCGCGAATTCGGACTATAGGCGCTGCGTCGTGAACCGTCAAGCGAGCCGGAGCGCCCTCAGCGCTCCACCTGGCGACGCCCCTGCAGGGATCGGATGAGGGTCACGTCATCGGCGTACTCGAGGTCACCACCCACGGGCAGGCCGCGCGCGATGCGGGTCACGCTGGCGACGTGCGGCGCGAGCAGCTCGGCGAGGTACATCGCAGTCGCCTCCCCCTCCAGGTTCGGGTTGGTGGCGAGGATCACCTCATCGGTGCCGCCGGCCGCGGCACGCAGGATCAGCTCGCGGGCACGAATCTGGTCCGGACCGATGCCGTCGATGGGACTGATGGCGCCGTGCAGGACGTGGTACCGGCCGCGGAACTCACCGGTGCGTTCGATGGCAAGGACGTCGAGCGGCTCCTCGACCACGCAGATCCGGTTCGCCTCGCGGCGCTCGTCGGCGCAGATGGCGCACGGGTCCACCCCGATGTCGGTGATGTTGCAGCAGATGCCGCAGTAGGCGACCTGCTCCTTGACCGCCACCAGCGCCGCGGCGAGGCTGCGCGCCTCGTCCGCCGGGGTGCGCAGCATGTGGTAGGTCAGGCGCTGGGCGGTCTTGGTACCGATGCCCGGCAGCTTGCTGAACTCGTCGATCAGCCGCGCCACGGGCGCGATCAGGCCAGCCATCGGTCAGCGAGGATGCGGGCGGGACGGAGCGGTCAGCGCCGGGGCGGCGGGATCATCGGTCCGCCCGGCATGCCCGGCAGGCCCATCCCGCCGGCGATCTTGCCCATCCGCTCGCGCTCCAGGTCCTTGCTTCGCGCGATCGCGTCGTTGACCGCTGCAACGACAAGGTCCTGGAGCATCTCCACCTCATCGGGATCGACGGCGCTGCGGTCGATCTCGATGGAGCGGATCTCCTGCGAACCGGTGATCACCACGCGCACCGCGCCGCCGCCGGCGGTCGTCTCGAGGACGGTGTCCTGCAGCTCCTCCTGGGTCTTGGCCATCTGGGTCTGCATCTGCTGCGCCATCTTGGCGATCTGGGCGATGTTCACGTGGCTTCCTCTCGATGTATCGGTCAGCGGACGTCCGGCACGTCGACCAGCTCGCCGCCGGTGATGCGCAGGACGCCCTCAAGGATGGCACGTCCCGACGGATCGTCGGGATCGGGAGCCACGGCCGCCTCCACCGTCAGCGGCTCGAGCTCGACGTTGGTGGCGACCGTCTCGATGGCCCAGCTGCCGCCGAGGACGCTGACCAGCAGCTCCTCGATGGCGCCCGAGCGCGAGCTGACCTTCTGGCGCATGAAGGCTCGCTCCTCCGGGAAGGCGAGGGTCAGGCGCGCCCCATCCTGCGCCACCGGACGACATTCCTTGAGCAGGGCCTTGATGGCCGGGCTGGCCCGCTCGACGACCTCCGGCCATCGCTGCCGCACGGCGTCGATCTCGGGTCGGGGCCCACCGGCGGCGGGCGAGGCCGCGACAGCCACCGGCTCGGCGAGCGGAGGACGGTCGGCCGGCGCGGGCGCCGGCCGGGGCGCGGGCGCGGCGGCGACCTGGCGGGGGGGCGAGGTGACCGGCGGCGCGGGAGCAGGCGCAGCCAGCACGACCGGCAGTGCCGCCTGGCGGATGGCGGTCGTGGCCCCATCCGCGGGCAGCTCAACGGCGAGCAGCTCCATCAGTAGGCGTGCGCGGCCCTCGCGCGCGCCCACGCCTGCGGCCTCGGCGACCGTGCGCAGGATGGCCGCCAGCCGCGCGGCACGGCGGGGGTCGGCGGCGCTGCCCAGCAGGCGGCGGCGGGACTCGGCGACGCATTGGACGGCGAGCTGCGCCATGTCGCGGCCGGCGGCCGCGGCGGCGTCGACGAGGTCGAGCGCGATGCCCATCTCCCCCGCCTCGTAGGCATCGATGAGGGCGGCCACCGCCTCGTCATCCGCCAGTCCCACCGCCTCGCGGACGGTGGCCTCGGTGACGTGGTCGCCGGCAAAGGCGAGCACCTGGTCGAGCAGCGACTCCGCATCGCGCATGCCGCCGTCGGCGAGGCGCGCCACCAGGGCGAGCGCAGCCGGCTCGGCGGTCGCGCCCTCCGCCTCGACGATGCGGGTCAGCTTGCCGACGATCACATCGGTCGCGATGCGCCGGAAGTCGAAGCGCTGGGTGCGGCTGATGATCGTCGCCGGGACCTTGTGGGTATCGGTCGTGGCGAGGATGAAGACGACGTGGTCGGGCGGCTCCTCGACCAGCTTGAGCAGCGCGTTGAAGGCGTGCACGCTCAGCATGTGGACCTCGTCGATGATGTACACCCGTCTGCGCAGCGCCGACGGCGCGGTGAGCGCCCGCATGACGAGCTCGCGGGCATCTTCCACCAGGCCGTGGCTGGCGGCGTCGATCTCGACCACGTCCAGGGCGCGGCCGTCGCGGATCGATACGCAGGCGGCACATGCATCGCACGGCTCGCCGTCGGCACCCAGGTCCGTGCAGTTGATCGCCTTGGCCAGGATCCGCGCGGTGGAGGTCTTGCCAGTCCCGCGTGGCCCGACGAACAGGTAGGCATGGGCCAGCCTGTCCCCGGCGACGGCGTGCATCAGGGTGGTGACGATCGGCTCCTGGCCCAGCAGGTCGGCGAAGCGCTGCGAGCGAAAGCGCCGGTAGAGCGCGCGGTGGGCCGAATCGGGCGTGGTGGTGGGGTCGATCGAAGTGGCCATGCAGTGGTCCGTACCCTACACCGATCGCTCGGCGGGCAGCCCGCGCCGGGGCGTGGAGGTGGTGAATCGGTCGTGCACCCGATGTCGATCGACGTCCCCCGCACACGCGAACGGCGTCCGGCTCCAGCCAGGTCGCCCCACGGCACCCGAGGGCGATCGCTTACCGCTGCTTCCTTCCGGATCTGACGGGGTTCACGGACCTTCGCTGCGTGGGACCCGACTCTCAACGTCGGTCACCGCTCGTGGGAGGTGGAGGTCGAAGACCTCGATCGGGAATTCAGCCCCGCTGTAGCGGATTGCGGGTGCAGGGCACCGCTAGTTCCCCGCCTAGCACGACCGGCCGCGATGGTAGTCGTGCCGGCAGCGTCGGTCAAACCGAAGGGCTGGCGGAGAGGGGGGGATTCGAACCCCCGACGGGTTGCCCCGAACCGCATTTC
>JBDTQJ010000190.1:0-3392 GCA_039932235.1 Chloroflexota bacterium
CGGATCCACCACGTGGCGTACGTGCTGAACTTGAAGCCCTTGGCGTACTCGAACTTCTCGACCGCCCGGATCAGACCGATGTTGCCCTCCTGGATGAGGTCCAGGAAGCTCATGCCGCGGCCGATGTACTTCTTGGCGATGCTGACCACGAGGCGCAGGTTGGCCTCGGTCAGCCGCTTGCGCGCATCGGTCGACTGCTCGACCAGGCGTCCGCTGCGACGCTCCAACGGCACGTCGACGGCGATCGCCGGGTCATGGCCGAGCTCCTTGAGGTAGCCGGCATCCTGGCCGTCGGCGATGTAGGCACCGACGATCATCTCCGCGGTCTCGCGGGCCCACGCCTCGAACTCGTAGAGCTCCGCGGCGCCGGCATGGTCGAGGGCCTTGAATCGATAGGTGTGGCCGAAGAGGACGGACTCCTTGAGCACGCCCGGCGGATCCGCGGCGAACGACTTCATGAGGGATTCGGCCTTCATGATCCGCTCGCGCGCGTCGTCGTCCAGGTCCGCCGCCTTGCGGGCCTTGGTGAGCTTGATGGTGGGGGCCGGGATCTCGTTCTTGCGCGCGACCCACCAGTCGATGGCCTCGATGGCGACGCGGGTCGACTCCTTGGGCAGGTCGAAGGCGCGCATCGCCGCCATGGCACGGGCCTTGGGCTCCGAGCTGACGGTGACCCAGGTGAAGAGGTTGACCAGCGCGCGTGCCGGATCCTCGACGGCGAGCTCACCGAGCTCGATCGCCTTGGCCAGCACGACCTCCTCCTCGGCGGTCAGCAGGGCGACCTTGCCGATCTCCTTGAGGTACATGCGCACCGGGTCGTCGATCCCGATCAGGTCCGCGGCGAGGGCCTCGAGGTCCTCCTCCTCCTTCTCCTCCTTGGCGCCGGAGGCCGCCTCCGGCTCCTCCTCCGCCAGCAGGGTCGGGTTGTTCTGGGCGTCGAGGACCTCCACCCCGGCCTCGGTCGCTGAGGCGTACAGCTCCTCGACCGCCTCGAGGTTGGCCTCCGGCTGGGGAACCGCGGCCAGGATCTGGTCGTGGGTGATGAACCCGTCGGCGCGGCCGCGGGTGAGGAGACGATCGAAGGCCGCGTTGCCGGTGCTCCTGCTCTTGCCGCGGCCCTTGGCGGGTGCCTTGGCGGCCGGCTTCGGGGCCGGCTTTGAGGGAACGGCCTTCGCGGCGCTGGACTGCTTGGCGGGAGCTGCCTTTGGCGCAGTCGCCTTGGCAGAAGCGGCCTTTGGCGCAGCCGCTGCCTTGGCAGGTGCCGCCTTCACGGTCGTCGGGGCGGGCTTGGTGATGGTCGCCTTCGTGGTGGTCTCCTTCGGGGCTGGGGCGGATGCCTTCTTCGGGGCCGCCACCTTGGATGGGGTCGTTGCGCCGCCGGGCTGGCGCGTCTTGGTCGTGGTGGCCACGGTCAGGTCCTCCTGGGTCCGGCAGCTGCCGGTTCTGGCTTTGCACTGGTGAGATCGGCCTTCTCGCGGCCGAGGATGGTCATCTGTTGTTCGAGCTCGCGGACGCGGCCTGCATCGTGTTCGCGATCCGCCTCGTCCATCAGCAGCCGCCCGTCGCGGATCGTCTCCTCGATGCGCTGGACGCGCAGCCGACGCATGCAGCCGGCCAGCGCAGCCGACGCGGCATCCGGCTCGAGGCGCGGGCCCGCGTCGGCGCGTACCTCCGCCAGCAGGTCGCGCGCCAGCTCGGCGGTCGCCGCGTCAAGGCCGGCGACGAACGCCTCGAGCGCCTCTCCCGTCGCTTCGGCCTGTCCGCGCTCGCGCCACGCGCGGGCGAGCGTCGCGGCCGCTGCGTCGCGAAAGGGAAGCGCACCGTCGCCGATCTGGTTCGCCACCGCGGGATAGCGGAGCAGCAGTCGCAGCGTCTCCGCCTCGAGGGGTGGCAGGACGGCGGTCACGCGCTGGCGGGACTCGCCCTCCTCGGCTGCCGCCGGGCGCCGGGTGGCGGGTGCAGGTGTCGCGGCCAGGGCATCGGTCAGCACCTTCTCGTCGACGTCGACGATCCGCGACAGGCGCTGCAGGTACAGCGTCCGCTCCAGCGGGTCGGCGACGCGGCGCAGCACGCCGAGCACGCGGCGGGTGACCTCGCGGCGCCCGTTGACGCTCGAGACGTCGACGGCCGCGACCGCCCGGTCCATGAAGTAGTCGAGCACCGCCGGCGCCTCGGCCACCGCCGTGCGCCATGCGTCCGCATCGGTGCGAATCAGCTCGTCCGGGTCCTTCCCGGCGGGGATGCGCACGACGCGCACCTTGCTGACGGCCTGGTCGGGGCCCAGCTCCTCCAGCAGGCCGCGCTGCGTTGCCGCCTCGCCGGCGAGATCCACGTCGTAGGCGAGCGCGACGGCGTCCGCGTAGCGGATGGCAAGCTCCACCTGGCCGCGCGTCAGCGCGGTGCCGAGGCTGGCGACGACGTTCGTGAAGCCGGCCTGGTGGGCCGCCATGACATCGGTATAGCCCTCCACGATGACCGCCAGCTTCTCGCGCCGGATGGAGGCACGCGCGAGGTCGATGCCGTACAGGGTGCGGCTCTTGTCGAAGAGCGGGGTGGCCGGCGAGTTGAGGTACTTCGGGCCCTCCGCGCCGGGCATGATCCGGCCCCCCAGGCCGGTGGCACGACCGGACTGGTCACGGATGGGGATGATGATGCGGCCGCGGAACTTGTCGATCACCCCACCGCGGTTCGACGGGCTGGCCAGCCCGGCACCGATCATCTCGGCATTGCTGAAGCCCTTGGCGATGAGCCGCTTGCTGAGCGCGTCCCAGGTGTTGGGCGCATAGCCGATGGTGAACCGGTCGAGCGTGGCGTCGGTGAGGCCCCGTTCGGTGAGGTAGGCACGCGCCTTCTCCGCCTGGCCGGCCTGCAGCAGCACCTCGCGATACCACGCGATGGCCGCCTCCAGCGCGTCCCGCAGCCGCTTGCGCTCGCGATCCTCGCGCGCGCTGCGCTCGGACAGCTCGACGCCTGCCTTCTCGGCAAGGCGTTCGAGCGCCTCCCGGAAGTCCAGGCCGTCCCGACGCATGACGAAGGTGAAGATGTCACCGCCCTCGCCGCAGCCGAAGCAGCGCCAGGTCTCGCGGTCGGGGGTGACGACGAAAGACGGCGTCTTCTCGGCGTGGAACGGGCAGATGCCCTTGTAGGCGGAACCGGCGCGCTTGAGCTGGACCGTCTCACCGACGACCTCGAGCACGCTGAGCTTCGACTTGATCTCGGCGACGACGCCTGATGAGCTCATGCGGAAGCTGGTCCGTGAGGGAGCGAGAATGTTGTCAAGGGGTTTGTCAAGGGTATGAAGGGGATTCTACATCGTTGTCAAGACCCGGACAAGCTCGGCGGCCCGGAGCGCCGCATTGCGCGCGCCCGGTACACTCCGCACCGGACCGTCC
>JBDTQJ010000191.1:0-3358 GCA_039932235.1 Chloroflexota bacterium
AGCACCTGCATGGCATGCAGGGGGTCGGGGGTTCGAGTCCCCCCAGCTCCACCACTTCATCGGTCAAGTCATGGTGGTACCGCGATGGTCGCCCCTTCGTCCGTGACGGCGAAGGGGCATCTGTATGCACGGCACGGACCGATGGACCACGCATGAACACCGCCGTCACCAGCGAGCGACACACCGGGCGCGACGGACGCCCCTGGACGCTGCGCCCCGCCCGCCCCACCGATGCGGGGCCCCTGGCCCGGCTGTTCGCCGCGGTGCGCGCCGAGGGCCGCTGGCTGGTGACCCCTGCCTCCGCCATCAGCGAGCCGTCGGAGGCTTACTTCCTGGGCGAGCTGATCGTCGGCGAGTCGACGCTCGCCCTGGTGGCCGAGGCGGACGGCGAGGTGGTCGGGAACGTCCTGGTCAGCGTGGAGCGCTCGACCATCAGCGACCACATCGGCACCCTGTCGATCTGCATCCTCGACGGCTGGCGCGACATCGGGATGGGCGGGGTCCTGGTGCGGGCCGCCCTCGACTGGGCGCGTGAGCGCGGACTGGTGAAGGTCGCGCTGGGCGTCTTCCCGGACAACGAGCGCGCGATCGCGGTCTACGAGCGAGCCGGCTTCGTGCGAGAGGGGCTGCGGCGGCAGCAGTATCGGTCCGGTGGCACCTACCGCGACGAGGTGCTGATGGCCTGGTTCCCGTCGCGAAGCGACGCGTCGTGATGCCGCGCGCAGGCAGTCGCGGGGCTCCGCGTGGGGATCACGCCCGCGCCAGCTCGTGGAGGCTTATCCGGCACCCATCTGGGCGGCGGCTGTTGGCTGGCCGACCGCGAAACACCGCAAATCGGGGTAAATGTGGTCAGCGGGCATGCCGAGCCGACCGGTCTGGCGGCGCTCGGGACCAGAGCGGCGCGGAATATCGCCCGCCTAAGCCTACCCATGCTACGGCGACACCCAGCCCCCCGGGACCAGGGGAATACAGCCCATGACCGCGCAACCAACCAACCCCGGGCGCAGCTTCGACGCGTTCGCCGACGAGTACGACCGATATCGGCCGACCTACCCGGACGCGCTGTTCGCGCTCATCCGCCGCGAGCTGGGACTGCGCGGGCAGCCGACCGTCGTCGACCTGGGTGCCGGCACCGGGCGGGCCAGCCTGGCGATGGTGGCGCTGGGCTGGCGGGTCACGGCGGTCGAACCGGGCAGCGCCATGCTGGACGTGCTGCGCGCCAATGCGGCCAAGACCGGGCTCGAAGTGGCCAGCATGCAGGCATCCGCCGAGGCCACCGGCCTGGATCCGGCCTCCGCCGACCTGGTCACCGCGGCCCAGGCCTTTCACTGGTTCGACAAGCCGGCGGCCGTGGCCGAGATGGCGCGGATCACGCGCCCCGGTGGTGGCGTCGCGCTGTTCTGGAACGTCCGCGACGAGACCCGCTCGTCGTTCGTGGCCGCCTACCACGCCACGCTGGATCGCCACGGTGGCCCGGCCGAGGGCCGCTACCTGCAGGCCGGCCGCGCATCGGGACGGGGGCCCACGCGCGAGGCCCTCGAAAGCAGCCCAAGCTTCGACGCGCCCGCGCTCCATGAGCTGTTTCACGAGGTCGAGATGCGCGCCGCCGACTTCCTGCCCATGGCCTTCACCGCCTCGTACGTCCGCGCCATGGCCCCCGCGGCGCTGGTCAGCTTCCGAGCCGAGACCGAGGCGCTCGTCGCCGAGCACGCCCGCGCCGACGGCGGGCTGACCATCCCCTATCGCATCGACTGCTGGATTGCACGAAGGAGCACCTCATGACGACCGGTACGACCGACACCCCGGCCGCGACCCGGCCGCCGCGCGGGGAGCGCTTCGACCCGACCTCCTACGAGGCGCGCTGGCGCGAGCGCTGGGCCGCCGACCAGCTCGACCGGGTGGATGCCGACGACCAGCGCGAGAAGCGCTACGTGCTGACGATGTACCCGTATCCATCGGGCGACCTGCACATCGGTCACTGGTATGCCGCCACCGGGCCGGACATCGTGGCGCGCCTGCGGCGGATGCAGGGCTACAACGTCATGTTCCCCATGGGCTTCGACTCCTTCGGCCTGCCGGCGGAGAACGCGGCCATCGACCGCGGCATCCCGGCCGCGACGTGGACGGCGAACAACATCGAGCGCATGCGCAGCCAGTTCAGGACCATGGGTTGCATGTTCGACTGGTCGCGCGAGCTGGCGACCAGCGACCCGGACTACTACCGCTGGACTCAGTGGATCTTCGTCAAGCTCTACCAGGCGGGGCTGGCCTACAAGGCCATGGCGCCGGTCGACTGGTGCCCGAAGGACAAGGTGGTGCTGGCCAGGGAGCAGGTGGAGGGCGCGGACCGCCACTGCTGGCGCTGCGGCACGCCGGTCGAGAAGCGCGACCTGGAGCAGTGGTTCTTCCGGATCACGACGTACGCGGATGAGCTACTGGACTTCTCCGGCGTCGACTACCCCGAGCCGATCCGCCTGATGCAGACCAACTGGATCGGGCGCTCGGAGGGCGCCGAGATCGACTTCCCGGTCGAAGGCGAGGGGGTCGCGCCGATCCGCGTCTTCACTACCCGCCCCGACACGCTGTTCGGTGCCACCTTCATGGTCCTGGCGCCCGAGCATCCGCTGGTCGCCCGTCTGACGACCGATGACCGGCGCGCCGAGGTGGAGGCCTACGTCGCCGACGCGCGGCGCCAGACGGAGATCGACCGGCTGTCGGAGGTGCGCGAAAAGAGCGGGGTCTTCATCGGTGCGCACGCGCGCAACCCCCTGACCGATGAGCGCATTCCCATCTGGATTGCCGACTACGTGCTGCCCGGCTACGGGACGGGCGCGATCATGGCCGTCCCCGCCCATGACGAGCGCGACTTCGCCTTCGCCCGCCGCTACGACCTGCCGATCCGCTACGTCGTGGCTCCCGCCGGCGAGGAGGTGGACCGCGACTCGGCCTTCGTCGCCCACACCGCGGACGAGGTGCTGCTCGACTCCGGCGAGTTCACCGGCATGCCGGCCGCGGACGCTATCCGCGCCATCACCGCCCGGCTGGAAGATCGCGGGATGGGCAAGGTGGCGGTCACCTACCGGCAGCGCGACTGGCTGGTCAGCCGGCAGCGCTACTGGGGCGCCCCGATCCCGGTCGTCTATTGCGACGAGCACGGCGCCCAGCTGGTGCCGGAGGCGGAGCTGCCGGTCATCCTGCCGCTGGACGTGGAGTTCCCGCCCGGCGGCGCGTCGCCGCTGCCCACCACCGAGAGTTTCGTGGCGGCCAGCTGCCCGACCTGCGGCGCTCCCGCGCGCCGCGAGACGGACACGATGGACACGTTCGTCGACTCGGCCTGGTATTTCCTGCGCTACTGCTC
>JBDTQJ010000192.1:0-3352 GCA_039932235.1 Chloroflexota bacterium
AACCATCCGATGGGCCCGCTGGAGCTGAGCGACTTCATCGGCAACGACGTGATGCTCAACGTGATGGACGTCCTGTACCGCGGGTTCGGCGACCCGAAGTTCCGCGCGGCCCCGCTGCTGCGCCAGATGGTCAGCGCCGGCCACCTGGGCCGGAAGGCCGGGCGCGGCTTCTATCGCTATGACGAGAAGGGCACCCGGGTCGGCTGATGGCCTCCGGCGGCGCGCCCCGCGACCCGTTCGCCCTCAGCGAGGAGGAGCGGACCGTCCGCGACACGGTGCGTGCCTTTGCCCGCGACCGCCTCGAGCCGACCGCCGCGCAGCGCGACGAGGAGGAGACGTACGACCGTTCGCTCTTCACCGGCATGGCGGCGATCGGCCTGGCGGGCCTTCCGTACCCGGAGGAGCACGGTGGGGCGGGGATGGGCTCCTTCCCGTGGGTCGTCGCGCTCGAGGAGGTCGCCGCGGCCGACATGGGGATGGCGGTCTCGCTGAGCGTTCACATCCTGGCCCAGCTGCCGATCCTCACCTTCGGGACCGATGCGCAGAAAGATCGCTTCCTGCCTCGCATGACGGCCGGCGAGTGGCTCGGTGCGTTCGCGCTCACGGAGCCAGGCGCCGGGTCGGACGCAGCCGCCCTGGCCCTGACGGCACGACGCGAGGGCGATGACTACCTCCTGGACGGAACGAAGATCTGGATCACCAACGGCGCCGATGCGGAGGTGACGATCGTGTTCGCCACGGTCGACCGGTCGAAGGGACGCGACGGGATCACCGCCTTCATCGTCGAGCGCGACACGCCCGGCTTCCGCGTCGGCGGCCACGAGCGAAAGATGGGGATCCGCGACACGGTCAGCGCCGAGCTCGTCTTCGACAACGCCCGCGTGCCCGCCGCCAACCGGCTCGGCGAGGAGGGGCAGGGGTTGAAGGTCGCGCTCGCTGCCCTCGGCGCCGGGCGGATCAGCATCGCGGCCTGCTGCGTCGGCCTGGCTCGCGCCGCCCTGGAGCATGCCGTCCGCTACGCCGCCGAGCGCAAGCAGTTCGGCCGCCCGATCAGCGACCAGGAGATGATCCAGGCCCTGCTGGCCGAGATGGCGGCGGGCGTGGAGGCTGCCCGCCTGCTGACCTGGCGCGCCGCCCGGCTGCGTGATGCGGGCCAACCGATTAACGTCGCCTCCAGCATGGCCAAGTGGATCGCGTCGGATACCGCCATGCGCGTCACCACCGACGCCGTGCAGGTCTACGGTGGCGCCGGGTACAGCCGCGACAACCCGGTCGAGCGGTTCATGCGCGACGCCAAGGGAGCCCAGATCTACGAGGGGACGAACCAGATCCATCGCCTGATCATCGCCCAGCACCTGATCGAGACGAGCCGCCGCGACGGCTGAGGAGACGGACGCACCATGGCCACCACCACCGAGCGCCCGATGACCGCGGGCGGCCGCACCATCACCGACATCGAGCCCCTCACCATCCCCGACGAGTTCCGCGCCAGGAACCTGGTGGACGTGGTGCATCGCAGCGTCGAGCGCTACCCGGAGAAGGAGGCGCTGCGCTGGAAGCTGCCCAAGTCGAAGCGCCAGACCGGCGGTGCGGCGGAGGAGGAGGCGGTCAAGTGGACGAGCACCACATACCGCGAGACGTGGCGCTGGATCACCGAGGTCGCGCTGGGCCTCAAGCACCTTGGCATCAAGGACGGCGACCGGGTCTGCATCATGAGTCGCACCCGTCCGGCGTGGCTGGTCTGCGACCTGGCGGCGCTCTCGCTGGGGGCGGTCACCTGCCCCATCTACCCGTCGGTGGAAGCCGAGCAGGCCGCGTTCATCATCAACAATGTCGGCGCGCGCCTCGTCTTCGTCGAGAACGCCCAGCAGGCCGCCAAGATCCAGGCAGTGCGCGACCAATGCCCCACGCTCGAGCACATGGTCGTCATCGACGACCGCGGGAAGGTTCCGGACTGGGCGGGGTCGCTCGACAACATCTTCGACCTGGCCAATGCGGACGTCGGGGAAGTCCGTGAATGGACCGATACGTGGCGCGGCTTCACCCGCGACAAGGTCGGCACCATCGTCCACACCTCCGGCACCACCGCCAACCCGAAGGGCGTGGTGCTGACACACGGGAACGTGCTCCACAATTTCGAGTCCGGCATCCAGGCGGTCGACTTCAACGAGAACGACCTCTTCCTCTCGTTCCTCCCCCTGTCGCACATGACCGAGCGCGCCGCGGGCCAGTTCGTGCCGCTCGGCCGCGGCTGCACCATCGCCTACGCGGAACCGATGATCGAGCGCCTGGCGGCCAACATGGCCGAGGTCAGGCCCACCGTCATGGTGGCGGTGCCGCGCCTCTACGAGCGCCTCTACGCGCGCGTCACCGCGACCGTCGAGGCGGGGCCGCCGCTGCGCCAGAAGATCTTCGGCTGGGCGCTCGGGCTGGGGCGTCAGAAGTACGCCAACCACGTCGCGGGCACGCCGGATTCGCCGTGGCTGAAGCTGCAGCTCGGCATCGCGGACCGGCTGGTCTTCAAGAAGATCAAGGAGCGCACCGGCGGTCGCGTCCGCTACTTCGTCTCCGGTGGCGCACCGCTGGCACAGGAGGTGGGGGAGTTCTTCGCAGCGATGGGGATGCTGATCCTCGAGGGCTACGGACTCACCGAGACGGCGCCGCTGCTCTCCATCAACCGCCCCACCGAGTACAAGTTCGGCACCGTGGGGCGGCCCGTCGCCGAGACCCAGGTGCGCGTCGATCCGGGGACCGGCGAGCTGCAGGCCAAGGGTCCGCAGGTCATGCAGGGCTACCTCAACGAGCCGGAGGAGACCGCGCGCGTCCTCGATCCCGACGGCTGGTTCCACACGGGGGACATCGGCGAGATCGACGAGGCGGGACGCCTGCGCATCACCGATCGCCTCAAGAACATCCTGGTGCTGGCCAATGGCAAGAACGTGGCGCCGGCGCCGATGGAGATCGCGATGCTCACGAGCAGGTATATCGCGCAGGTCGTCGTGCTCGGCGACAACCAGCCGTACACCGGCGCGCTCATCGTCCCGGACTTCGAGACGCTCGGCGAGTGGGCGGCGGCCAACGAGCTGGCCGAGATGCCGCCCGACCAGCTGGTGAAGGAGCGATCGGTCGTCAAGCTGATAGAGGGCGAGGTGAAGCGCACCCTCGACCCGTTTGCGATCTACGAACGGCCACGGCGCATCGCCCTGCTGCCCGCCCTTTTGACCGAGGAGGCCGGCGAGATCACTCCCTCGCTGAAGATCAAGGTGCGGGTCATCAAGGATCGCTACGCGGAGCGCATCGCCTACCTCTTCGACGAGGCCGACCCCAAGGACTGACCGATATATCGAACGAA
>JBDTQJ010000193.1:0-3344 GCA_039932235.1 Chloroflexota bacterium
CGAGGACCGCGGCCGCGAGCGTCGCGGGTGGCACGACCACCTGGTCAGGTCGGTCGTGGTCGACGTACGCCCCGCGATCGACGAGATCGACACCGACCAGGACGGCGGAGCACGCCACATCGTGAACCTGACCGCGATGCGGCTCGTCCCCGCACCACCTCTGGAGTCGGTCCGCACGCCCGAGCGTCCAGAGCTGTCCACGCGCCGCCAGCCGCTCCCCGGCGACGTCACCCAGCCGCCACCCCAGCGGCCCCCGCCTGCACAGCAGCAGCAGCGCCCGACGCCCGCGCCCACGAGGTGGCGGGTGCACTTCGACAACGGCGAGAGCTTCGTCATCGCCGGGCTTGCGCTGGTGGGCCGACGCCCCGAGGCCCGCAACGGCGAGCAGGTGGTCCACCTGATCCCCCTGTCATCGTCCGACATGTCGCTCTCCAAGACCCATGCGCAGTTCGGCCCGGCCCCCGACGGAACCATCGTGGTGATGGACCGGGGTTCGACCAACGGGACGGTGCTGGTGCGCCAGGGCGTCTCGCGCCAGCTCAGCCCCGGCAAGCCGGCCTCCCTCGTCGACGGCGACATGGTCGTCTACGGCGACCGCGCGATGACCCTCACCCGCGAGCACTGACGCGCCGGTCCGCGCGCTCCATGACCCGGAGGTCAGCGGGTGAGCGCGACCGGTACCCGGGTGACGCCGCCGAGGGCACCGAGCCACACCAGCTCACCGTCGTCGAGACGACCCGGGGTGGCGGGCCCGGACACCGTGAGGGTGAAGCGGGCCGACTGCCCCGGCGCCAGGCGTACGGCGAGGGGGCGCACGGTGACCCGGTGGGACGTGAAGCCGCCGGCGGTGACCGAGAAGTACTCCGCCCGGTTGCCGACGTTGGTGAGCGTGCGGACCGCCGTGGTGCGTCGGGTCGAGAGCAGGAGCGAGCTGGTGTTGAGGCTCGCCAGGCCCTGGGACCGCAGGGCACGGCGCCAGCCGCTGACCGGCACGTCGAGTGCCAGGTGGGCGGTCGGGGCGCGGTCGGGGAGGGCGCCGGACCCCTGTGCCAGCACGGACGAGCCGCGGAGAGGAGTGGCCGACGTGACGAGGAGCGAGCGCACGATCGCGGCTGACCAGTCGTGTTCGCCGAGGATGAGCGCGGCCAGGCCGCTGGCGCGCGCCGCGGCGGCGGAGCTGCCACTGAAGAAACCCCAGCTGCGACCGCTGCTCTCGGGCATCGCCCCGAGCACCGCGTCGCCGTCGGCCACGGCGTCGGGCTTCAGCGCAGTGCCCCGCGGGTCGCCCGAGGCGCTCCACGGTGCCGTACGGCGGGTGCCGGGTCGGCGCGCGACCCGCGACATCTGCAACCGTGCGTCGGGGTGGCGGGTCACCCAGCGGCTGAACCGGCGACCGGCGGGCGCCGTGAGGTGGACGGTCGGGACGGAGTGGAAGTCGGCCGAGACACCGCCGGGACGGAGGTTGATCAGCACCATGGCCCTGCCACCCGCCTGAGCGACGGACTCGGACTTGTCGATGCGGCCGATGCCGCCGCGGCGGCACACCACGATGCGCCCGCCGACGAGCCGTGAGTCGAGGGCGCCGCGGCGGCATTGACCCGCTGCGCGCCGCGAGACGCCGGGTGCGGGAGCGTCCTGGGCCAACACGGTGCGACCCGCCACGTCGACGGGCCGGCCACCACCGGTCCAGGCGAGCCCGCCGGGACGTGCGATCTGCGCGCGGGACATCCCACCGACGGCGGAGCCGACGGTGGTCACCCAGGGACCGGCGTGGGCGGCGTAGGCCGAGCCGGCGGCGCTGCCGGCCGCGCCGACCACCACCACGTCGGCCTCGGCCGCGCCCAGCAGCGCCCGCTGCAGGGTGTCGAGGCCCTCACCACCGGCCAGCGCGAGGTTGAGCACGTCGACGTGGTCGGCGACGGCGGCATCAACGGCCGCGACGACGTCGGCCGTCGAGCAGCCGTCGTCGGCGGGGTCGGGCGCGCCCCAGCACGCCTTGTAGGTCGCGATCCGCGCCTGGGGTGCGATGCCGCCGAACTGGCCGGCATCGCCGCCGTCGACGCGGACACTCACCCCGGCGTTGCCTGCCGCGACGGAGGAGACCTGCGTGCCGTGGCCGAGGACGTCGCGCGCGGACAGCGATTCGGACGCGCGGACCCGGTCGGCGCCGAACCCGCTGACGAACCAGCGGGCCCCGACCACCTTGCGGGTGCAGTCCTCGGGGGACCAGCCTTCGCCCTCTGCGCAGGCGCCGACGAAGTCACGCGGGGCGCGACCGAGGCCCGGGACCTCGGCGAAGGCGGGCGACTCCGGGGCGATGCCCGAGTCCACGATCCCGACCACCACACCGGCCCCACCGCGCAGGCGAGGGCTGTGGGCGACGCCGCGGACCGATGCGAGCGACGTATGCCCGGCAAGCGGGCGGACGTGGTCGGTCTCGACGGCCGCGATGCCCGGCTGGCCGTCCAGGACGGCAACCTGGGCCTCGGAGAGGTGGGCGGCGAAGCCGTTGAGGGCGGTGGTCCAGCGGTAGACGGGCTCGCCGGCGTCCATGACCGCGAGCAGCGCGTCCTGGCGGGCCAGCATCTCGGCGGTGTCCTTGGTGCCGGCGGCCGTGCCGGGACCCTGGAGGGTGACGAGCGTCAGCGGCGTCGTCGGTCCCGCGGCGGGGAGGGATGTGTCGTCGGCACTCGCGGCGCCTGCGGTGGGCAGGGCGAGGGAGAGCGATAGCAGGCCACACCCGAGGAGCTGCGCCATCCGTCGAGACCGCACGCCGTCCACCCCCTGTCCCACGTCGTTGACCGCCCGCCGGGTGCGAACGAGACCCCGAGGGTGCCATGGTCCCAGCACGGGTGCAGACAAATCAAAGGGCGGTGTGGAGAACCCGTTGGTGGAGCGTCGGTCCGGACGCCTATCGTGTGCGGCGCGCGTGACCTCACGCGCGGAGTGTTGAGCGGAGTGGAGAAGACCCGTGCCCAGTGGCAAGGTGAAGTGGTACGACGCGGAGAAGGGCTTCGGGTTCCTGTCCCAGGAGGACGGCCCGGACGTCTACGTCCACTCGGATGCGCTGCCCGAGGGGACCGGCGCCCTCAAGGCGGGCGCGAAGGTCGAGTTCGGCATCGCGCAGGGTCGTCGCGGCGACCAGGCGCTCCAGGTGCGGATCATCGACGCGCCGGCATCCGTCGCCCGCAACCAGCGCAACGCCCAGCGCAAGCAGCCCGACGCGATGGTCACCATCGTCGAGGACCTGATCAAGATGCTCGAGGGCGTCGAGGAGACCTACCGCCGCGGACGTCACCCCGAGCGGGCTGCCGGGAGCGGCACGGCCAAGGTGCTTCGCGCGC
>JBDTQJ010000194.1:0-3327 GCA_039932235.1 Chloroflexota bacterium
TCCCGGAGCCGTTGATGCCGAAGAAGGGCTTGGGCATGAAGGTCGCGTACAGGCCGCGGCTGGCGGCCACCGCCTTCAGGGTGGTCTTGAAGGTCACCGCGTTGTCGGCGGTGCGCAGCGCGTCCGCGTACTCGAAATCGATCTCGTGCTGGCCGGTAGCGACCTCGTGGTGCGCCGTCTCGACCTTGATCCCGAGGTCCTCGAGGCCGTTCATCATCTCCTTGCGGACCTCGGTGCCGAGGTCCTCGGAGAGATCGAAATAGCCGGCGCCGTCATGCGGCAGCGTCTCGACGCCCTCCGCGGACCGGCGCAGCAGGAAGAACTCGAGCTCGGGGCCCATGTTCAGGACGTAGCCGAGCTTGTTCAGCCGCTCGAGCTGGCGTCGCAGCACCCAGCGCGGGTCACCGGGGAACGGGTCGCCGTTGGGGGTGAAGACGTCGCAGATCACCCGCGCGCTGCCTGTCGGCGTCTGCTTGCCGTCCGCGTCGATCCCCGGCTCCCAGGGGATGGCGGCGAACGTGGACAGGTCCGGGACCAGGAACATGTCGGACTCGGCGATGCGCGCGAATCCCTCGATGCTCGAGCCGTCGAACCACTTTCCGTGCTCGACGGCCTCTTCAAGCTGGTGCATCGGCACCTGCACGCTCTTGACGTGCCCCACGATGTCGGTGAACTGGAGGCTCACGAAGCGCAGGTTGCGGTCCTCGGCGAGCTTCAGGGCGGCGGTCAGTTGCTTCGTGGCCATGGTGACTCCGGGCGGGTGATTCGGTGGACCGCTGCATCATCGGCCTGGGGCGGGGTGCGCGGAGCCAGATGTTCGCCTCGGGCCGGCCCCAGTTGTTGTGCATTGTGCACAGTCAGGGGGTGCCGTGCGCCTCAGCGGCGACGACGCTCCTCGTCGGATCGCAGCAGGCGCAGTGCGTCATCGGGGCGACGCGGATCGAGCCCCAGCTCCAGCCGCGCGCGCTGCAGCCGATACAGCACAGTGTTGCGATGCACACCCAGCGCCCGGGCCGCGGTTGCGACGCGTCCGTTGGCGCGCGCCACCGCCAGCAGGGTGTCGGTCACGACGTCGCCGGTCGCCGGTGGCTGGCGGTCATCGAGGTCACGCCGTCCGGCCGCCACCGCAGGCCGTCGGAGCAGCGCACGAAGGGTCACGGTCAACGCGGCCGCGCCGGCCATGTCGACGGCTGCGAACGGTAGGTCGTCGAAGATCCAGACCGATGCGCCGGGGCGCACATTCGCCTCGTGGAGCCACAGGCCATCGCGCGTACGTCGCGTGCCGCCGCGCCGGGTGCCGGCGTCGAGCGAGCGCGCCCGCACGGTCGCGCTGAAGCGGGCGGCGATGGCCTGTCCCGCGGGGCGGGCATGCAGCGCGACCAGCTCTCCGTCCGCCATCACCGCCACGCCACGCCGCAGGCGCGCGGCAACCAGTCCGGCCGGTGCCGCCGGCGTGGGGTCCGCGAGCGCCGCCTCCGCGCCGGCGAGGCGGAGCTCAGTGGCGAAGCGCTCGATGACCGATGCCTCGTCGGCGAGGTACGCGTTCGCCCCAGCCGCCAGGTGCTGGGCTGCGTGGCCGGAGACCAGGATCGGGACAGCGGACGTGGACACCGGCAGCTGGGCGACATCCAGGACGGCGGCGAGCAGGACGGCGGCGGGCGCCAACCCGGCGTCGCCAACGGCGGCCATCAACCGGTCGGTGGGATCGACGGCGACCGAGGCCGCGTCGACCACCAGGAGCTGGCCGTCGACTTGGGGCGGGAGGTGAGGTGCCGCGGCGCGGGTGCGCGCTACGCCCCGCACGACGACTCGGCCGGCACCGTCCGCGGAGGTTAGGAGGCGCGCCTCGGGATCGACGGCGCGCCACAGGTCGACGAGGCTGGTCATGCTCGCGACACGGCGCCGCGCACCCGCTCCAGCTCGGCCGCCGGGGTGTCGAATCGCTCGCCGCGCATCGCCAGGCGAAGCCCGCCGTCGACCGACCGCACCGACACACGCCGGCGCGGCAGCCAGAGCACCACCGCCAGGCATCCGGTCAGCATCGCTGCGCCGGCGAAGAGGACACCCATGCCGGGATCGCGGCGGGAAAGGAAGGTGACCCATGACGTGAAGCCGTCGAGCCGCACGCGAAGGTCACCGATGCGCGCCGAATCGCCAGGCGCCAGGAGAACCAAGTCGGCGGGCACGCCACTGCCCGAGGCAGACACGGCGAGCGTATTGGCCGCCGGATCGACGAGCGCCATGGCCAGCGTCACCCCGCCCGCCGGGAGGTCGAGAATCGCGGCGGGGCTGCCGTTGCGGGTCGTATCGAGCGGGATCGGCGCATCGTGCAGGACCCGATCGGCGAGCGACGTGATGCGCAGTCGGGCAGCAGGCCCGTACGACCAGCCGTGGACGAGGTAGCCGCCGAAGCTGCCCGGTGCGTTGACCTGGAGGACCGTCGCACCCGCTGACGTGCCGTCACGCAGGAACGTGACCGCGGTATCCAGGCGGGTCGGGCGGCCATCGGGCCCGAACTCGGCGTCCAGGCCATCGAAACGGATCGCATCGGTGAAGCCGGGGCGCGGGGCGTCCAGCAGGGCCTGCTCGCCGGGGAGCAGCGAGAAAGTGGTCTCGGTTGCGAAGGCGGTGCCGATCCCGGCCCCGACCACGGTGAGCACGAGGGCGACGTGCGAGAGCAGTCCGGCGAAGCGCGTCCAGCCGCGGCGCACGCCGTGGACGGCCCAACCCCCACGACCCTTGGCGGTTGCCACGCGATACCCGAGGCCGCGCAGCCGACCCGCCACCGCCAGCTGGTCCGCGCCCTCGGCCACGATCGTAACGCTGCTCGTGCCGCGCCCCTCGGCGACCGCCCCGGGATGCCGCCACTCACGCCACGCGGCGGGCCAGCGTACCGCCATGCCGGCCAACCCGGAAAGGAGCAGAGCCCCGAGCAGCACGGCGTACGCAGGTGAGTCGAGGGATGCCACGCCCACCGGCGCGATCGCCGCCGCCACGTTCCACGCCGCGCCGACCACGAGCAGGACGGCCGCCAGTCGGACGTCGCCCGCCAGCCTGAGGGCGCGGTCAGCGGAACGGGCGACGTACGGAGCGGGCCGGGCCGGGCGGTCGCGAGCGGGGAATCGGTCCATGGGGCGCCTCCGGATGGTCAGCCGGCGGCGGCGCGCGCAGCTCCCAGCAGGTCGTCCGCAAGGTCCGATGCGTCTTCGAGCCCGATCGAGACGCGCACCATCCCGGGCGTCAGACCGGCTGCCGCAAGGTCCTCATCAGCAACCTGTCGGTGCGAGGAGGACGCCGGATGGCTGCACAGGGTTTCCACGCCGCCCA
>JBDTQJ010000195.1:0-3323 GCA_039932235.1 Chloroflexota bacterium
TGGCTCAGCCGGGCATCGCCCCGAGCTGTTTCATCATTCCCAGGGCGTCGTGGTAGTGCCAGTGCTCGACGACCTGCGCGTCGCGGATGCGGAACAGGTGCATCTCCCCGATCTGGTAGCGCTTGCCACTCGCCGGCATGCCCATCAGCTCGCCGGTCTGGGTGGCGCTGGAGGTGAGCAGCGCCGCGACCATGTCTCCCTCGGCCACGAGCTGGTCGACCGTGAAGGTCACGTCCGAGAGCGCGCCGTGCACCCGCTCGATGGCCGCCTTCATGTCCGCGCGGCCGTCGCCGGTCGACGGAAAGGTGTGCGAGGTGAAATCGGGCGCCATGAGCTTGTCGACGGCGTCGGCATTTCCCTTCACGAAGATCTCGTCCACGAAGCCGCGAACGAGGGCCCTGTTCGTATCGGTACTCATGGCGGACCGATGCTGCACGAACGGGGCCGGACACGCCGGCAGACCCGCCGGGGTAAGTCGGCGGGTCTGCGAGATCTGGTGGCCGCGATGATCGCGGCCGGTGGCTTCCCTAGGCGGGGACGTTGGCCGTGCGGAGCGCGGGAACCTTGACGGGCTCTGCGCGGGTCGCCCACACCAGGCCGGCCCCGGTGAGGATCAGCGTGCCGCCGAGGGCTGCGAACAGTCCTGCCAGCGCCAGCGCCAGCTGAAGGGCAGAGGCGGTGGCGGTGCCGACACCAAGCTCCGCGATCAGCGCATGTGCGGTGCCGGTCCAGGCGAGGCCACGAGCGGCTCCCTCGATCGGGTTGGCACGGTTGAAGTCGGCCCAGTAGCGGCCGTCGACCGCGAACTCGTACTCACCTGGGGCGATCGTCTCGCCGTTGAACTCGGTCGGCTCGGTGATGACGACGGTCTGGGTGGAGTTGAGCGTGTGATAGGCCACGGTGGCCATCTGGTACATGTACTCGCTGGCCGTGTTGACGAGCGGGTCCTTGGAGTTGAGGTCACCCTGGACGACGGGGTATCCCCAGTCGTTGGTCAGGAGGGACATGATCCCGGCGGCCTCCTCGGGGTTCTCACCACCGAGCGTCCCGTCTTCGGAGTAGCTGAGCTCAACGCCCTGCGCTGCGCTGAAAGCGGCGAGGGACTTGTTTCCCTCCTGGGTCTTCATGAATGCGAATGCACCGGCCGCCACGAAGACAAAGCCGATGACCACAATCACGATGCCGAGGCCACGAAGGCGACTGGTCACTGTTCTAATCCCTTTCAGAGATTGATGACGATTTGGAGTGATTCCACCTTCGTGCCTGCGCCGCTGGGGCGCGCGGGCCCAATGGACCTATCTCCGGGCCAAGTGGCCTGCCCGTCCGGGGTCCGACCGGGACCACGTGGCCGCTGCGGCCCTCGTTCGATATATCGATCGGGTCACGCCTGGAGCCCCGTTTGCGCTCGGTTTGGCCGATATATCGAACGCCCGGGAGCACGAACCCGCCGTTCGCGGCCCGCCACGCGGCCCAGCATTCGATAAATCGAACGAACGCAGCCAAGGAAGGGCCTCGTGCGCAGAGTGTTCGATATATCGAACTCAGGGCTGGGGTGCGACCGCGGCGCGATGGTCCCGGCGGCTAGCTGGCAGGCTCACCGGTCGGCTCACCGACGATGCGCAGGATCTCCTCGCCGTAACGGTCCACCTTGGTGGGGCCGATGCCGGCCACGGCGAGCAGCTCACCTTCCGACGCGGGCCGTGCCACGGCGATCGCGGCAAGCGTCTTGTTGTCGGCCACGACGTAGGCAGGCACGCCATCGGCCCGTGCGCGCTCGAGGCGCCAGGCGGTGAGGGACGCGAGACGCGCCTCGGCCTCCGGGTCGAGCGGCTCCTCGCCCTCGGGCGTGAGCGCGGCGGGCGCCACGTTGCCGACCACGCCGGCGTCGAAGCGGACGCTGACGTTGGCGCCGTTCACGCCGGTCACCGTGCCAGGCCCGTGCCGCTCGTGCGCGACGCGTTCGCCAGCCGTGAAGTGGCGGGATCCGGCGGGGCGCACCGGCGCGGCACGGACCTGGGCCGGGGCGCCGCCGGGGCGCAGCTGGGCCAGGAAGCGCGACGGCTTCGAGGGCGTGGGGCGGCCCTTGGCGGTCGTGCGGATCGCGGCCCACGACAGCACGAGGTGGCGGCGCGCGCGGGTGATGCCCACGTACAGCAGCCGCCGCTCCTCGGCCAGCGCGGCCGGGTCGTCGAGCGACTGACGGATGGGAAGGCCACCCTCCTCGAGCATCGGCAGGAAGACGGCGTCCCACTCCAGCCCCTTCGCCCGATGGAGCGTCGAGATGGTGATTCCGCTGCCGGACTCGGCGGCCGCCTGCTCCTGGCTGTCGCGGCGCTCGAGCTCGGCCAGGAAGTCGGCCGGGGTGGCGTCGTCGCTGGCGAACTCCATCTCGCGGGCGATGGCCAGCAGGGTCTGCAGGGCGGCGTGCCGGTCGCGTGCCTCTGGCCCCGCATCGGCGCCCGGCTCGGCATCCGGGTCAAAGCCGAGCTCGGCACGCCAGCGCGCGATGACCGCATCGGTCAGTGCCAGGCCGGCCGGAGGTGAGCGGCGGAGTGCGGTGCGCGCGGCGCGCACCTCGGGACGGGCGTGGAAGCGGACGCCGCGCACGGTGAACGCGATTCCCGCGCGGGTCAGCGCCGCCTCGATCGGCACGAGCTGCGCATTGGTGCGCACCAGGATCGCGATCTCGGGGGCCGGGGTGCCCGCCTTCATCAGCTCCCCGATCTCGGCGACGATCGCCGCCAGCTCGAGCTCGCCGTTGCGATGGGCCACCACCTGCGGCTCCGGCCCGTCGCTCGCCACCGAGCGCAGGTCCTTGCCGGCGATGAGCCGATTCGCGACGGCCAGCACCTGCGGCGTGCTGCGGTAGTTGGTGGTCAGGCGCAGCACCTGCGCATCGGTCCAGCGGTCGGCGAAGCCGGTCAGGTAGTCGGCGCTGGCGCCGGTGAACGTGAAGATGGTCTGGTCCGCGTCGCCCACGACGCACAGGTCTCGGCGATCGCCGACCCACAGCTCGAGCAGCGACTGCTGGAGCGGGTTGGTGTCCTGGTACTCGTCCACGCTGAACCAGGCGTAGCGCTGTCGGACCAGACCGATGGCGTCGGGGTCGCGCTCGTAGAGCTCCACCGCCCGGCTCAGCATGTCCTCGAAGTCGATCCGGTTGGCCTTCTCCTTGGCCTGCTCGTAGCGACGGTAGAGACCGGCCAGCAGGTCGACCGGGATGGGTGGCGTGCGGTTGGCCGCCGTGGCGGCGCCCACATAGGCCTCCGGACCGATGCGCCGGTTCTTGGCCCACTCGATCTCATCGGTCAGGTCCTTGGCCG
>JBDTQJ010000196.1:0-3274 GCA_039932235.1 Chloroflexota bacterium
CCATCCCGAGCCACGCCGCGCGACCCATCGACAGCGGGATGACGATCACGGTCGCGGCAGCCCAGCAGGCGAAGAGGAGCGTGCGAGGCGTTCCCGGTCGCTGCCAGGCAATGAACGGCAGGGCGACAAGTGCCATGACCGGGAACGCGTTCGTGGTGCCCCAGATGAAGACCTGGTTGGATTCGAGGGCCGGCAAGGTTCCCGAAGCGGTGAACCAACCGATCTTCTCGAGAAGCCAGAAGGCGGCCACCAGGATCAGCCAGAACGTCAGGGCGTAGCTGACCCCGACGGCCACGGCCGCCCGCAGACGCGGCATCGTGCCGACTTCGCGCATCGCCCAGAACGCCAGCGCATAGGCAACGGCGAGGCCGAGCGAATCCATGCTGCCCTGGGGATCGGCTGACGCGAGCGCCACGAGGAGCATCGCGGCGAGCGCGCCGAGGATCGCCCAGTCGAGCCCGGTCCGCGGCCCGCGCAGACGCCATGCTGCCCAGGCGGCAACCGGCGCCGCCCAGCCCACCTGGGCTATCACGCGCAGCGTCGGCTCGGCGGCAAGGAGCTCGCTGCCCATGAATGCCACGAACAGGAAGGCCCAGAGCTGCAGGCCAACGGCGACCAGGGCGGTCATACGCTCCCGGACGCCCGGACGGGATGAGGCTCAGAAGACGCGCTCCGGAGGTGCCGACGCAGCGCATCGTCGTCACCGGCCGCGGCCAGCCGCTCGAGCTCCGCGAAGTCGGCGCCCAGGGCCGTCTCGGCAGTCCCGCCACGCGCGATGAGCAGGAACGGCGTGTCGGTCTCCACTGCGTCCTCCCCCTCGCCGAACAGCGTCTCCTCGAGCTTCTCGCCGGGACGCAACCCGGAGAAGGCGATCTGGATGTCCCGTCCTCCGGCAGGCGCCGACAGACGAATGAGGTCGCGCGCAAGGTCGACGATCCGAATGGGGGAGCCCATGTTGAGGACGTGCACGTCGCCGGTCCGTCCTACTGCGCCGGCGTGGAGGATGAGCCGCACTGCCTCTGGGATGGTCATGAAGTACCGCGTCATCTCCGGGTGGGTGACCGTGACAGGCCCGCCGTCGGCGATCTGCTGCCGGAACAGCTCCAGCACCGACCCCTGTGATCCCATGACATTGCCGAAGCGGACGGTCACGAATCGACCGCGCGTCTCCCGCCCGATGGTGCGGATCAGCTCCTCCCCGATGCGCTTCGTGGCGCCCATGACCGATGAAGGGTCGACTGCCTTGTCCGTGCTGATGAAAATGAGCGCCTCAACATCGGCGCGTGCTGCCGCCTCGGCCACCAGCCGCGTGCCACGCACGTTGGTCCACACCGTCGACGCGACGTTCGCCTCTGAGAGCGGCACGTGCTTCTGCGCGGCCGCGTGGAAGACGACCGACGGGCGTTCCCGCTCGAAGACGCGTGTCACGGATGCCTCATCCGTGACATCCCCGATGACTGCGGCCACCTCGACGGTCGCGAACTTCCGGTGCAGCTCCTCGTCCACATAGAAGAGGGGGGTCTCGGCCCGTTCGAACAGCACCAGCCGTCCAACGCCCAGCGCGGCCACCTGGCGGCAGAGCTCCGAGCCGATGCTCCCACCGGCCCCGGTGATCAGCACGGTGCGTCCGCCGACCAGCGTTCGCATCGGTCCATCCGGGATGGCGGTTGGCTCGCGCCGCAGGAGGTCCTCCACGCGCACCGGGCGCACCCGGTTGACCGATACCGTCTCGTCGAGCAGCTCATTGATCGCGGGCAGGGTCCGCACCGCGACCTCGGCCGCCTCGCACAGGGCAACGATGCGGCGGAGGCGATCCCCGCCGATGCGCGGCTGAGCGACGATCACCTCGGAGATCTCACGCTCGGCGACGACGCGCGGCAGGTCCTCGAGCGCCCCCACGATCTCGACCCCGTAGATGCGCTGACCGCGCTTCGTCAGGTCGTCATCCAGGAACGCCACCGGCTCCAGCCGCAGCGCGCGGTTGCGCCGCATCTCTCGGACGAGCGCCGCGCCCGCGTCACCCGCACCGTGGATGAGGACCGGACGTGGCGGGCCGGCCGCGGAGGTACCCGCCGAATAGCCCTCGTCCAGCCCTTCCTGGCGGACGCGAGATGCGAAGCGGATACCGCCAAGCACGAGGAGCGAGAGCAGGAATTCGATGAACAGCGCTGCGCGCGGGAACCCGACCGTGCCGGGGAACGCCGAGGGCTGCATGACGACAAAGATCAGGATGGTCATGATCAATGAGCCCGCCGCCAGCGACGAGACGACCAGCGCCGCATCCGCGACCGTGGGATACCGCCACACGCGCAGGTAGGCGCCGGCGATCATGAAGCCGGCCGGCCGCACGACGGCGGCCAGCGGTACGAAGACCCAGTAGGTGGCGACGGCGGCAAAGATGTTGTTGCGGTCGATGCGCAGGCCGACCGCCAGCGCCGCGGCGATGGCCGCCAGGAGTGCGTCGAGCAGGACCGGCCCCAATCGGGCGCTTCCGATGCGCTCGCCGAGCGTATAGCGACGTCGAGGTCGGTTCGAGCGGCGTTCCCCGGCGGAAAGAATTCCCGCCAGCGTCTGCCACAGGATCGTCACGTCGCGCCGCAATGAGTAGGCCTGCACGTAGTCCAGGTCGACGGCCAGCTTGGCGTGCATGAGCTCCGTCTCGTAGACCTCGTCCGGGTCGCCGACGAGGAGGTCCTCCTCATCGATGTACGCGATCTGAGTCGGGCCGGTGATGCCGGGACGCATGGCCAGCACGGCACGCTCGGCGGGACTCCATCGCGCCGCGTAGGTCGGCGACTCGGGCCGCGGTCCTACCAGCGACATCTGCCCCGCCAGGACGTTGACGAGCTGCGGCAGCTCGTCGAGCTTCGTCCGGCGCAGGAAGGCCCCGACGCGCGTGATCCGGAAGTCGTAGGCGCCGGTCACCGCCGGTCCCACCGCGTCGGCGCCGCGCGCCATCGACCGGAGTTTCCACATCGTGAACTCCCGCCCGTTGCGCCCCACCCGGCGTGCCCCATAGACGACCGGACCCGTGGAATCGACGGCGATCGCCACCGCGACGAGGGCAATCACGGGCAGCAGCACCACGAATGCCACCGCGCCAAGCACCAGGTCCATGGTGCGTTTGATCACGGCTTGCCAGGCGGTCATGCGGCGCGGGAGCCTCGTCGGTGGCTGCATCGGTCAGCAGGCTACGGACCCACGGTGCAGCGGGTCAACAGTACTAGCGGCCGGTGCTCAGCGTTCCTCGGCTACGCCTCGGCCGTGCGGCGGG
>JBDTQJ010000197.1:0-3269 GCA_039932235.1 Chloroflexota bacterium
AGGATGAAGAACTCGCTGGCCAGCAGCATCCGCACGTTGAACCAGGTGACGAACCAGATGAGCCGGATGACGCGCGAGGCGCTCACTGGACCGATGCCGCCCGGGCCGAGCGGGCCTCGTCGTCGCCGGTGGTGGCGATGAGGTGGATGTAGGCGTCCTCCAGGGTCGGCTCGCGCGCGGTCACCTTGCCGACTCGCGTGTCGCCGAGCAGGAGAGGAGGCGCTGGGTGATCTGCGTGCCGCGGTCACTCTGGACCAGCAGGATCTGGCTCTGGTCGCGCTCCTCGACATTGAGCGCCGAGACGTCCGCATCGCCGCGCAGGCGCGCGAGCGCCTCTTCGGTGACCCCGAACGTCTCGATCTCGACGATCGTGCGGTTGGCGATCGCGCCCTTGAGGTCGGCACCCGTACCGAGTGCCACGATGCGTCCCGCATTGATGACCGCGATCCGGTCGCACAGCGCATCGGCCTCGAACATGTAGTGGGTGGTGAGCAGGACCGTCTTGCCGGCATCCACCAGCGACTGCACCGTCTGGCGCAGCTCACGGGCCCCGACCGGGTCGAGCCCGATGCTCGGCTCGTCGAGGAAGACGACTTCCGGGTCGTGGAGCAGGCCCCGCGCGATGTGCAGGCGCTGGCGCATGCCGCGGCTGAAGCCCTCGACCTTCTCCTTCTCGCGTCCGGTCAGGCCCACCATCTCGATGAGCGCGCCGATGCGCGTCTTCTGCACCGCCGGGTCCACGCCGTACAGCTCCGCGAAGTAGCGCAGGTTGTCGAGCGCGCTGACGCGGTCGTAGAGGCCACGGTCGCCGCCGAAGACGTAGCCGATGCGGCGGCGCACCTCGGTCGTCTCCTTCACCACGTCGTGGCCCATCACCGACGCCGAGCCGCTCGTCGGCAGGAGCAGGGTGATGAGCATCTTGATGGTGGTCGTCTTGCCGGCACCGTTGGGGCCGAGCAGGCCGAACAGCTCGCCGGGACGCACGTGGAAGCTGATGCCGCGCACCGCCGGCACGTCGAGCCGGCGCCGGCGCAGGACGCCGGTATGGGTGCGGTAGGTGCGGACCAGGTCGATCGCCTCGATGGCATGGCCATCCGTGTCGGCGTGGAGCGTGGTGGGCACGGCGGGGCGCGGCTCGGTCATCGTCATCGGCTCGGCATTCTACCGGCGCAGATGTCTTGAGGTCAAGATAAATGAGCGCGGCCCAGTCCGCGCGCGCGCGGGCGAGGACCTGTTACATGGTCGGGTCGTCGGCGCCGGGAGCTCGAAGGCCGGGCTCGGGCGCCTGCGGATCCATCGGCGGCGGACCGGGGACGTTGTCGTCGTCGCCGGGAGCTCCGGGCGGCAGGTCCGGCGTCGGCACGTGGTTGGGATCGATCTCGGTGTCGGGTGGGGTGTTCGGAATCGTCATGCGCTCCGCACCTGCAGGGCGCGTACCGCATCGGTCTAGAACCAGTCGTGGGCGCGGAAGTAGATGAAGGCACCGCCCATCAGGGCAGCCATGATCCCGATCGCCAGCGGATAGCCGAGCGTCCAGTCGAGCTCAGGCATGTGCACGAAGTTCATCCCGTAGATGCCGGAGACGATGGTCGGCAGGATGAGGATCACCGTCACCGCGGTGAGCCGCTTCATCACCGCGTTCAGGGTATTGCTGGTCACGCTCAGGTTCGCATCGAGCGCGGCGGCCACCAGGTCGCGCAGCAGGTCCAGCTGGTCGAGGATGCGGACGATGTGGTCATACAGGTCGGCGTAGTAGGGCAGCGCCGCGTCGTCGACGGTGCGGTTGTCGCGTCGCAGGAAGGCGTTGGCCACGTCGCGCATGGGGGCGAGCACGCGCCGCAGCTCGAGCAGGTCGCGCTTGACGCGAAGGACGGTGCGCAGCGTCTCTCGGTCCTGCTTGCCGGAAACGATGCGATCCTCCAGGCCATCGATGCGGTCGCTGAGCGCGTCGAGGGCCGGGAAGTAGCCGTCGACGGTCGCGTCGAGCAACGTGTACAGCAGCGAGCCGGACGACTTGCCGGCAGCATCCGGGCGCGCCTCGAAGCGGTGCCGCGTCTCGACGATCGAGGGCGACTCGCCCCAGTGCACGCTCACCATCCAGGTTGGACCGATGAACACGTGGAGCTCACCGAGCGCGGCCCGCGCGTCGCCCTCCGAGCGCGGCAGGAGCTCGTACATGACGGCGACCTGGTGGTCGTCGTACGTGTCGAGCTTGGGCCGCTGGTCGCGCTTGCGCAGGTCCTCTTCCGCCAGGGCGTGGATGCCGAACTCCTCGCGCAGGAGCTGCAGCTCCCCGGCGCCCGGGTCAAGCAGGTCCAGCCAGATGAGGGTGCTCGCCTCGGCGCGCAGCACGTCGATCGTCGACAGCTCGTCGGGCTCGAGCGTGCGCGGAGCCTCGCCGGCAATACGGACGAGGCAGTGGGCGGCGGCAACCATCGGCGCGAGTGTACGCGCCAGTGGGACGACCCCGATCGGGCCTGCTTAATCTGCTAGTATTCGGTAGCCGATTTCATGACACACTGCGGAGATACGACCAACCATGGGATGGATGCCGGAGGGCGCCGAGCGACTGCTCGAGGCCGCCCTCGTCGGGGAGCTGACCGTCATCGGTCGCGATGGGCGGCCGATCAGCCACCCGCTGATTCCCCTCTACGACGGTGAGCGCATCTACCTGCACTCGTCGACCCTGTTCAGCAAGAAGCTCGAGCACATCAAGCGCAATCCAAGGGTCTCGCTGTCGCTCAGCGATCCGATTGCGATGAAGGGCGTGGAGGGACGGGCGACCATCCAGGGGACCGCGCGCATCGTGGGCGATGACCCGCACACCGACTGGGAGCGCCTGATCCTCGACCTGTGGAAGGCGAAGGAGCCGTCGATCAACGACTTCCTCAAGGCCCGCGTCGCGTTGCCCCTCTTCTTCGAACGCGCCGTGATCGAGATCACCCCGGAACGCTGCCTCCTGTGGCCCGACGGCGACACACGCCAGCCGCCGCAGGTCAGCGCGGCCCCGCGATCGGCGGCCGCCTGATGCCGCCGGTCACGCCCGCCGATCTCGAGAAGATCGCGACCTTTCCCTTCGTCGTGATGGCGTGGGTCGACGATGCGGGCTTCCCCGTCAGCGTTGCGACCGAGTTCCAGGCCGATCCGGCCGCCGGCACGCTCACCCTGCGCCCCCCCGCCGGCGATGAGCTCGTCGTCCCGACCGACCGACCCGTGAACGTCATCGGCAGCCACATCCGCCCGCAGCCGGGGATCGGCTACGACGAGCG
>JBDTQJ010000198.1:0-3221 GCA_039932235.1 Chloroflexota bacterium
CGGTGTACTGATGCCGCGCCAGTTCGCCGGTCCGGCACTCGTCGGCGCTGCAGTCATCGCGGCCGTGGTTGCGCTGGCGCTCCTCCGCCCGGTTGCTGACAGCGCTGTGAGCGCCGAGGAAGCTGCCCTACAGCGTGTCATCGCTGAGTCAGGGACCGATTGCCTCCAGGGCGCCGACATCTCTTGGTCGCCCGACCTGCTCGAGGCGACGGCAATCTCACGGGACATCACCGACGGCTGGATCGATGAAGGGTTCAGCTGGGTCGGATCGGGCCAGGGCCTTGTGAGCGCACTCGGCGGGGTGGCGTTGCCAGGGAGCGCGGACGCCTTATGGGTCCAGGTCGGCAAGGGTACAGCCACCCAGGCCCTCCACTATCGCCGGATTCCCTCAGGATCAACAACCATCTGGGTCCGCACGGGATCCCTCAGCGTGGCGGACGCCACAGCGTGTCTACCCTGACCCGTCGGGGCCTCGGCGACTAACGAGCATTAGCCGAGCGGAGCAGGGCCTCGGCGGTGGCATGGGCCTCGTCAGTCGCGTCACTGCCTGCGAGCATGGCGGCCAGCTCGCGTGCCCGATCCTGGCCGGTCAGCTCACGCAGCTCGGTCTGGGTGCGGCCATCAGTGATGCGCTTCCCGACATGGAGGTGCGCCTCACCGTATGCAGCCACTTGTGGAAGATGGGTGACGCATACGACCTGGTGGTAGGCGGCCAGCGCGCGCAGCCGCTCCCCGAGGGCCGTGGCATGGCGCCCGCCGATGCCTGCGTCGACCTCGTCGAAGACGAGCAGCGGGGTTTCATCCGCAGCGGCAAGGACAACCTTGAGGGCCAGCGAGAGGCGGCTCGCCTCGCCGCCCGAGGCGATGCGGGCCAGCGGCCGTGGTGGCTCACCGGGATTGGGAGCGAAGGTGAAGGTGACGCGGTCGCCGCCGGACGGACCGAGCTCCCCCGGCTCGACTGCCACGCCGAATGAGCCCGCCGACAGGCCCAGTGGTTCCAGCTCCCCGTTGACGGCGGTGGCGAGGCGTTCGGCGGCCAGGCTCCGCGCGGCGGATAGCTCCGCGGCGGCGGCCTCGACCGCGGCGTGCCGCTGCCGCTCCTCCACGCGGAGGCGGTCGCGCAGCCCCTCGGCGTCGTCGAGCCGCGCCAGTTCGGCGGCAGCCTCGTCGCCGAAGGCGATCACCGCCTCGACCGATGCGCCGTACTTGCGCTCCAGGTCACGGATCAGGTCCAGCCGCTCCTCGGCGGTGGCGCGGGCCGCCGGATCGAGGTCCACCGATTCGCCGAGCGCCGCCGCATCCCGACCGAGCTCCTCCGCTTCGGCGGCGACGCCGTGGGCCCGCTCCACCAGCATCGCGAAGCGCTCGTCGTGGGCCGCGGCTGCCTCCAGTGCGCGGAGCGCGGTGCGAAGCGTGTCGAGCGCAGCTCCCTCGTCGTGCACCGCACGCGATGCCTCGTGCGCGCTGGCGGCGATCGACTCCGCGTGCTGTGCGACGCGCAGCCCGGCCTCGACCTCCGCCTCCTCGCCCGGTTGCAGGGCCGCCGCGGTGATCTCGTCGACCTGGTGGCGCAGCAGCTCGCGTCGACGCTCCAGCTCGCGCTCGTCGGTGAGCAGCTCGGCGGCGGCGGCCACCGTGGAGCGCCACGCGCGCCAGGCCTCGGCGACCCCCGCCACGTCGTGCGCGCCGAAACGGTCGAGCAGGGCCAGCTGATGCGAGCTCTCGGTGAGTCGCTGCTGCTCGTGCTGGCCGTGGATCTCCGCCAGCCGCGACCCGAGCGCCGCCAGCCCACCCACGGTCACCGCCCGGTCGTTGACCCGCGCCGACGACCGGCCGTCCGCCCCAACCTCCCGGCGAATGATGGCGACCCCGTCCTCGGCGGCCACGAGGTCGTCGAGGGGCGCATCGGTCTCGGATGGAACGCCCTCGAAGACGGCATCCACGCGAAGTCCATCGGTACCGGTGCGGACGAGGTCCGCCGATGCGCGAGCGCCGAGCGCGAGCGCCAGCGCGTCGACGACCAGCGACTTCCCCGCCCCGGTCTCGCCGGTGAGCACGGTGAAGCCACGCGAGAGCGGGAGGCGGACGTGCTCCAACACCGCGAGGTTGACGACGGTGAGCTCGACGAGTGGCATCGGGTCAGTACGGCAGCAGGCCGGCCTTGGTGCGCAGCAGGTCGTAGAACGGCGTCGCGCCCGCCGGCTCGAGCAGGCGCAGCGGCTCCGCGAGGGCGCACACCTCGACGGTGTCGCCGGGTGCCAGCTCCACGTCCCATTGCCCGTCGATGCTGACGATCGCCGGGTCGGAGGCCTCGCGAAGGGTGAGCCGCACCACGTGGTCCTCGCCGGCCACGACGCTGTGCAGCGGGGAGAGGTACGACGCCACGGGGGTGATGATCATGTTGCGCAGCCGCGGGTCCAGGATGGAGCCACCGGCGCTGAAGGAGTAGGCCGTCGAGCCGGTCGGGGTGGCGACCACCACCGCGTCGGCCACGTACGTCGCAAGGTGCGAGCCGGAGACCTCGACCTCCAGGCGGATCATGCGCACCCGCCTGCCGCGTGCCACGACCACCTCGTTGAGGCATGCATGGCGCTCCTGCGTCCCGTCCGGTCGGCTGATGGTGGCCTCGATCCGGAAGCGCTCCTCGACCGTCGAGTCGCCGGCCAGGATCTGGTCCAGCGCGTGCTCCAGGTCGACCGTCTCGACCTTGGCGAGGAAGCCGACCCGCCCCAGGTTGATGCCGAGCGCCGGCACCCCGGTCTCGCCGAGCGCGTTGGCGGCGCGCAGGAACGTGCCGTCGCCGCCGATCACGCACACCAGGTCGGTCTGTGCGGCGCATTCGCGCGAGATGGTCGCCCGATCCTCCGCCTTGGCGTCCCACGCCTCGACCCCGTTCGATGCGCACCACGCATGCGCACGTGCCAGGACGGCGCGGGCCTCTGCGTTGTACGGGTTGAAGGCGAAGCCGATGCGCCGCAGCCCGCTCACTCGGCCTCGGCCCCCGCCTGCGCGCCCATCGCCCGCGCCAGCGCGTCGATCTGCTCGCGCAGCGCGTTGAGCTGCTTCGCCACGTCGCCATCCGAGTGGCTGTCCTGGACCGCCGCGTACGACCGATCGAGCCCCGCCGCGATGAGCGCGCGCATCAGGCTCGACGGGGAGACGCCGCGTGCCCGTGCAGCTGCCTCGACACGCTCGAGCAGGGCGTCCGGCATGCGCAGGCT
>JBDTQJ010000199.1:0-3219 GCA_039932235.1 Chloroflexota bacterium
TGGTCCAGGTGGCCATCGGTGCGCTCCTTGGTCATCGGTCAGTGTGGTCGCTCATGAGACCGATGGTGCGCGCGGAACTCATCGGCGCACCCCGAGGCGCTGTGGTACTCATGGTGCGTGCTGAAGGCCGAGCCCAGGATCCTGCTCGATCGCCTCGCGTATGTCGAGTCGCCGCGCTGGCACGACGGCCGCCTGTGGTTCGCGCATTGGGGTACCGATGAGATCGTCGCGGTCGGTCTCGATGGTACGTCCGAGGTGGTGGCCCACGGGCCGGGCGGCCTTGGCTGGTCGATCGACTGGCTGTCAGATGGGCGGCTGCTCGTCACCGGGCCGGAGCTGACGCGGCGAGAGCGCGACGGAGCTGTGAGCCTGCATGCGGACCTCTCGGTCCATAGTGGCGGCTGGAACGAAATCGTCGTCGACGGCCGGGGCAACGCGTACCTCAATGGCGGCCACTTCGCGCCGTCCGCGGATGGGCCGTCGGGGATCGTCGTCCTGGTGACGCCGGACGGCGGCGTGCGCCGCGTCGCCGACGGCCTTGCCTTCCCCAACGGCATGGCGGTCACGCCCGACAACAGAACGCTGATCGTGGCCGAGTCGTGGGCCGAGCAGCTGACCGCGTACGACATCGCCGATGACGGTGCGCTGTCGGGGCGGCGCGTCTGGGCGGCAACGCCCGGCGACCACCCCGACGGGATCTGCCTGGATGCAGATGGCGCGGCCTGGTACGCCGACGTCGGCAACGCCCACTGTCGACGCGTGAGCGAAGGTGGAGAGGTGCTCGCGACCGTCGACGCGGGCCGCGGGGCCTTCGCCTGCATGCTCGGCGGCCCCGACGGACAGACGCTGTTCATCCTGGCCGCCGAGTGGCGTGGGTTCGAGGGTGCCGACCAGGCGATCGCCGATCGGACCGGCCAGGTGCTCGTCGTCGAGGCGCCGGCGCCGCACGCCGGCTGGCCGTAGCCGGCAGGCGAGCACCCAGGACCTACCCGGCGAGGACCTTGCGCAGCGCGGCGGCGAACCCATCCGGGTCGCCGGTCTGGCCATACTCGCCACCCAGGAAGCCGCTGTGGTTGCCAGGGAAGATGACTGCCGGGGTGCCCAGCCGCTCGCCGACGGCCTTCCCCGCCCGATTGGCCATCTCACCGTCGGACTCGGCTCCCGCAGCCAGCACGATCCGCGTCGAGGCGTTGCGCAGCGCATCGAAGTCGTGCTCGTAACCGGTGCTGGTGATCATGTTCTGGGCGAGCAGCGCGTCGCTCCGCGAGCCGTCGTCCGTCGCCGGCATGCCGAACATGGCCGGATCGGGGCCCGGCTGCCGGGCAACGTCGTCCGTGAACTCGCCGCGGTGGCTGACGATGGCGATGAAATGTGCCATTCCTGCCCCGAAGCCGGCTCGCTCGTACGTGGCGCGGACGGCGCGGCAGGCGGCCAGCGCCGCGTCGCTGTCCGGGAGGACGGTCGCCGACGGCGGCTCGTGGGCGACGAGCGTCCGCACGTCGTCGGGGTGCGCGGCCACCAGCGCCAGCGCATTGATCGCGCCGCCGCTGCTCGCGAACAGGTCGACCGGCCCGTCACCGAGCGCGCCGATGATCCGATGCAGGTCGTCCGCATGCTGGCGCGGCGTCGACTCGGTGGTCGGGTCGTCCTTGGCGCTGCGCTCCACGCCGCGCGGGTCGTAGGTCACGACGGTGCGCTCCGGGAAGTGGCTCGCCAGGGTGCCGAAGCCGCCGGCACCCATGGGCGAACCAATCAGCAGCAGCGGCACATCGCTGCCGGTGCCCTCGCGGACGTCGTAGGTCAGGGTGGCGCCGGGCACCGCCAGGGTGCGCGTCGCCGGCTGTGTCGGGTTCATCGGGTGTATCTCCAGAGGTGGGGGGCGGAAGGTGGTGGTGGTAGGACGGGGTGGGGGAGCCGGGCTCATCGCTCCGGCCCCACCATCGGTCAGGCGCCGGTGGCGACCCGATCCTCGGCGAGGATCGCGTCGATCTGGCCGACCGCCTCGGTGATGCCCTGCTCCATGCCCATCTTGAGGAGCTGTTCCATCGCCTCGGTGCTCGGGAAGATGCTCTCGATCTCCATCCGCGTCCGGCCGTCTGCGCCGGGCTCGATGCGTACCCGGCAATCGTTGTACGGCAGGTCCGTGTTCTCCGACCCGTCGGGGTTGGTGAATCCATCGCGGAAGACAAGCCGGCGCGGCGGGTCAACCTCGGTGAGCTCCCAGAAGCCCGCTGGCTGGTCGCCTTCCGGCCCGGTCATGTGGTAGTCGACGCGCCCGCCGGCACGCAGGTCGTGCGAGGTGACGGTGGCAGGGTAGGTGGGAGGCCCCCACCAGCGCTCGAGCTGACGCGGGTCGGCCCACAGCTGCCAGACGCGCTCGGGGGAGGCCGCGAACTCGGCGGTCAGGGTCATGGTCCTCGCTTCGGGGTCCTTGCGGACGGCGGTGACGGTCATTCGGGAATCTCCTTCGTGTCGGGGGTCTCGGCGAGCAGCTCGGTCATGCGGTCGATCCGGCCACGCCACAGCTCCTCGTACTGGTCCAGCAGGCGGCGCGCCGTGCGCAGCCCCTCGATGTTGGTCCGGACGACCTTGCGTCGACCGATGCGTTGCTTGGTCACCAGGCCCGCCCGCTCCAGGATCGCGACGTGCTTCTGCACCGCCGCGAAGCTCATGGGGTAGTGGCTCGCGAGCTCGGCGATGCCCTCCTCGGCGGCCATCGCGCGACGCACGATGTCGCGCCGGGTGGGATCTGCGAGGGCACCGAATGCGCGGTCGAAGTCCGGCGGCAGGATCTGCATACATACAACCATACGGTTGTAGATAGACGGTGTCAAGCGACGGATGGCGGCCGGCACCGTATGAACGACTTTGGATAGAGCGGGACTATTGCGTCGTGGAAGCTGTCACGTTCGCCAGTCGGCCTGCGCTCCTAAACCAGCGGTGTGGGCGTGCCCCGTGCCACCACCGGCAGAGCTTTACGCGTCGGCGTGCGACGCCCGGACTGCACGCAATCCCATGCGGGCCGGGTGCTGGTCGACGGCCACATTCGCAGCCCAGACGGGCAGTCGGCGACGGCGCCTCGCCGGCGACGCACGCGCTCGACATCTTCGGCCCGGTTCGACGCCCTCGGCCTTGCCGGCGCGACTTCGTGGTTCGGCGCCCGCCTGATGGATCAGTCCTCGGCCGCTGTCTCGCCTACGCAGTCGGGGTACGGTGCGT
>JBDTQJ010000200.1:0-3201 GCA_039932235.1 Chloroflexota bacterium
GGTTCACCGGCTTCGCCGGACACATCGCCGAGTACCTCGCCTTCACCGCGGTGGCGACGCCGCGGCTGGCCGCGGCGCATCGGTCCAGGCACTACGACCTTGTCCAGGTGGCCACCGTGCCGGACTTCCTGGCGTTCGCCGCCCTCCCGCTGAAGTGGATGGGCGTTCCGCTCCTGCTCGACCTGCACGAGGATATGCCGGAATTCTTCCGAGACCGATTCGCCTCGCCCGCGCTGCGTCCGCTGGTGCCGGTCGTGACCGCGGTGAGCCGTGCCTCCGCTGCCATCAGCACCGAGCTCGTCACCGTGCACGAGCCGCTCCGCCAGCTATCGATCGAGCGTGGGGTGGCCCCGGAGAAGATCGAGATCGTCATGAACAGCGCCGATGAGACGATCTTCGATCCGGCGCGCCATCAGCGCCGCCCGTTCATGGCGGACGGCACGCTGCGCATCATCCACCACAGCAACCTGCAGCGGATCTATGGCCTCGACCGCGCGATGGAAGCGATGGCCGCGTTGCGGAACGAGATCCCGCTGTACCTCGACGTCTACGGCGACGGCCCGTGGCGTCCGCAGATCGAGGCCGCCATCCGGCAGCACGGCGTCGAGGACCTGGTCACGCTCCACGGTCGCGTGCCGCTCGACGAGCTGCCGCGGGTCATCAGCGAGCACGATCTGGGGATCGTGCCGTCGATCCACGAGCCATATCTCGAGTACTCCCTCTCCACCAAGCTCCTCGAGTACGTGGCCATGGGCGTGCCGGCCATCGCCAGCGACCTCGCGACCAACCGCGCCCATTTCACCGATGACGCCATCCTCTTCGTGCACGGCGGCGACCCCGCCGCGCTGGCCGACGGCATCCGCATGACCGTGGCTGATCCCGCCGCGGCCGCGACCCGCGCCCTCGAGGCGCAGCGCCAGGGCGCCGCGTACGCGTGGGGCGCCCAGAAGGCGCGCTACGTGGCGCTCATCGACCGCATGATCGGCCAACGCGCCTGATGCTCGCGCCGGTGGTCGCGCTGCTGGTCGCCCTGGGGGTGACCCTGGTGGCGACGCCGCTGGTGCGCAGGGCGGCTGTCGAGGCCGACCTGCTCGACGAGCCGGGCGGCCGCAAGATCCACGTGCGCGCCGTCCCGCGCCTCGGAGGCGCCGCCATGCTCGGCGCCTTCGGACTGGCCGTCGCGACGGCGCTCCTCGCAGCGGCGCTCGCCGGTGTCGATCTTGCGGCGCTGGCGAATGGCGCCCTGGTTCCCGCCCTGGTCGGGATCGCGATCATCGGCGTGGTGGGGCTGGTCGACGATGTGCGCGACCTGAGCCCGATCGTCAAGCTCATGGGCCAGGTGGCAGCGGCCGTCGCGGTCGTGGTGCTGGGTCTCTCGTTCAGCGAGGTCAGCACGCCGTGGGGCGGGCTGTCGCTGGGCATCATGGGACCGGTGATCACCGTCGGCTGGCTGGTGGCGGTCGCCAACGCCGTGAACCTCATCGACGGTCTCGACGGCCTGGCCGGGGGCGTGTCGCTCGCCTGCCTGGCGGCGTTCGGCGCCATGGCCACTGCGCTGGACGTGCCGGCCGTCCTGCTGCTGACCGCGGCGGGCAGTGGCGCGGTTCTCGGCTTCCTCGTCTTCAACCGCCCACCGGCGTCGATCATCATGGGCGACGCCGGCTCGATGTTCCTGGGCATGCTGCTCGGCATCTCGGCCGTGGCGTTGGTCGTGGCGCGTCCGGACCACATCGCGATCCCGACGGCGGTGGTGGTCCTCGGTGTGCCCCTCGCCGACATGACCTGGGCGATCCTGCGCCGCCTGGCATCGGGCAAGTCGGTCTTCGCCGCCGACAGCAGCCACATCCACCACCAGCTCATCGGCCGCGGACTCGGGCACGGACAGGTGACCCTGGCGCTGGTGGCGGCCGCAGCGGTCCTGGCCCTGATCGGGTTCCTGCTTTCCCGCTGAGCCCGTGGGCTATCCGGCGTCGGCAGGCTCAGACTCGACCGGCGGCAGGTCGTCGAACGAGCCGAGATACCATCCCCGCAACTCCGGGCCGAACAGCTCCTCCATCGCCTCCCGAATGGCATCCCGCTTGGGGATGAGGAGATAGTTGGCATCCGGGTCGACCGGTGCATCCACGAACTCCGGGTATCCGAGCACGGTGCGCTCGATGTCCGGTCCGGTGATCAACGGGAGGAGGCTCGCGAGGTCGCCGGCCTGCTCGCGGGGGAAGTCGGTCGTCACGGTCCGGCCCACCGCATCCAGGATTCCCGGCAGCTCGAAGACGAGGTTCAACGCTGCGACCTCGGAGCGCAGCGCCAGCAGCACCTCCTGCTGGCGGTCGGCCCTGTCGAAGTCATTCTGGTAATCCAGCGAGCCATCCGGCATCTCGATCCAGCCCTTGCGAATCCGGGCGAAGGCGAGGGCCTCTGGACCGCCATACCGATGACATCCGGCCGGCAGCTCGATTCCACGGCGCGGCGCCCAGGTGGGCCCGGAATAGTCCGGATCCACGAGTTTGCCGGGGAGGCACAGCTCTACCCCGCCCAGTGCGTCGATGAGCTCGGCGAACCCGGTCAGGTCGACGGTCGCGAAGTAGTGGATCTGGATCCCCAGGTACAGCCCCACCGTGCGCTCGATGGTGCGCAGCCCGCAGGTGCGCGCCGAGACGAGGTCTGGGCACCAGTGATCGGAGTCGGCTGTAGCCACGCTGGAGAGCGCGTTGACCTTGTCCGGATACACGCCTTGGGGGAAGAGGCTGCGGTCGGACAGTGGGACGAAGCCGGTGTCGCGGGGGACCGAGATCATGGCGGCCGTCCCGGCCACGGGGTCGATGCTGACGACCAGAATCGTATCGGTCAGCGCCTCTTCGCGGCCCGGCCCCGAGTCGATGCCGAGCAGTAGGAAATTGATGCGCTTCGTTCCGTCCCAGTGGTAGTCGGGGTCGTTGATTGGATCGTCCTCGCCGTTAGGGCCACCGCTCGGGCGCGGACGCTCGTCGCCACCACCGAACACCTGCTGCAGGGTCTGGTCGAGCGCGCCGAGCACGACGCCGACGTAGGCGTGCATGCCGATGGTGATGGAGAGCAAGGCAACGACGATGGCCACGTCGCGCCGGCGGCGCGGGCGGGGGGAATGGCTGCCGCTGACGGGCGCCGGAACGAGCCCGGCCTGGGCGATGGACGCGGCGCGCCAGGCGAAGAGCAGCGCGTCGA
>JBDTQJ010000201.1:0-3200 GCA_039932235.1 Chloroflexota bacterium
ACCGAGCGGGGGAAGTGGATCGGGGGCGCGGCGCGGCAGTCGCATGTCCTAGCGGCCGGCGCCATCGCCCTCGTCCTGCTGGGAATCCAGCTGTCCGCGGACCCGGCCACCGGGGTCACCTACAGCCACTCGCCGTTCACTGACGAGGGCTGGTCTCTCCTGGGAGCGCGCAACTTTGTGTTGCTGGGCCGGTGGGCGACCGACGCCTGGCAGCTCTACGTCACGCAGCTGCCGTTCTCCATCGTGAATGCGCTCGGTTTCATGCTGTTCGGCGTCGGGATCATCCAGGCGCGGGTCGTGTCGATGCTGTGCACCGTCGGCGCCGTCCTCCTGGTGAGCTGGCTGGTCGGCCGGCGCTGCGGCGCGGTGCCGGGGCTCGTCGCCGGCGTGGCCCTGGGGACCACCTCACTCCTCCTGTACTACGGCCGCCTGGCGATCCTGGAGCCGATGGTCGTCCTGTTTCTGACCGGCTCCGCCGCCGCGCTCCTGGCCGGCCGCAGGGAGCGGTGGGTGCGTCACGGCATCCTGGCGGGAGCGCTGGCGGCCCTGGCCATCGGGACGAAGCCGAGTGCCGCCGCTCCCTTCGTCGGGATCCTGCTGGGCGTCCTCGTCGTGGCGCCGCGTGGCGAACCGGGCATGTGGCGGCGGACCGCGATCGCCTGCCTCGTTCCGGCCGTGCTTGGGACGTTCTGGCTGACGACGGTCAACCTGCAGGCCGGCCTGCTGGACAGCATCATCCGGACCTGGCCGGACCAGTTCGGTGGGGCGACGGCCGCCGAGATGATGGCCAATCTGCGCGCCTACCCGATCGGGTCCGACGCGGCGATCCCGATGACGGCGCCGCTCCTCGCAGCCGGGGGGCTCGGACTGCTCGCCGCCGGCGCACGCTGGCGGCTCCTCAACCTCCGGCAGCGCCAGCTCGTCGGGGCGTCGGTCGGATGGTTCGTGGTGGGAATGGCTGTGCTGCTGGTCGTTCCGTATCGGCCGAACCGATACGTCCTCCCGATGCTGCCGCCGCTCGCCATGCTGGCGGGTGTCGGCAGCATGGTGCTGCTCGATCTTGTTCGCCGGTCGGCCAGGGTCAATCCGTGGCTGCAGCGTGGTGCGATTGCGGTCCTGGTGGCCGCCATCGCAATCCCCGGGGTCGGGCGGCTGGCGGGCTGGACCGCCCGCGCCACGCATCGGCTGCCGCAGATCCAGGAGGAGGTGCTTCGGCTTGTGACCGACGGGCGCGCCATGCAGGGCGGTCCGGCGCCCAACATGGGGATGCGCGTTCCGGTGCCGGCGATCATCGTCCAGCGCGAGGCAAATGACGGCGACTTGTACGAGGAGTTCGGGGTCCGGTGGGTCTTCGGCAACCGGACGACGGAACCGGCGTGGGCGGGCGCCCACCGGCAGGCGTGGCAGGAACGCGAGCTGATGGTGTGCTACCCGTGGCCGTCCGGCGAAGCGTGCCTGTACCGCCTCCCGTGAGCTCCACCCACGGCGTGCTCCGCGTGCCTCGGCCGTCATCCGCCACCCTCGCGGTGGGCGCCGTCACGCTCATTGTCGCTGGGCTGCTCGCGGCGCAGATATGGATGGATCCGAATATCGAGGTCACGCGCAGCGATTCGCCCTTCACGGACGAGGGCTGGTCGGTCATGGGTGCCCGCAACGTGGTCCTCCTGGGCCGATGGATCACCGACGAGTGGGAGCTCGTAATCGCCCAGTTGCCGTTCAACGCGGCTGCGCTCGCCGCTTTCGAGCTGTTCGGCGTGGGGATCATCCAGGCTCGCGTCGTCTCGCTGCTAGCGGCCGTGGCCGCGGTCGGCATCCTCGGGCTGCTGGTCGGGCGACGCTTCGGTCTGGGCGCCGGGGCGTTCGCCGCGCTCGCCCTCGGCATGGCGCCACTGCTGCTCTTCTACGGACGGCTCGCGCTCCTCGAACCGATGATGACGGCCGCCCTGGTCGCCGGGTTCGCCGCACTGTTGGCGGATGCCCGACGCGGGGCGTGGTGGCCGGGACTGCTCGCGGGCGTGGCGCAGGCGATCGCCATGGGGACGAAGCCCAGCGCTGCGGCGGCGATCGTGGGGATGCTCGCGGGCAGCCTGGTCGCGGCGGGGGCCGGACGGCAGCTGATCCTGCGACGCTGGGGCATCGTCGCAGCGGTGCTCGTGGCCTGCGGGCTTGCCTGGGGCGTCGGGGTCACGCTCGCCGGTATCTCCATTCCGAGGGCCCTGCGCCCATGGCCCGAGACCGGGTTCCTGTCGCCGGTGGATGTCCTCGCCACCCGAGCCTGGGAATACGTGAACGGCGCCAATGACAATGCCGTCCAGCTCACGGCGACGCTCATCGTCGGCGCGGCGCTCGGTCTCATGGTGCTGTGGACCGTGCGGCGCTCGCTGGGCCAGCCCCAGCGCCTGGTGGTCGGCGCGGCGCTCGGGTGGGCGCTCGTCGAGATCGTGGTCATCCTGCTGGCCGATTACCGGCCTAACCGCTATGCGCTCCCGGTGCTGCCGCCCTTGGCCCTGCTCACCGGCGTCGGGGGAGGGACGCTCCTCACGGCCGCGCGCCGGGCGCGGCCGGTGAACGCGGTTTTGGCGCTTGCGCTGGTGGTCGCGATCGCCGCGGCCGGGGTCGCGAGCCTGCAACGCTGGTTCTCGATCGCTACGTATCGGCTGCCGGCGATCCAGCAGGAGCTGGCCGACCTCCTTCCTCCGGGCGCCGTCGTGCAGGGCTGGTTCGCGCCAACCCTGGCGATGCGGGCGCCGGTGACGACGATCGTGGCGCAGGGCGAGGTCAACCGGGGCGACACCTATCAGCGCCTCGGGGTCCGCTGGCTGCTCCTCGAGCGGCGCGGTGAGCCGGTCGATTGGCTCGAGCTCCATCGCGATGCGTGGGCAAATCGCCGGTGGCTGGGCTGCTGGACGTGGCAACGTGGTGAGATATGCCTCGACCAATTGCCCTGACCGACCCGAAGTCGCTCGCCACCCGCTTCCCGGCCGACTTCCTGTGGGGTGCCGCGACCGCCGCGTACCAGGTCGAGGGCGCAGCTGACGAGGGCGGCCGCGGGCCATCGATCTGGGACACGTTCAGCGGAACGCCCGGCCGCGTCGCCGGTGGGCACACCGGTGCCGTCGCCACCGACCACTACCACCGCACCGCTGACGACGTGGCGCTCATGCGCGAGCTCGGCCTGCGGGCCTACCGCTTCAGCGTCG
>JBDTQJ010000202.1:0-3160 GCA_039932235.1 Chloroflexota bacterium
GCGACGGCGACAGCTGGTCCTCGACGATGATCTACTGCGGCGAGCGCGCGCTGCTCGGCACGCTGACCTCTGCCGACGGCGATCAGTGGAACTACTGCGGCGGGAGCGCCAACAACGTCGGCATCACCCCCGCGCCGGGCTTCGCGATGATCTACGCCCACGCGTGCTACACGGCCGGTGCGGGCGAGCCGGGGGAAGCGACGCAGACGGAGGCCACCTACCTCGCGCGCGCCAAGAACTACTCCACGCCGCCGTTGCGTCTCGGCGCGGCTGCCTACTTCGCCACCACCAGCGACGAGGCCCGCCTGGTGACCGGCATCCTGGCCAATCCCGGCACCTCGTACGGCGACATCTTCCGCTCCAGTCGCAACTTCTCCGCCTCCGCCCTGCGCTCCTTCGCGCACGCCGATGTCGCCGGCGCAAGCGTCTGGTTGCAGAACGACGGGTACCACTACGCGTTCGCCGGCGATCCGACGCTCACGCCGTCAGGCACCCACGTGGTGACCGACCCGACCGATGTTGATCGCTACGCCGGACAGAACCGCTACGAGACGGCAGCCGCCATCTCCGCCGCCAGTTTTGAGCCCGGCCCGGCGGTCGCCTACGTGGCCGTTGGCGCAAACTTTCCCGATGCCCTCGCCGCCGGTGCGGCGGCCGCCCATCGCGGCGGACCCGTGCTCCTGGTGAGTGCCAGCGAGGTCCCGGCCGCGACGGCCGTCGAGCTCACCCGTCTGCGGCCGCAGACCATCGTCGTGGTCGGAGGTGCCGCCATCATCTCCAACGAGGTCGCTGCAGGCCTGCGCGCCTATGCCACGAGCGGTGTCGTCCAGCGAATCGCCGGCGCCAATCGCTACGAGACGGCGGCCCTGATCAGCGCGAACGCCTTTGGGTCCCCGGTCCCGGTCGCCTACATCGCCACCGGCAAGAACTTCCCCGATGCCCTTGCGGGCGTGGCTGCATCCGGTGCGGCCGGCGGCCCAGTTCTGCTCGTCACCGGCACCGAGATTCCCTCCGCCACGGCGGCCGAGCTGGCCAGGGTGCGCCCGAGCAAGATCGTCATCCTCGGGTCCACCGGCGTCGTGTCGTCGGCCGTCGCCAGCGGGCTGGCCCACTACGCCACCAGCGGCGTGGTCCAGCGCCTCGCGGGCGCGACGCGCTACGACACCGCGGCCGCCATCTCGGCGGGCACCTTCGGCTCCGCCACGACGGTCTTCCTGGCCACCGGGGCCAACTTTCCCGATGCACTCGGCGGTGGACCGGTCGCCGGCAGCCTCCCAGGGCCGCTGCTGCTGGTGACCGCCACGTCGATCCCGAGCGGGGCCGCGAGCGAGCTGAGCCGCCTCAACCCGGATCGGGTCGTGGTGCTTGGCGGGACGGGTGTCGTATCCGACGCGGTCATCAGCCAGGTGCGCGCCATCCTGGGGGGTTGATCCTGATGCCATCGGTCGGTGACCCGTTGGTACCATTGGGTGGACGGGCGCAGATCGGTACCGTCCGGTGCAGTTGATCCAGGTCCGCACCAGGAGCCCGTCCGCCTCGTGAATCGCCTCCTCGCTCGTCTCGCCACCTTCGGCGTCGTCCTCTCGCTGCTCGTGCCGTGGGGTGCCGCCGCCGCGGAACCCACCCTCGGTGGCGCCGTGACGCTGGCCGACGGCACCGTGCTGGCGCCCATGCCTGCCGACATGCTCACCCCCTCCGCGCAGGCCGAGATGCTCGCCGAGCGCGGCGACCCGGGGCTCGCGGCAGCCGGCGATGGCCTCAGGTCCAGCGGCATCGCTGTCGCGGCGGAGCCGCTGGTTGCCGACGAAGGAACGCTCGCCGGCCCGGCCGGGCCACTGCCCAACGGCCTCGCCAGGGAGGTGCTCGGGTTCCTGCCGTACTGGGACCTCGAGGCCGCGGTTACGTCGCGGCTGCGCCTTGACCTGCTGTCGACCGTCGCCTACTTCAGCATCGGCGTGGCGTCCGACGGGGCCCTCGTCAAGACCACCGGCAGCGGCGCGATCACCCAGGGCTGGGCGGGCTGGACCTCCGCCGCCATGACCGATCTCCTGAACGCGGCCCACCGACGCGGCGTGCGCGTCGTCCCGACCATCACGATGCACGCGTGGGATTACGACTACGCACCGATGACCACGCTGCTCAACAGCGCCACCAACCGCGCGCGGCTCGTCAGCCAGGTGGTCTCGATGGTCCGCGACCGTCGCGCCGACGGCGTGAACATCGACTTCGAGCCGGTGCCGACCAGCCTGCGCGCCCAGTTCACGGCTCTCACCGCGGAGCTCAATGCCGGTCTGGCGAATGCCGGCGTCGGCGGCTACGTGACCGTCGACACCATGGCCGGCGCGGCCGCATGGGCGACCGGCTACGACGTGGCCGCCCTCTCGACTGCCGCGGATGCGATCGTGGTCATGGCCTATGACTTCTCGTACGCCGGCTCCGCCCGTGCCGGCGGGGTCGCCCTGTACGACAGCCCGTATATCTACGCCGCCGCGGACGCCATGCGCGACCACCTGGCGCGCGTCGATCCGGGGCGCATGATCTGGGGCGTGCCGTACTACGGCCGCGCCTGGAACACGACGACCGACGCGGTCAACTCGACGGTGCGCAGCCCGGTGAGCTCCGTCTCGGTGGCCTACTACCGATCCGATTCGAGCGGTGCCAACGCCCGCACCCTGGCGCAGACCAACGGGCGGCGCTGGGACGCCACCGGCCAGGTGCCGTACACCGTGTATCGCGCCTCCGATGGTGGGTGGCGCCAGCTGTACTACGACGACGCCACCTCCATCGGCCTGAAGTACGACATGATCGAGCGCAACGACGTGGCCGGCACCGGCATCTGGGCGCTCGGGATGGACACCGGCACCAGCGACCTGTGGGACGTCATCGAGGGGCACCTGCTCCAGGGCCTTGCCCGCGTGTCGGGGACGGATCGTTACGCGACTGCCGCCGCCGTCAGCGCCAGCGCCTACGGACCGGGCGTGCCCATCGTCTACATCGCCACCGGCGCGAGCTTCCCCGATGCGCTTGCCGGTGGCCCGGTCGCCGGACGGGATGGCGGACCGGTCCTTCTGACGTGGCGCGACCAGCTCCCCGGAGTGACGCGCACGGAGCTGGAGCGGCTGCAGCCGTCGCGCATCGTGGTCCTCGGCGGGACCGGCGC
>JBDTQJ010000203.1:0-3147 GCA_039932235.1 Chloroflexota bacterium
GCCAGCGCGCCGGCGGTGTCGATCCCGACCACGTGGTCCGGTCCCCCACCGACAAGGAACGCCCGCTGGAATCCCTTCTCATCGATGCCCGCCGCCGCGCAGAACGAGGCGACCGCGGTGCCAACCCCGAGCCGCTTGGCGAAGTCGACGAACAGGTCGCCGGCCCAGCGATCGATCTGCTCGTCGCTCTGCTGGGTGACCATCTCGCGATACGTCTGCTCGTCGCTCTCCGACACCGGATCCTCCTGTGGTCCACCCCGAGGAGGGGCTCATCGGTCGATTCTACCGATGCGCGAGCGGGCCCGTCGCCGCCCGCCGGTCGGCTGCTATCCTCCGGCCATGATCAACCGGGCGGTCGATCCGCGGACCGATGACACCATCGTCTACGAGCTGCTCCGCACCCCGCGGGGCGGGGCGCCGGCGAGCGTCGGGCGTGCCACCTTCCGGGGTGGCAGCACGACCGTCGATGGGCCGGACGACGTGATCGTCGCGGTCCGCGAGCTTCTCGAGCGCGGCTTCGTCGACCGCATCCAGTCCGACGAACGACCACGCGGGTACCGGCGCAGCGGCGGCGACCGCGTCGAGATGCTGGTGCCGGGCATGGCGGAGCACTTCATCGCTCGCCTGCGCGGCCTCTGGCTGCCCTACCCCGACGGCTCGGTCGTCACCGCACGCGAAACGGGCATGGTCGGCACCACCCCCGCTCCCACCCTGGAGATCCCGAGCGCGGTGGACAACGCCCCCTCCGTGACCGATGCATCCATCAGGCGCGCCACCCTGGCCGGTGCCGATCGGGCGCTCAATGCGCGACCCATTGCGCATGCCAATGCGCCGGAACGTGGCGTGCGCACCCGTCCCGTCGCCGCCCGCCGCACCGATTGCGGCTGGATGTCGTAGATTTACCTGGGTTTACGTAGTAATGCGGCAGTTTGCGATCATCATCCAGCGCTCGGTCCCTCGGGTATGATCGGCCCATGCGTGCGTACTTCCTGATCCCGCTCGGCATCGCCATCGTCGCGGTCATCTACTGGTTCACGGCCTACGAGCCGGCCGGCTCGGTGATGCTGCTGATCTTCGCCGCGGGGATGGCGGTCATGGGCTGGACCCTGATGCCGACCGTGGGTGATGTCGGACCGACCGCGCCGGTGGATCCCGACTTCGACGATCCCGGTCGCTGACACGCGAAAACGCCAGGTCCCTGTGGCTGCCCTAGCGGCATGGCCGCTAACACAGGGACCCAGCGCTCACCTAGTACTAACGGCCCGCCGCCCCCGCTGTTAGCGGCCGCTCAGCGGATCCCGGTGTCGTAGCTGATGACCAGCGCCTCCGGTGATGCCGAGACCACCAGGGCGACCTGCGCGGCGGTCCCCATCAGGCCCTCCACCGGCTGCGGCCGAACCGTGTAGCTCCCGATCGCGAGGTGCAGATCGGCGCGGCCCCGGGCGTCGGAGCGAACAGCGGCCACCTGCTGGCCGTTCGCGCCCATCACGAGCAGCTCGGCCCCGTCGACCGGCCGGTCGTCGCACGCCGGATCGGGCGGGTCACTGATGACGGGGCAGGTTGGACCGGCAACCACGGTGACCGGCACCACGACCATCGGCTCAGCAGGCGCGCAGGCGCACAACGAGCCGAGGATGAGCAGCAGCACGAAGATCCGTCGCATGCCCGCAGGACGCCGCGGCGCGCGGATGGGTTGCCAGGGAGTGGCTCCGGCGGTAGGACTCGAACCTACGACCAAGCGGTTAACAGCCGCCCGCTCTACCACTGAGCTACGCCGGAACGCGTCGAGCGACCTCGCGGGTCGCCGTCGGGACGGGGCGGATTATAGGTGTCGCCCCGGCCAAGGGTCAAAGCGCCGGGAGCCCTTCCCAGCCATCCCATCGCACGAACTCGTCGAGCGACCGCCAGCCGCGCTGCAGCGAAGGAGAACGCTTGTCGGGAAGCGGGTGGCCGACCGGGATGACCCCGGCCGGGTGGTAATCGGCCGGGATGTCGAGCGCGGCGCGCAGCGCCTCCACGTCGCGGGCGCCCGCGAAGCCTGCCGCAAGTCCCTCGTCGACGGCGGCGAGCAGGATCATCATCACCGTGCAGCCGACGTCCATCCACCAGTACGGAGTCGGCCACTCGATCTCGCTGCCGTCGTCATCGACCTTGTCGGCCTCGCGGTAGCGATCGTGGTAGACCTGCTCACTGACGCACGGCACGAAGAGCGCCGCGCAACGGCTGACCCACGGGTCGAAGCCGCCGGCCACGTACTCCTCCTCCCCCACCGCGGCGGCCACTGCCGCCCGACGGGCGGGATCGGTCACCACCACCAGCCGCTGGCCCTGGCTGAAGCCGGCGCTCGGGGTGCGCTGTGCGGTGGCGGCGATGCGCTCGAGCACGGCGCGCTCGACGGGGGTGTCGGCGAAGTTGCGGACAATCCGGCGGCGCCGGACGACCTCGGCGAATTCCATGGCGCGCTCCGTGTGCGGCGAGATGCGCGACGGCGGCCGCGGGTGGCGGCCGCCGTCACATCGGTCTGTCAGCTCGGGACGCCTACTCGAGGTAGTCCTTGAGCTTGCGGCTGCGGCTCGGGTGGCGCAGCTTGCGCAGCGCCTTGGCCTCGATCTGCCGGATCCGCTCGCGGGTCACGTTGAAGTCGCGACCCACCTCCTCGAGGGTGCGGGAGCGCCCGTCCTCGAGGCCGAAGCGCAACTGGAGCACGCGACGCTCGCGCGGTGTCAGCGAGTCGAGGACGCCCTCCACCTGCTCCTTGAGCAGCTGGGCACTGGCCGCGTCGGCGGGCGCCTGGGTGGCGAGGTCCGGAATGAAGTCACCGAGATGGCTGTCCTCCTCCTCGCCGATGGGCGTCTCGAGGCTCACCGGCTCCTGCGAGACCTTCATGATCTCGCGCACCTTCTCCGCGCTGACCGTCTGCGGGCCGATCTCCTCGCGGACATCGACCTCCTCCTCGGTGGGCTCGCGCTGTAGCTTGTCGCGCAGCTCGCGCACGATCTCGTCGCGGCTCATGCGCCGTGCGATCTCCTCCACCGTGGGCTCGCGTCCCAGCTCCTGGAGCAGGGTGCGGCTGACGCGGATCAGACGGTTGATGGTCTCGACCATGTGGACCGGGATGCGGATCGTGCGCGCCTGGTCGGCGATGGC
>JBDTQJ010000204.1:0-3125 GCA_039932235.1 Chloroflexota bacterium
AGGTCGAAGCGGAACCCGTCGACGTGCATCTCCGTGATCCAGTAGCGCAGCGAGTCCATGATCAGCTGCAGGACGCGCGGCGACGTGGCGTCCAGGGTATTGCCGGTCCCGGTGTAGTCGACGTAGTGCCGCTGGTCCTCCGGGTCGAGGCGGTAGTAGGCCGCATTGTCGATGCCGCGGAAGCTGAGTGTCGGCCCCTGCTGGTTCCCCTCGCCGGTGTGGTTGTAGACGACGTCCAGGATCACCTCGATCCCGGCGTCGTGGAGCCGCTTGACCATCGTCTTGAACTCGCTGACCGGCTCCCCGGTGGCGCTGTAGCGGCCGTCGGGAGCGAAGAAGCCGATGGTGTTGTAGCCCCAGTAGTTGCTGAGCCCCATCGAGACCAGGTACCGATCATTCACGTGCTGATGCACCGGCAGCAGCTCCACCGCGGTCACGCCCAGCTTCTCGAGATGGTCGAGGGCGGGGGCCGATGCCAGGCCGGCGTACGTGCCACGCAGCTCCTCCGGCACGTCGGGGTGCCGCATCGTGAAGCCCTTGACGTGGACCTCGTAGATCACCGAGTCCTCCAGCGGGGTGCGCAGGAGCTGGTCGTTGCCCCACACGAAGCCGGGGTTGAGGACCACGCTCTTCGGCATGCGCGGCGCGGAGTCACGGTCGTCCGGCACGTCCTCGTCATCGCCGACGCGGTAGCCGAAGAGGCTGTCGTCCCACTCGATGCTGCCGTCGATGCGTCGGGCATACGGGTCCAGCAGCAGCTTGGCGGGGTTGAATCGGTGGCCCTGCGACGGCTCGTACGGCCCCTCGACGCGGTAGCCGTAGCGCTGCCCCGGACGCACGTCGGGCAGGTAGCAGTGCCACACCTGGTCGGTGGTGGTGCTGATCCGGACACGCTGCTCTCCGCCGCCGTCGCGGTCGAAGAGACACAGCTCGACGCCGCTGGCGTGCTCGCTGGAGAGCGCGAAGTTGACCCCGCTGCCGTCCCACGTTGCCCCCAACGGGTGCGGACGTCCGCGCCACACCCTCATGGAAGTGTGCGGGCAGGGCGGCTCATATCCACGCAGGATAGGGCTTCGGGCCGGTGGCCGGTCCGCCGTCCCGCGGCGGGTCGGCCACGCGAGCAGCGTGTCCCAATCCTGATCCTGTGCACCTTATCCGGGCATGTCGGCGGTCAGCGTGGGTCAATCCGGCGAGTTGTGCGTAGTTGGCACTGGGTGCGCGCCCGGATGGGGCGGGGCACGTCGGATCAGTTGCACAGTCCGCGGATTACCTGCCGATGCGGCCGCCGGCACCCTCGCCCCTCACGCGCCGCCGGCCGCCAGCCGTTCGACGGCCTCGAGCGGCAGCCACAGCCAGGCCGGCCGGTTGTTGGCCTCGTACCGGATCTCGTAGCAGGCCTTCTCGAGCTCGAAGGCCTCCAGCAGCGCCGCGTCCGACACGCCGATGCGGCCATAGCCGTCCAGGAATGCCCGTCGCAGGGCGGCCAGCCCGCCATCGACCGCCGCCTCCCCGCGTGTCCCGGCGGTCCGCACCGCGTAGTCGAAGCTGCGCAGCATCCCGGCCACGTCGCGCAGCGGCGAATTCGGGGCGCGTCGCTCCGCCAGCGTGCGTGCCGGCTCCCCCTCGAAGTCGATCACCAGGTGGCGGCGCTCGGTCGCCAGCAGCTGCCCCAGGTGGTAGTCGCCATGGATGCGCGCCACCCTCGCGTCCCCGGTGGCGCGTCCGAATGCGTCCGCGAAGCGCGCCCGCAGGGCGTCCGCGGTCACCACCAGGCGAGCGTGCTCGGCACCGCCGAGCGAGCCGATCGCGGCCGCCAGCTGTGCCTCGGCGCCGGCACGCCACGCGCCGGTCTCGGCACTCGTGGCGACGCGGGCGGGAAACGCCGCTTCTCCCGGCCGGCTGGCGAGCGCGTCGTGGAGGCGGCGGGTGAGCGCCCCGACCTGCCCGGCCACCCGCGTGGCGGCGGCAAGGTCACCAGCCCCGAGCATGCCGGTCACCTGCGCCCAGGCGTCGCCGCTCGAAGGGGCGTAGGCCTGCAGGATGGCCACGCTGCACGGCTCTCCGGCGGCAGGGCGATAGGTCGCCCACCCGGCGAGTGCCGGCGTCTCGGCGAACTCCACCTCGCCCAGGAAGCGGCCCACCTCCACGTCCGGGCTGAGGCCCGGCTCCACGAGACGGATCAGCTTCAGGATCAGGCGCTCCCCGAGGACGACGCTCGTGTTGGTCTGCTCGACGCGCAGGCGCCGCTCAGCGAGCGCCGCTGCCGCCACGCGAGCGCTGGGCAGGAACTCGGCGAGGGCCGGCGTCGCGTCGCACCGCAGCGTGCCGTGGTGGCCGGGCAGCTCGTCGCCGCCGGCCATCGCCGCCACCAGGGCCCGGTACGCGCCGTCGCCGTCGTGCGGCTCCGCGCCGCCGGCCAGCGGGATCAGGTAGCGGTCGGTCTCCCCACCGTCCGCATAGGCGACCTCGACCACCCGCAGCTCCACCGCATCGGTGAGCCGGATGGCGTCCACCGGGCTGACCGATGCGACCGGCCGCGCCTTGGCGCGGAACCAGCGCTGGGCGGCGATCCAGCCCGGGCCGAGGAGGACGGCGTCAGCCGTCGCCATCGGTCAGCTCGAACCAGTAGAAGTCGTGCGGCCCCATCGTCAGCAGGTATGGCAGCTCGCCTATCGCCGGGAAATGGACGCGACCGATGAGCTCGACCGGCACGCGGCCCTCCCACGCGCCGAGGTCCAGCTCCACGTACTGCGCGAAGCGCGAGAGGTTGGCGACGCACAGGATGGTCGTCCCCTCGTCCTCGCGCAGGTAGGCGAGCACCTTGCGGTTGTCGGGGTGCAGGAAGCTGAGCCTGCCGCGGCCGAACACCGGGTACTGCTTGCGCACCCGGATGAGGCGCTTCATCCAGTTGAGGAGGGAACCGGGGGTGCGCTCCTGGGCCTCCACGTTCACCGACTGGTAGCCATACACCGGGTCGCTGACGAGGGGCGAGTAGAGCGCATGCGCATCGGCGCGGCTGAAGCCGGCGTTGCGGTCGCCGGTCCACTGCATCGGGGTGCGCACGCCGTTCCGGTCGCCGAGGTAGATGTTGTCGCCCATCCCGATCTCGTCGCCGTAGTAGATGA
>JBDTQJ010000205.1:0-3122 GCA_039932235.1 Chloroflexota bacterium
CCCGCCGGCTTACACTGCCGCGCCCTGCCGTTCTGTATGGCGTGCTTCTCGTCGCCGTCCTTGTGGGCTGGATCGTTCCAGCCCATGCGCTGCTGGGCCTCCCGGGCCCCACTCGCTTCCTTGCCGGCGTCGCCCTGTGGTTCACGCCGATCTTCATCGCCAACCTCGTCTTCGCACAACGGTTCCGAGGGGTCGAGGCATCGAATGTGGCGTTCGGCGCCAACCTGCTAGGCGCCATGGTCGGTGGACTGGTGGAATACGCTTCGCTCGTGACCGGGTACCAGACCCTGGCACTGGTCGTGGCTGCTCTGTACACGCTCGCGTTTCTTTCCGGACGGCACCATCTCGTCCACAGGGGCATGGAGAGCGTCGCGGGCGGATGACCTCCAGGACCGTGTTATTCCGCTTCGGCTTGAAGGCGCTAGCTCTCGCCCTCCTTGCAGCATTCTCCGTGCTCGCGCTCGGCCAAGTCCATGACAGCTGGTGGTTCCAGGACAGCGCTGCATACTGGGGCGCCGCCATGCGTCTGCGCGAGGGTGAACCGCTATACCCGATGCTGGTGAGTCAGGACGCTTCGAGTGTCTATCGCTACGCACCGTGGTTTGCCTTCTCCTGGGTCCCTTTGACCCTCCTTCCTGAAACGCTGGTGCTTGCAATGTGGACCCTGGGTATGGGCGCTGCAGCCTCATATTGCGCGTATGTGCCGTTGCGCCATCGATCCGCGGCGGGGGTAGCCCTCGCCCTGGTCGCCGTGGCCATGCTGCTTCCAGCCGCCGCAAGCGGCAACGTCCAACCACTCATCGTGGCCGCGCTGCTGTGGGGCGCCGACCGCCAAAGCGGGCCGGTCTGGATCGCGGCGGCAGCGTCCCTGAAAGCTGCTCCAATCTTGCTGATCGCCGTCTTCCTCGGACGCCGGCAATGGTGGCGGGCGGCCATCACGATTGCAGTCACGGCCCTCTTGGTGGTGCCGATGCTGCTGTTCGATCTCGACCACTACCCGATGGCCGCCGGTGCGGCGACTGGACCCATAGCCACCGCGCCCGCCTTGGCCATCGCCGCGGGACTGACGGCGCTTGCGGTGGGTCTGGCCCGCACGCCGTACGGCTGGCTAGCGGGGGCGGCGGCCGTAATGCTGGCTATCGTCAGGTGGAGTTACTATCAGCCGAGTCTCCTGCTCATTGGGCTGGCGTCGCGTCGGAGCCCGGAATGACGACCTCCGGCACCGTGCTCGCCGTCATCCATCGGTGGTTGATCGCGGATGCCATAGGGGCTCAAGAACCGGCCTTCCGCCAATGACGCGCAGATGGCGCCTCGTTCGAGCCGCACTGGATTTTGCGGCCCTCGTCTTCCTCGTGTGGGCGTGGTGGTTCGCTGTCCGTGCCATCGCCGACGGAGCCGTCGCGCGATATGCGATCGACGCACATGCGTACTGGTCGATCGACACGGCGAGCTTGTACCGCGGAGCCACAGTCGGAGAATTGGATGCATTCCTCTATTCGCCTGCAGCCGGGCAGTTGCTCGATCCGGTCGGCATGCTGCCCTGGCCCGTCTTCTACGCGATCTGGCTGGCCGCCATCCTCTCCTGCTTGGTATTGCTGGTAGGGCCGATCGCGGCGGCGGCGCTAATCTTCGTCCCACCCATCTGGGCGGATGTCACCACTGGAAACATCCACGTTTTCTTGGCCATCGCCATCGTCCTCGGCCTCCGCTGGCCGGCGGCATGGGCGGCGGTCTTACTGACCAAGGTCACGCCGGGCATCGGCCTGCTGTGGTTTGCCTTCAGGCGCGATTGGCGCGCGTTGTGGATCGCGGTGGGCACGACCGCCATCATTGCCACGATTTCGTTAATGCTCGCTCCGAATCTGTGGTCGGACTGGGTGGGGGTGCTCGGAGCCAATACGACCGAGCCGCCACGTTTCTTCGGCTGGCCTTTGGCTACCCGGCTGACTCTAGCCGCGGTGGTCGTCGCGATTGGGGCCTGGCGCGGATGGCTATGGTGTCTGCCGCTGGCCGCGGCGCTGGCGTTGCCGGTGCTTTGGGGCAATAGCCTTACGTTGCTACTTGCCATAGTGCCGCTCCTGGGCTTGGGTCCTCTTGGAAGGTTCGGGCGCTTGACCGCCGGTCCGCCGCAAGGGAAGGGCTCAGCGGGACAGGCATGATTAGGCACCGCCCTGGGCCGTTGAGGCCGACCGCTGCTCGGGCACGCGCCTTCCTCGCCGCCACCGTTCTCTTCGCGCTCGACCTTCGATGGGTGCAGCGAGCAACAGCTCCGTCGACGGCCCACCCGGACGCCAGCGCGTGACGAAGTGGCTGGCGAAGGCCTCGACCGCGGGCGTGCTGGCCTTCTTTGCGCTCGCCCTGCTGCCCCGAGCCACCTGGCCGCTTATCGATCCGGATGTCTGGTGGCACATCCGTGCGGGCGAGACCGTGCTCGCCACGGGCACGATTCCGCGCACCGATGCCTGGAGCATCACCGCCGCGGGGCATCCATGGACGAGCCAGGACTGGCTGAGCAACGTGCTGCTTGCCGTTGGGTGGCGACTCGGGACGTGGGGCGCAACGCTGCTGTCACTGGCCAGTGCCGGGGTCGTCGTGGTGGCCTTCGTCGTTCTATGGCGAGCGGTCAGCATGCGCCGTCCTTCGGTCGGATGGTTCGCCCTGGTGGTGTGGTTCTCTGCCGCGCTGATCGTGGCGGGACCGGTGCTCGGCGTGCGCGTCCAGATCATCGACCTGCTGTTCGCCGCCACCGTGCTGCTGCTGCTGTGGGCTTTCATGTTCGATGAGCGCCGTCGCTGGCTCGTGCTCCTGCCGCTGGTGGCCGTCGCCTGGGCGAATCTGCACGCCGGCTTCCCGATCCTGTTCCTCTTCGGTGGTGCGGTCGTGGCGGGCGAGGGAGCCGATCGAGCGCTCCGGCGCCACCCGGACGGGGCGCCGTTGCGCTGGACAAGCATCGGCTGGCTAGCGGTCGCGCTGGCGGTCGCGTTCGTCGCGCTCGTCCTGAACCCGAACGGCATCGACATCTACCGCTATCCGTTCGACACGGTGAACATCGGGGCGCTGGCAGATTTCGTGGGCGAATGGCAGCCGGCGCGGCTGGACAACCTGTTCGGATGGCTTCTGGT
>JBDTQJ010000206.1:0-3079 GCA_039932235.1 Chloroflexota bacterium
GCCCCGAACCGCATTTCCAATGCGGCGCCATAGGCCACTAGGCGACCTCTCCGGGATCATCGGTCTGCGTGGGCGCACGCGGGTGCGGCGCGTGGTGCCCGGAGTGAGTGGCGGAGAGGGAGGGATTCGAACCCTCGGTGCTCATCGCACACCGCTTTTCGAGAGCGGCACCTTAAACCACTCGGACACCTCTCCGCGGCGAGTCTACCAAACGGGACCGATGCGGAGCCGAGGCGGGATCGGCTCAGGCGGTGGCGGGCTCGACCAGGCGGCGCGCCTCGGACTCGCGGACGCCGCTGATCACCGAGAGGCGGTGCTGCATGGCCGGGTGGCGGGCGAGGTCGGTGAGCGATCCGGCGGCCCCGTTGCGCTCGTCGGGCACGGCGTAGACCAGCGCCCGCACGCGGGTCTCGAGGAGCGCGCCGACGCACATAGCGCACGGCTCGTGGGTGGTGAAGATGGTCGCGTCGCTGAGGCGGCGTCCCAGCTTGCGGGCGGCTGCCTGGACGGTGAGCAGGACGGCGTGCGCGGTCGGGTCCTCGGTGAGCAGCATCCGGTCGTGGTCGCGGGCGATCATCGCGTCGTCAAGGACGGCGACGGCGCCCACCGGGACCTCGCCCTCCTCCCCACCACGTCGGGCCTCGGCGATCGCCTCGGCCATGAAAAGCTCGTAGTTCATCGGTCCTCGCGCGCGGCGCCACTGGAACCGTGGCGGCCGTTTCGGAGTCTATCAGAGCACCGGTACGGATCCTGCACTATGCTCACCGCCGCGGTACGACCCGCAACGGACGTGTAGCGGCATCGAACCCGAGGGGACCCACCTGAGTAGTTATCTGATGACACGACGATCCCGCCGTGGAACGTACGTCGGCGTGGCAGCACTGGCGGCAGCCTTCTGGCTGGCGCTGGTCGCACCGATCCCGACCACTGGCAATGCCGAGCTCGAGCGCGTGACCACCGAGGTGGAAGCGCGCTTCCCGGGCTGGAACATCACGCGTGCCTCTGCCTCCTGGGAGAACGCCTACACGGTGGTCGCCTCGTGCGCCGGGCGCGAGATCGGCTTCCAGGTCGTGCCCGAGCATGGCCTCCCCGTCGGCGACGCCTGGGTCCAGCCGAACGACGAGTTCACCCGTTCGCGCCTCGCCGAGGTGAGCGACCACCGCACGTACCTCGTCTGGTTCCAGCACCCGATCCGCGAACGCCAGCTCTCCTGCCATGCCGAGATGGCGCGCGAGCTGCGCTCCGGGCCGATCCCCCAGTGGGGCGTGGAGTAGCTGCTCACCGGTGATCCATTCGCGCGTCCGGCGCGTTGCTATCCTGCCGGCACCGGCGATCCTTCGCCGGGACGGGACGAGGGCCAGCCTGCCATGGACCGATGCGTGATACGGATGCCCCTCCCCCTCGTTTCCTTACTGAGCATGGCCTCGTGACGACCCCGCGCCGATGAACGACGCACGCCGCGATGACGCGCTCCTGGCGCAACGGATTCGGTCCGGCGACCGCGATGCGCTGGGCGAGCTCTACGACCGCTATGCGTCGGTCGCACTCGCCACCGCCCTGCGCGTGGTGGCGGACCGGCAACTTGCGGAGGACCTGGTGCACGACAGCTTCGTTGCGGTATGGCAGAAGATCGATCGGTTCGACGCGGCGCGTGGCAACCTGCGCTCGTGGCTGCTGACCATCGTGCGCAACCGGGGCATCGACCGCCTGCGCGCCGCGCGTCCCAGTGTCGAGATCGGGGTGGCCGATGAGCAGGCGCTGCTGCGCACCGGCGCCAACCCCACGGCCGACGACGCGCTGCGCAGCCTGTCCGGCGCGCAGCTGCGAGCCGCCATCGGGCAGCTTCCCGACGAGCAGCGCCAGGCGATCGAGCTCGCCTACTTCGAGGGCCGCACCTACCGCGAGATCGCCGAGATGACCGGCGTGCCACAGGGCACGGCCAACGGACGCCTGCGGCTCGCACTCGGCAAGCTCCGCGAGGCCCTGCGCCTCGCGGATGGCGCGCCCCTGGCGGAGATGGGAGAGGAGCGATGAGCGACCGAGTCTCGTGCGCGGCCGTCGACGAGCTGGCCGCGGCCTACCTGTTCGGCGCGGTCGGACGCGACGAGGAGGCCGCCGTGACCGAGCACCTGGCCAGCTGCCGCGAAGCGCATGCCGAGCTGCGCGACGGGTTGGGCGGCGACCTGCTGGCGATGGGCCTCGAGCCGGTCGAGCCGCGGCCCGAGCTGCGCGATCGGTTGATGGCCAGCGTGGCCCGAACGCGCCAGGATCATGCGGCGGTGCGCGAGCCCGTGATGGACGCGCCCCGTCGCGGAATGTTCGAGTGGCTCTCCGCCGGCTGGGCGCGCGGCATGGCCGCCGCGGCGGTGGTCGCGGTCATCGCCCTGGGGGCGTGGAACATCGGCCTGCAGGGGGAGCTCAGCGCCAGCCGCCAGGTCGCCCAGGCGATTGCCGGCGCCGACGCCGTGCATCCGGTGGCCGGCGACGCCGGGCGCGGCCTGCTGCTGGATACCGGTTCCGGAGCCGCCTTCGTGGCCGCCGAGGTGGATGCGTTGCCGAGCGACCGCATCTACGAGGCGTGGCTCATCCCCAGCGACGGAGCGCCGGTGGCGGTGGGAGTCTTCCGCCCCGGTGACGGACCGATGCTCGTGCAGCTCGACGAGCCGCTGGACGGCTTCGCGACGTTCGCCCTCACCGTTGAGCGCGAGCGGGTCGATGCCCCCACCGGCGCGCCCGTGCTGGCCTTCTCCCTGCCGAGCTGACCGGTTGCGCGGCGGGCCGGCGGGCCGCCTCCCATGATCGATATATCGAACGCTTGCCGCCGAAGCGCGCGCCGGCGCCCGGTTCGTTCGATATGTCGAACGCGGCTGCGCACGAGCGCTGCCGGAATGGGCGGGCCGCGCTCAACCCTGGCCGATAGATCGAACGTTTCGCGCGCGGCCGAGCCTTAACGCGGAGACCGTTCGATAGATCGAACGCACAGGGGCGGCCAGGCGGTGTTGGCGTGCCCGAGAGGACTCGAACCTCCGACCTTTAGGTCCGCAACCTAACGCTCTATCCACTGAGCTACGGGCACCCG
>JBDTQJ010000207.1:0-3059 GCA_039932235.1 Chloroflexota bacterium
GCGCCTCGCGGCGGCCCAGGCCGCGCTGGCGAGTTCCGAGGTGCGCGACAAGTAGCCGGTCAGCGGAGCGAGGCGAGGATGAACTCGAGCGGCGTCCCGGACCACGTCCACTGCCGGAAGTGGGGCCAAGCGGCCAGCTGGCGTTCGCCGTCCGGATCGGTGCCCACGACCGCCAGGTAGTAGAACTCGCGCGTCGGCACGGCCCGGACGGAGAGCGAGGTGGTGGCTCGCGACCCGACCACGCTGATCGGTGCGCTGGCGACCGGGCCAACGGCTTCGCCGGCGGCCAGCGGGCCGTCGATGGCGTCGCCACCGGTCACCCAGACCTCGGCCCGCAGATCGGTCCAGCCGGCAAGCGCGTCACCGCTCGTGCGGCGCCAGGTCAGCGACCACTCGATTGGTCCCGTGCCTCGGTTGTAGCCGTCGTCGAACGCCCCGTCCGCGTTGATCTCCTCGAGCGGTGCCAGGTCGAAGTGCTTGAACGGCGCGATGGCGATGAACTCGGTCGCCGGATCGATCTCGCGGCCGATGCCGGTGACGGTCTGGGTCGGCATCCCGCCGCTGACGGTCAGGCCGGCCAGCGAGATGACGATCACCGCGATCAGAGCCCAGCCGATGCGGGGACGGTCGAGCGGGAACCACGCCGGCATGAGGTCAGGGCGCAGCACGCCCGCGGTGAACCAGGCCGGCAGCAGCGCGGCGAGCGCCGCGCCGACGAAGTTCCACGACAGGTCGATCCAGGCCAGGCCCGCCAGTGCGGCGATCGGGAGGCCCACCAACAGGACGGCCACGCGCACCCCCCGTTCCGGCCGGTGCGCGGCGAGCGCGACCGGTCGCACGATCGAGCGCCCGACGGCAAACGCGGCCAGTGCCATGGTGCCCGCCACCAGCGGCGCGTTGACCCATCCGGTCTCGATGTGCGGCAGGGTCACCAGGCGACTCACCAGCGCCCATGCCAGCGCCAGCGCCAGGCCGATGACGAAGACCAGGACCCACGTCACCAGCACCGACCACACCACCGCCCGCACCGTCGACCGCAGCGCGACCCCGGTTGCGACGAGCAGGTCGCGCGGGGTGCGATGCGCCGCGGCGAGGTCATGGGCCAGGCGTTCGGGAGCGCCCAGCCGCGACAGCGCCCGCCGCTCCGCCACGTCGGCCGGCAGGCCGCGCTCGATGAGCTCGGCGGTCACGTCTGCGATGTGCCCCTCGATCTCCTCGAGGGCGTCGACACGTTCCGCATCGGTCAGCGGAAGGGACGCGTCGAGGCGAGCCAGGTAGGCGTCGAGCAGCGAGCGGTCAGCCACTGATCCCCTCCTTGTGCGGGGCCGCCACGGCGCCGACCTCGGCCACGAAGCGGTCCCACTCGGCGCGTGACGCGGCCAGCTGGCCGCGTCCGGCATCGGTGATCTCGTAGTAGCGACGGCGGGGACCGCCCTCGCCGGCGCCCCACGAACTGCTCAGCGCGCCGCGGCGTTCGAGTCGATGGAGGGCGGGATAGAGCGCGCCCTCGGACAGCGCCAATGCGGTCGCGCCCTCGCGAATGCGTTGTGCGATCTCGTACCCGTGGAGCCGCGCGTTCTCCAGGATCGACAGGACGAGGAGCTCGGTGGTGCCCTTGAGGAGCTGAGAGCGGGGGAGCGGGGACATTCGACGACCTCGACAGTACCTCGGTAAGCGAGGTAGGTGTCGCTAGCGTACGCCGCGTGTCAAGGACCCGGTGGCGTCTCGACCGGGGTGGGCGTCGGAGTCGGGGTGGGCGTCGGAGCCGGGGTGGGTGTCGGCGTTGGGGCCGGGGTGGGTGTCGGCGTTGGAGTCGGGTTTACGGTCGCTGTCGGGGTTTCGGTAGCTGTGGGCCCCGGTGTGGCGGGCGCCGGGGTGGCGGCAGCAGATGCACGCGGCGTGGGGGGCACGGTGGGACGGGGTGTGACGACGACACGCGGGACGACTGCCACGGTGCTGGTTGCGCTCGGTGTCGGCGTATCGGTTGCACCGGGGCTGGCCGTGGGGCTGGCAGTTGCCGAAGTCGAGTTGCTGGTGCCATGGGTCTGGGTCGCTGTCGTGCCCTGCGGTGTGCCGGTCGCGTCCAGCACCTGCTGCTCGCCCTGCCCGTCGCGCCCCCCGTTCAGCAGGGGAGCGGCAACGGCGCCGGTCACGACCGCCATCACGACGACGGCCGCGGCCATGGAGCCACGCGCCCAGCTCGCCGATCGCCGGGTCGTGGCGACCGGACCGGCCACCCGCGACGGAGGCAGCGCCGCGTGACCCAGATCGATGCTGCCGAGCGCATCCAGCGCGGCGCTCTTGTGGAGGCAGTCCGCGCAGACGCTGGCGTGGATGGCGGCGTCTCGCGGCGGATCGCCGACTGCTCCGTCCGCCAGCCATGCGTCGAAGCGAGCGTGGAGATCGGCGCTCATGCGCCCGCTCCCATCGCTCGTGCGGCCGCGGCCTCGACGCGGGCGACGATCGACCCGTCACGTGGCGGAGCCCTCACATCGGTCACGGCGCGAAGGTCGACGTAGCGGCGCCGCGCTCGGGTCGTGACCTGTCGCGCGCGAGCCGGCGAGACGCCGAGGATGACGGCCACGTCCTCGTCGCCGAAGCGCTCGATGTCGGATGCGAGCATGGCCGCGCGGTCCACCATGCCGAGGCGCGCCAGGGCCGCGGCAGTCTCGGCGTCGACGCCGAGATGGGCGAGCGCCTGCAGCTCCGTGTCGGCCACCGTCCGGGTCCGCGTGCTTCGCGCGCGCCGCAGCAGCTCGGCACGCAGGGCCGCAGCCGCGCGCTCGGGGTGCCGAAGCCGGGGGGCATCCTCGGCCAGGGCGGCGAAGGTATCGGCGGTCAGGCGCGCCGCCGCGTGGCGATTGCCAAGGACCAGGACCAACGCGAACCCGTGCAGGCGGGCACCATGCACGTCGCGAAACGCGGCGCGCAGGAGCTCGAGATCAGGCCCCGGTTCGTGCATCGGTCTCCGAAATGGCGGAAGGGTGGGGTGCGGACGGGTGGTGGACGGTCCGGTGCGGAGTGTACCGGGCGCGCGCAATGCGGCGCTCCGGGCCGCC
>JBDTQJ010000208.1:0-3059 GCA_039932235.1 Chloroflexota bacterium
GCGAGGAGCTGATCGACTCGTGGTGACCATCGACCGGGTAGCCGTGGTTGTCGGCTTTGCCCTCCTCTTGGCGGGCGTGGCGCAGGTGTCGGGGCCGGGGGCTCTCATTCTCGCGGGCCTGTTGCTGATGGCCGCCGCGCTCTGGAGGACTCGTTGAGCATCAGCCTGCTGTCGCGCATCTTCGGCAACAACCCGCTCGACGACCGTTACTACGAGACCGGCAGTGGCGTGTCCCTGGCCGGCGTTCGGATCTCTGCCGACACCGCGCTGAGAATCTCCGTGGTCTATCGGTGCGTGTCCATCGTGGCCAACACGCTGGCGATGCTGCCGCTCGGGATGTATGAGGAACTGGACCGCGGGCGCCAGCGGGCGAAGGGCCATCCGCTCGATGCCGTGATCGGATGGCGCCCGAATCGGTGGCAGACGTCGTTCGAGTGGCGCCGCCTGCTCTACACCCACCTTCTACTTCGGGGGAACGCCTACTGTCAGATCCTCCCTGGGCGTGGCGGCGTGGGCGAGCTCGTGCCTTTGCATCCGGATCGCGTCACTGGTCCGGAGGTAACCCCGTCCGGCGAGCACCGCTACGTCTACCAGCGCCCGAGCGGGGAGAAGGTCGCGCTGATCGGCGGCACCGACCTGTGGCACCTGCAGGGGCTGTCGCAGGACGGCCTGCGAGGCCTGGCCATGGTGGACCTGGCCCGCGACTCGTTCGGCCTGGCGCTTGGGGCGGAGCAGCAGGCCGCGACCTCCTACGCCCGGGGCCTGACCTTCCAGGGGATCCTCACGCACGAGGGGAAGCTCAAGCCCGAGACGGCGGCCCAGATTGGCGACACCTTCACCTCGCGCTTCGGCGGCGTAGGCGGAACACGGAAAGTCCCGGTGCTGTGGGAGGGGATGAAGTTCACTCCCGTGAGCATGACGAGCAAGGACGCCGAGTTCCTCGACTCGCGCAAGTTCACGGTCACGGACATCGCTCGATGGTTCGGCGTGCCGCCCCACATGGTGGGCGACGTCGAACGCAGCACGTCCTGGGGGACAGGAATCGAGGTGCAGGGCCTCGGGTTCCTGATCTACACCCTCCAGCCCACGATCGAGCTCACCGAGCAGTCGATCCGCCGCGTCCTGGTGTACCAGCCGGAGCGGTTCTATCCCAAGTTCAACGTGGCCGCCCTGCTGCGCGCGGACTCGAAGACCCAGATGGACGTCTTTTCGATCGGCATCTTGAACGGGATCTACAGCCCGAACGAGTGCCGCGAGCTGCTGGACCGCAACCCGCGCGACGGTGGCGACGACTACCTCACGCCGAACACGCAGCGTGGCATCGAGCCCCCGCGCGGGGGTGGTGGCGGTGGCTCATCGTCCGCCGCTGGTCCGGATCCGAATACCGCGGCGGCCATCGCCCTCGCGGCCCGGCTCGCCGATGAACTCGATCGACCCGAGCCTCCCGCCGCGAGCGATATCGCCGAGGCCGTGGTGGCCAAGGTGGAAGCCACGGAGCAGGCGCGCGGGGAAGCTGAGGCGTCCGACGCCCGGGCCCGAGCGCTGGCCACGTGGGCGGCGGGCCAGGTCCTCGAGCGCGAGGCGGAGGAACTGCGCGGCCTGAGCGAAAAGGCGGGCGGCAGCACGGAGAAGTGGAGGCACGCGGTGGCCAGCTTCTACGGGCGCCACGCGACACTCGTTGCCTTGGCTCTGAATCTCACCGGAGAGCAGGCGCGCGGCTACTGCCGTGACCAGCAAGAGACGGTTGCGGCGGCGGGCTGCGCCGTGTCGTTGGAGGCGTGGATGGCGGCGCACCTCGAGAGGCTGGTGAGCATGGCCGCTGCCGGGAAGGGCGGACCCGGGACGGTGGTGACGATCAAGGCCGGCGACGTGAACGTGACCGCCCTCGTCCCATCCGCTCCGCCGTCGCCGGTGGAGCAGCACGCGCACCTGAGCATTCCGATGGTGATCCAGGCCCCGGCCCCGGAGCAGAAGAACGACGGCCCCCAGGAGGACCGCATCGTGGGCGAGGTGGCCACCCGCGTGACGGAGATGCCGGTGCCGCCGGAGAAGGAAGTCGAAGTCGTGCAGCGCGACGTGCAGGGGCGCATCAAGCGCACCCGCGAAACGACGAAGAAGAAGGGGTAGGCGATGGCCGCCTTCAGCAAGTACCAGTCTTTCGTCACCGAGCTGGGCAAGGGAACGCACAAGCTGCACTCGGCCGGCGATACGCTCAAGATCGCCCTCACGAACACCGCCCCGAACGCGGCGACGCACACCGTCCGCGCGGACATTACCGAGCTGGCGACCGGGAACGGGTACACACAGAACGGGGCCGGGCTGGACATTCAGAACGACTACACGGGCGCGGCTGGCACGGGCACGCTGACCGGCGTCGACGTCGTCATCACGGCGGCCGGTGGGTCGGTGGGACCGTTCCGCTACGTGGTGCTCTTCAACGACACCCCGGGGGCGCCGGTTGACCCGCTCGTCGGCTGGTGGGACTACGGCTCGGCCTTGACGCTACTCGACACCGAGACGTTCACGACAGACTTCGGCGCCAGCGTGGCGACGATTTCATGACCCTCGCAAATGACAGCATCCTCGTCACGCCCGGCGCCGGCGCGACCGTAGCCACGCACCTCGTTTCCGGCAAGGAATACCAGGTCGTGATTGCGGCCGATGCGTCTGGGCACGTCCAAAGCTCGTTGGAGACGTACTTCTACCAGACGCCCGCCGTGGCCGTTGGGGCGGACAAGCTCTACGCCGACCTTTTCAACGCAGCCGGGTCCGGAAAAGTCATCGACGTGCGCGGGATCTGGATCATCCCGAAGACCGACGTGGCGGTGGTCGGCGCCCTGGGCGTCCGCGTCGATCTCTACCGGACCAGCGCCGTCGGCACCGGCGGCACCGCTGCCTCCTACAAGAGCGCCACGCGGGACGTGGCGGGTGGAAACATCTGCCCGATGGACACCGGCAACGCGGCGCTGCCGGCGCAGATCACGGCGCGCTGGCTCCCGACCGCGGGCGCGACCATCTCCGAGTGGCTCCTCGCCACCTACAGCCTCGGCGAGGAGGCG
>JBDTQJ010000209.1:0-3042 GCA_039932235.1 Chloroflexota bacterium
CGCGCTCCCGATGACGTCGCCGTCCGCCTGCACCGGGACCTCCTCGCCGTTGGCGACGCGCAGCTCCACCACCTGCGCCGGATGCCCGATCGCCCGCGGCGTGCGGCGGGTCGCCCAGCGCAGTGCCTCCAGGGCGAGGGCCGGCGCCGGTCCTGGATACACCCGCACCATCAGTTCCCCGGCATCGACCCGCGCACCGGGGTTCACCTGCAGACCGCGTCCGAAGTAGGGCGTCGTGCCCACCACCAGCAGCTCCATCGGTCCGTCGTGGATCGTCGCGCCGTCGACACCGACGCGGACCGATGGACGGCGCCACAGGTCGGGAACCGACCGCGCCACCGCTGCCGCCCAGCCCGGGAGGCGTCGCGCGCCGGCGCGCGTGTAGCGGTCCGCCACTCGCGCGTCCCATCCGGCACCCGCGAAGAGCGCGAGATGACCGTTCACCGACAGCATGTCGACCTCGCGCACTGCGCCGGTGGCGATCACCGCGGCCTGCGCGTCAGGGTCCTTTGGCAGGCGCAGCAGGTGGCGCGTGGCGTTGCCGAAGCCCGCAGGCAGGTAACCGATCGTGACGTCACGGCCGGCGAGCGCGTTGTAGGCGACCGACAGCGTGCCGTCTCCGCCGGCGACCACCACCGTCGCGTACGGCGTACCGGTTGGGAGCGTGTCGTGGAGCCACGCCATCAAGGTCTTCGGGTCGCGCGTGCTGGTGACATGCAGGTCGGCATCCAGCAGTCGCCGCGTGGCCTCCACCGCGCGCCGGACATGTGGCGTGCGGGCGCTGCCGGCCCCCTCGTTGAGGATGATGGCCGTGGCACCGGCCCGGCGAGGCGCCTCGGTCAGGGGAGGCCGGCCGCCACCTCGGCGGCCAGGGCGGCGTCATCGGTCACGATGATGAACACCACGTCGCCCGACCCGTACAGGTAGATGGATGCGTCCGTGGACTGCGCTGCCTGGCCGACGCGCACGTCCTTCCCGCCGACGGACGCGTCGCTCCAGGTGACATCGCTCGCCTCGTCCTGCGCCTGCACCGATGCCTGGAGCTCATCCAGCAGTCGGTCCGGGGCTGCACCGGCCACCTGGTATGCGAACGCCTGTACCTCGCTCTCGAGGGTGTACGCGTAGGCAACTCCCACGTCCTCGGGCCGGGCGTCCAGGCGCTCGATGAACGCGGCGAAGGTGGGGTCCGAGCTGCCCGCCGCCACGAGCCCGTCGCCACGCATCGAGAGCTTTTCGGTGGCTTCGCCGCCGATCTCGTCGGGGAGCAGCGCCTCGAGCGCCGGGTCCTCGCTCGGCAGATCGTTCGGAGGGGTGCTCGACGAGACCGATGCCGCGGGCGTCGGAGTCCCAATCGGTGTGCTGCTGCTCCCCGCGGAACAGGCCGCGAGAAGCAGCACCAGGAGGAGGGCGCCGCGCCGACCGGCGACGGCGGCAGCAGCGGCTCCGGTCACGGCAGGTTCGAGAGAACCTCGGCGGCGGCGTCCTCATCGGTCGTGGTGATGAAGAAGACGATGTCGCCTACCCCATACAGGTACACCGATCCCTGTGCCTCGTCGCCCGCCGCTGCACGGCGAACATCCTTGCCGCCGACAGTGGCGTCCTCGAAGCCGGTGGCGGTTCCGTCGTCCTCGAGCGACCCGGCAAGCTCGTCGAGCAGCTGATCGTTGTCCGTGCCACGGACCTGGAAGGCGAAGACACCGGTGCCGCTCTGGCTGTCAGCCATGCTCACGCCGAACGCGACCGAGACGTCATCCGCCTCCGCGCCGACGCGATCCAGGAAATCGGTGAACTCCTGGTCGCCCTGGGTCATGAACTCGGCGCCGCGCATCGAGAACTTGGTGAGGGTCACGCCGCCGATCTCGTCGGGCAGCAGCGCCTCCAGCTCGGCGTCGCTGTTCGGCAGATCGATGGAAGGGAGCGCATCGCTGGCCGAGGCGTCCGCGCTCGGCGACGCAGCCGCCGACGATGCGGCCTCGGTCGGGCTGGCCGTTGCGCTGGCGCTTGTGCCACCGGACGAGCAGGCGGCCATGAGGATCAGGAGCGCCAGCAGGCCGGCGGGCGCGAACCGGAGTCGAAGCATGTTCAGTCCTTTCGGAGTCGAGAGTTGGTCATCATGGACGCTCAGCGCAGGTAGGGCGAGCGCTGGCGTCGCAGGAAGTGCCCTGCACCCGCCGTGCCGAGCCACGCATCCCCATCCACGATCACCGTCCCGCGGCTCAGGACGACGTCGGCGCCGCCGGTGACCTTCCAGCCCTCGTAGCAGGAGTAGTCGACGTCCATGTGGTGCGTCGAGGCGCTGATGACGTGCTCGCGGTTCGGGTCGTAGATCACCAGGTCGGCGTCGAGGCCGGCCGCCACGGCGCCCTTCTGCGGCAGCCCGAACATGCGCGCCGGCGCTGTCGAAATGACCTCCACCCAGCGGTTCGGGGAGAGGCGTCCGCCCCGCACTCCGGCGTCATGCAGCAGGTCGACGCGGTTCTCGACCCCGGGCAGGCCGTTGGGGATCTTGCGGAAGTCGCCCTCGCCCAGGTCCTTTTGGCCGTGGAAGTCGAAGGGGCAGTGGTCGGTTGAGACGACCTGCAGGTCGTCCTTCAGCAGGCCGAGCCAGAGCTCTTCCTGGTGGTCCTCCGGGCGCAGCGGCGGCGAGCAGACGAATTTCGAACCCTCGAACCCATTGCCCATGTCCTCGAGCGAGAGGACCAGGTACTGCGGGCAGGTCTCGGCAAAGACGGGCAGGCCCTGGTCGCGGGCGCGGCGCACCTCGTTGAGCGCCTCGCGGGCCGACAGGTGGACGATGTACACCGGGGAGCCGGCGACCTCGGCAAGGCGGATGACGCGGTTGGTGGCCTCGCCCTCGAAGATCGGGGAGCGCGAGGTGCCGTGGAAGTAGGGATCCGTGTTGCCGTTGGCCACGTTCTGCCCGGCCACCACGTCGATGGCCATTCCATTCTCGGCGTGCATCATGATCAGCCCGCCGTTCCTGGCGGTCTGCTGCATGGCGCGGAAGATGGCGCCGTCGTCGCTGTAGAAGACGCCGGGATA
>JBDTQJ010000210.1:0-3004 GCA_039932235.1 Chloroflexota bacterium
CCCCGGCCAGGTAGCCGCCGGTGGTGTGCATGATCCCCTTCGGCTTGGCCGTGGTGCCGGAGGTGTAGAGCAGGTAGAGGAGATCCTCGGAGTCCATCGGCTCGGGGTCGGCGCTCGACGGCTGGTCCGCCACCAGGTCGTGGTACCAGTGGTCACGGGCCCCGTCCCAGGCGACCTCGTCGCCGGTGCGCTTCACGACCACGCAATGCTGGACCGATGAGGTTCGCCCAATCGCCTCGTCCGCGCTCGCCTTGAGCGGGACGGTGGCGCCCTTGCGATAGCCGCCGTCGGCGGTGATGAGCACGGTGCACGCCGCGTCGTCGATGCGATCCGCCAGCGCATCCGCGCTGAAGCCACCGAACACGACGCTGTGGGGCGCACCGATGCGCGTGCAGGCGAGCATCGCGACCGGCAGCTCGGGGATCATCGGCATGTAGATGGCGACCCGGTCGCCCTTCTTCACCCCCAGGCCGCGCAGCGCATTGGTGAAGCGGCAGACCTCGTCGAGCAGCTCGCGATAGGTGATCGTCCGCATGTCACCCGGCTCGCCCTCCCAGAAGTACGCGATCCTGTCGCCCAGCCCGTTGGCCACGTGGCGGTCGAGGCAGTTGGCACTGACGTTGAGCTTGCCGCCGAGGTACCACTTCGCGTACGGCGCGTCCCACGTGTAGAGCTCGCTCCACGGCTCCATCCAGTCGAGGCGGTTGCCCTCCTGCGTCCAGAACTCGCGGAACCCGTCCTCGGTGGCGGTCCGCTCGTAGATCCCCGGATCGTCGATGAGCGCGCTGGCGCTGAACGGGGCCGGGGGCGGGAAGGTGCGGTCCTCGCGCAGGAGATTCTCGATCGCGTCCGCGTTGCCGTGCCGCTCGTCGCTCATCGGGGTGAGGCTCCTTCGTTCAGCTCGTGGGATGGTGAATTCTAGCCGTGCGACCGGCGCCGAGGGGGTTGAACCGGGGGTGTATCGTCACCACGCAACTGCACCAGAGTCCACGCTGCCACCGTATCGAAGAAGGGCAGGGCCGAGACCGATGAGGTGATCCGAGGCGTTCCCCGGAGAACGACCGACACCGAGCATCGGTCGCCATTGCACGTCAGACCTAACTGAGGTCCACGCCCCATGGCAGCCACTGCACCGGCCCGCGACTCCGACTACAAGCTCCCGTTCGTGATCGGCGCGTCAGCCATCGGAACGGTCATCGAGTGGTACGACTTCTACCTGTACGCCGTCCTCGCCACCTTCCTGGCGCCGGTCTTCTTCCCCGGCGACCCGACGGCCCAGGTGCTGAGCGCGCTCGCCACCTTCGGCGCCGGCTTCGCCGTCCGACCCTTCGGCGCCATCGTCTTCGGCCGCATCGGCGACAAGACCGGGCGCAAGGTCGCCTTCCTGCTGACCGTGTCGATCATGGGCGGCGCCACGGTCCTGGTCGGCCTGTTGCCCGGCTACGCGCAGATCGGCATCCTGGCGCCCATCATCCTGGTCACCCTCCGCATGCTGCAGGGCCTGGCCCTGGGCGGCGAGTACGGTGGCGCGGCGATCTACGTCGCCGAGCACGCGCCAGATCGCAAGCGCGGCCAGTACACGTCGTGGATCCAGACCACCGCCACCATCGGGCTCTTCCTGGCCCTGGCGGTGATCCTCCTCTTCCGTGTCACCCTCGGCACCGCCGCCTTCGCCGACTACGGCTGGCGCATCCCCTTCCTGCTGTCCGCCATCCTGGTCATCGGTGCGCTCTACATCCGCTTCAAGCTCCAGGAGACGCCGCTCTACACGCGGGCCAAGGAGCAGGGCAAGACCTCCGACGCGCCACTCCGCGACAGCCTCGGGAACCGTCGCAATTGGCGCCTCATCCTGCTGGCACTGTTCGGCATGACCGCCGGGCAGGCAGTGGTCTGGTACACGGGCCAGTTCTACGCCCTCTCGTTCATGACCGGCCCGCTTGGCGTCGGGTTCGTGGACGCCTACACCGTGATGCTGGTGGCGATCGCGCTGGCCACGCCGTTCTTCGTCTTCTTCGGCTGGCTCTCCGACCGGATCGGCCGCAAGCCGATCATCCTGGGCGGCTGCCTGCTGGCGGCCATCGCCTACTTCCCGATCTTCAACGCCATGCACGGCTTCACCAACCCGATTCCGGGTACCGATGCCACCGGCAAGGCGATCATGGTCGCCCAGGACCCGAACATCATCGGGCTGATCGCCATGGTGTTCCTGATGATCGTGCTGGTGACGATGGTCTACGGGCCGATTGCCGCCTTCCTGGTCGAATACTTCCCGGCCAAGATCCGCTACACCTCGCTGTCGCTCCCCTACCACCTGGGAAACGGCGAGTTCGGCGGCTGGCTGCCGTTCATCGCCACGGCGATCACCGCGGCCGCGGTGGCGGGTGGCGGCCTGGCCTGGCTCGGCAACGTCACGCCCGGTGGCTCGATCTTCGCCGGGCTGTGGTACCCAATCGTGATCGCAGTGATGACGCTCATCGTGGGGGCCCTTGCGATCCCCGAGACGAAGGACGTTCGGATCTGGGACGAGGTGGGCGGCCACCACGACGAGGACCCCTCCGTCACCGAGGAGCGGGCACGCACCGGGGGCGCGCTCGCCGGCTGATCCTTCGCCCGGGGTCGTGCGCGTCGCGACCCCGGGCGCCCCGACCCGATAGCATTGCCGCATGACTCGCTCGCTTGCTGCCGTGATCGGCGCCGCCATGGTGGTGGTGCTCCTGGTGGTCCTTCTGCTCCAGGTCGCCGGCCTCCGCGAGGAGGTGACCGGCGCGCGTGACGAGGCGGCCGCGGCGGCTGCTGCCACTGCCCCGCTGCAGATCGACCTCGACGAGATCCGGGCGTCCATCGACGCGCTGAGTGCGGAGCTCGACGCCCTGCCGCGCGACGGGGTCGTGCCAACCGACTCCTCCGCGCTCATCCTCGAGCGCATGACCGCGATCCGCGACCAGGTGACCGAGCTCGCCAGCCGCGTCGACGACATCTGCCGGAACGCGCCCATCGACCTCTG
>JBDTQJ010000211.1:0-2982 GCA_039932235.1 Chloroflexota bacterium
GGCCCGCATTCGCTACCTGCTGGAGGCCCTTCAGCCGGACGGTGGCTTCGACCGCATGCCGCTCATCCTGGCCCGAGCGGAAATCAACTTCCGCTCCCCCATCTTGTTCGAGGAGGAGGTCGTGGTCGGAACGCGGGTCGATCACATCGGTCGCACCAGCTTCGCCATGAGCCACCGCATGCAGGCCGGCACCGAGGGCCGCCTGGTGGGCGAGGTGGCGACCGTGCTCGTCGCGTACGACTACGCGGAGGCCCGCCCCATGCCGGTGCCCGACGAGTGGCGTCGCCGCCTGGCTGCCTACGAGGGACGTGCCCTCGACACCGACACGTCGCGGCGGGCGCCGGCGGCGACCCCTTCCTGACGAACACGACGGAGACTCATGGCTGATCAGCACCAGTTCGACCTGCTCATCCTGGGCGGCGGTATGAGCTACGTGGGCGCCATCCGCGCCGCGCAGCTCGGCCTCTCGGTTGGGCTCGTGGAGCGCGACCGCCTCGGTGGCACCTGCCTCAACCGCGGCTGCATTCCCTCCAAGGCGCTGCTCGAGACAGCCGACCTGCTGCATCGCGTCACCGAGCAGGGCGCCGAGTTCGGCCTTGCAGGCCATGACGGGGTGAGCCTCGACTATGGTGCGCTCGGGAAGCGACGCGATGCGGTGATCGAGAAGCACGTCAAGGGCGTCGAGTTCCTCATGAAGAAGAACAACGTCACCGTGCTGGAGGGCAACGGCGTGCTCACCGGTCCGACCAGCGTCCGCGTCTCCGGCGGCGCATCGGGCGACGTGGAGGCGACCGCCACGGACGTCATCCTGGCCACCGGATCCGCCCCCCGCTCGCTCCCTGGCCTCGACCCCGATGGTCACCTGATCATCACCAGCGACGAGGCGCTGCGGCGCAATGACGTGCCGAAGCGGGTGACCATCGTCGGCGCAGGTGCGATCGGGGTCGAGTGGGCCAGCATGTATCGCGACTTCGGCGCGGAGGTGACGCTGGTCGAGTTCGCGGACCGTGTCGTCCCGCTCGAAGACCCGGAGATCAGCAAGGAGCTGAACCGGGTCTTCAAGAAGCGCGGTATCACCATGCTCACCTCGAGCACCATCGACACCGAGACCCTCAAGAAGTCGGAGACCGAGGTCAGCTTCCAGGTCGCCGGCAAGGACGGCGGGAAGCGCACCGACGTGACCGCCGACGTGATCCTGGTGGCGGTCGGGCGGCGGCCGCTCACCGAGAACATCGGCCTGGAGGGCATCTCGGGGCTCAAGCTCGACCGCGGCTACGTGGTGGTCGACGAGTTCATGCGCACCGGGGTGGAGCACCTGTACGCGATCGGTGACATCGTGCCGGGCTTCGCCCTGGCGCACGTCGCCAGCCACGAGGCGGTGGTCGCGGTCGAGCACATGGCCGGCCACGACCCGGAGCCGGTGCGCATGGACCTCATGCCGCGGGTGACCTTCTGCCGGCCGCAGATCGCCAGCGTCGGGATGACGGAGGCAGAGGCGACGTCGGCCGGCCACGGGGTCAAGACCGGCTCATTCCCGTTCAGGGCGCTCGGCAAGGCGACCATCGTCGGCGAGGTCGACGGGTTCGCCAAGTTCGTCGCCGATGCGGACACCGGCATCCTGCTCGGGGCGCATATCATCGGTCCGCACGCCGGCGATCTGCTGGCCGAGCCGACCCTCGCACGACTCGTGGAGGGAACGGCAGCCGAGATCGCGATGAGCGTGCACGCGCATCCGACCCTCACCGAGGTGCTCGCCGAGGCCGCACTGGCCGTCGACGGCGCCGCGATCCACGTGTAGCGGGAGCAACGACGAGTGGCCAAGGAGACCGCAACGCAGCCCAGGCACGCTGAGCTCGGCCTGACCGATGACGACGTCAGAGCGATGTACCGGCAGATGCTGCTGGCGCGCGCCGTCGACGAGCGCATGTGGCTCATGCAGCGTGCCGGCAAGATCGCGTTCATCATCTCCGGCCAGGGCCACGAGGGTGCCCAGGTCGGCACCGCCTGGCCGCTGCGCCAGGGGCAGGACTGGATGGCGCCCTACTACCGCTCCATCGCCTCGGCCATCACCTTCGGCATGCAGGCCGAGGACATCATCACCGCCCACCTCGCCAAGGGAGACGACGTCAGCTCGGCCGGCCGCCAGATGCCCGGTCACTACGGGGCGGCCCGCTACAACATCGTGTCCCTCTCGTCGCCGGTCGGGACGCAGGTCCTCCACGCGGTCGGGATCGCGATGGGCGCGTGGGTCAAGGGCGACGACGTGGTGGCGCTCACCAGCTTCGGCGAGGGCACCAGCAACCAGGGCGAGATCCACGAGGCCATGAACTTCGCCGGTGTGCACAACCTGCCAGTGATCTTCGTCTGCGAGAACAACGGCTACGCCATCAGCGTTCCGCTCGACAAGCAGGTGGGCGGCGGCAAGGTCGCGGCTCGCGCCGAAGGCTACGGGTTCCCCGGCGTTGCCGTCGACGGGACCGATGTGCTCGAGGTGTACCGGGTCGCCAAGGAGGCGCACGACCGCGCGCGGTCGGGGCAGGGCCCGACCCTCATCGAGACCAACGTGGTGCGCCTGACGAGCCACTCGAGTGATGACGACCAGCGCCGCTACCGCGACGCCGCGGAGGTGGAAGCCCTGAAGGAGCGCGATCCGATCACGCTCTTCGGCAATCAGCTGCGCGGTTGGGGGCTGCTCGACGACGAGGTCGACACCCAGCTGCGCGCGGACGTCAAGGCGGAGGTCAACGACGCCAGCAAGCGCGCCGAGGCACGCCCCGAGCCGGACATCGCGACCGCCGAGCTGCACGTCTACGCAGAGCCGGAGGACTCGACCGATGCCTGAGCTGAACATCCTCGAGGCGGTGCGCCTCGCGATGGACGAGGAGATGGAGCGCGACGAGCGCGTCATGGTCCTGGGCGAGGACGTGGGCAAGAAGGGCGGCGTCTTCGGCGCCACCGAGGGCCTCTTCGCCAAGTACGGCG
>JBDTQJ010000212.1:0-2969 GCA_039932235.1 Chloroflexota bacterium
TGGAGCCGCCCGCGCTGCGGGAGGCGGTCGCCACGGCGGTGGAGCATGCCGCGGCCCGGTATCGGGGGTCGCCGGCAGATGGCTGACTTCGCCATCGAGGCCGAGCTCAAGTACGAGGCCGACCCCGCCACGCTCGACAGCCTGGCGATCGCCAGCCGGCTCGGCCCGTCCAACCTCGGGCCGGTGGTGGTCAACGATGAGGATGACCGCTACCTCGACACAAGCGACGGCCGCCTCGAGGCGGTGGCCTGGGCCTGCCGCCTGCGCAGCCGCCGCGTGGACGGCACCACGACGACCATCGTGTCCCTCAAGGGGCCGGTGGCGTCCATGGAGGGCGCCCTCCATCGCCGCCCCGAGATCGAGGGGCCTGCCACGGCGAGCCTCGATCCCGCGGTGTGGCCTGCGTCCGCGGCGCGCGACCATCTCAACCTGCTCAGTGGCGGACTGCCGCTGCGCGTGCGCCTCACCCTGCGGCAGCGACGGCGTGAGCGCCCGATCACGCTTCGTGGCCGTCCCGTCGGGCTGCTGTCGCTGGATGAGGTCGAGGTGGTTGGCCAGACAACCCCAACGGGACGCCTATGCCTCGTCGAGCTCGAGCGTGCGCCCAACGCATCCGACGCCGACTTCACGGCCACCGGGCGGGCTCTGGCCGCTGTCGGGCTCGTGCCGGACGCACGCTCGAAGCTGGAGCGCGCCATCCGAATCCTCCACGGCCGACCGACGGTGGGGCGGTGAGCGCGCCGGTGACGCGCCGCGTCGAGCTGCTGGCGCTGGCGGCGAGCCTGGCAACGTTCAGCTACGTCGGCTGGGATGGGGCACTCTGGGATGCGCGCTTCCAGCTAGTACTCCACCTGTTCGCGCTCGCCGCCATCGGGGGATTAGTTGTCGCAGCGGTGCGCGGCGTCCCGTTGCCCCGGACGCCGATCGACTTGCCCATCCTTGTCCTGCTCGTTGCCCTGGCGGTGGCGACGCTGACCGCGCAGAACCACGGGCTCGCGATCCGTGCCCTCAGCGCCTCGCTCGCGTACGTGCTCCTCCTGCCGGTGGCCCTTCTCACCCTCCGCTCGCGACCAGGTTGGGTAGTCTGGAGCGTCGCCTTGCCGACCCTGGCGCTTGGCCTCGGTGCACTGGCGATACTGCTCTGGCATCGCGCGCAGTGGTGGGCCGTCGGCGGCCCGGGCATCATCCCTCCGGTGCGGATCGGGCACGAGGGGACCGTATTCGGCTCCGTTGCTGTGCCGCCGTTCGTGCTCGTGTGCCTGGTGCCGCTCATTCTGCTGCTCCAAGACGGCCGGCCGCGACGCTGGCTGTTGGCCGTTCTGGCGCTCACCGGCGCGCCCTTGACCCTTCTCTCCGGCTCTCGGTCGGCGTGGGTGGCGCTGGCCGTGGCCGGGCTGATCCTGGCCGCGCCGGCGGTGCGCAGTGCGCGCATGCCGGCCCGCTGGGCACGCCGCGAGCTGGCCATCGCGGGCGGGACCCTGGTGGTCGCCGCGCTGGGTCTTTCCTTCATCGCGCCGCGCCTGACGGCCATCAGCTCGCTCGTGTACCGCGGCTTTCTGTGGCAGGACACGATCGCTGCGTGGTCCGCGTCGCCGGTCCTCGGGATCGGTCCGGGGACGATGCCGTATGCGCGCCAGGCGGCTGCCGCGGCCCTCACCTTCCCGGTGCGGCAGCCGCACTCGCACAACGTCCCGCTTGGCCTGCTCGGGGACGCTGGAATCGTCGGCCTGACGGCGGGACTCGCCGTGTTCGCCGCCTTCGTCATCGTGGCGCGGCCGCGTGCCGGCTCAACCTGGGCGGGGCGCGCGGCGTACGCAATTCTGATCGGCCTGGCGGTTGGCTTCCTGTTCGAGGATGTCACCTTCCTGCCCGGGCTCGACCTGCTCGTCATCCTGCTCGCCGCCATCGCGCTCGCCGATGCCGGCGCGGTGCGCTGGGCAGTGCCGGCCCTTCCACGCGCGCGCACCCTCGTGGCGCCGATCGCCGCAGCAGCCGCGCTGCTGGTGGTCCTGGTGCTGGGCGATGCGGGCGCAGTCGACTACCGCAACGCGATCGACGCCGCCGGTGACCGTGACTGGGGCGACGCCACGGTCGCGCTACAACAATCGGTCGCCCTCGATCCGTGGCACCCCGCCGGACCCAAGTCGCTTGCTGTCGCGGCGGCGTGGGCCGGCGACGGCGAACTTGCTCGCGCCAGCGCCGAACGCGCCATTGTCCTCAATCCGGGCGATGGAGCGAGCTGGACGAACCTGGCGCTGCTGTGCCTTGAGGCCGGCGACACGAAGTGCGCGCGCGACGCAGCCGGTCACGCCGTCGATCGCGCCACGCTCTCCGGACGCGAGTTCATCAACGCCGCCTTCGTGCGCGAGGCGCTGGGCGACACCCACGACGCCGACGCGGCATACGTCTACAGCCTCCTCACCAATCCGTGGACCTCGCTGACCACCACCTGGCCGCGGCCCGTGGCCCTCGAGGGAGCGGCCGGCAACGAGATCGGCGCGCTGTCGAGCGAGATGAACGCCATCATCGCGCGGCGCATGCTGGGCGCGACCATCGACCCGGCCGAATATCGCAACCCCAGCGTCCGCGCCCTCGCGAACGCCATGCTCGGCGATCGCGCCGCTGCCCGGGAGGAGCTGGATCGATCGGTCGCCACCGCCAGCGACTCGCCCACCACCTGGGAAATCGTGGCCCTTCTGCAGCGCCATTGGGGCGAGGACCCCAGCCACGCGCTCGCGATCGGGACCGTCGTGCGCAACCAACCGCTGGCCAGGGGAGCGTCGGAGCTGGCGTATGCGACGTTTGATATCGCCACCTTCCGCGGCTACCCCGCCGATGGGCTCGTGCCGAGCGCGCAGCGCATGCTTCCCCAGGTGCCGTGGCCATGGATCCTGGAGCCGCTGCTCGCGACCGACTAGTCCAGCGGCAGGCGGAGGATGAGCGCCAGGGTCGGCCGCTCGTGGACCTCG
>JBDTQJ010000213.1:0-2961 GCA_039932235.1 Chloroflexota bacterium
AGGAAGCGCAGGATGGCCGCGGCCTCCTCGACCGGCTTGCCGGCGATGAGGTTCGTCACCAGGCGCACCTTGCGCGGGCTGATGCGGATGTACTTGGCGGTGGCGGAAACGCGCATCACGTCCTACTTCAACGCCGAGCTGCGCTCGGTCGCTCGGCCGCCGTGGCCACGGAAGGTGCGCGTCGGCGCGAACTCGCCGAGCCGATGCCCGACCATGTTCTCGGTGACGAACACCGGCACGTGTCGTCGTCCATCGTGGACGGCGATCGTGTGCCCGATCATCTGCGGGAAGATCACGCTCGCACGCGACCAGGTGCGCAGCACCTTCCGCTCGTTGCGCTTGTTCATTTCGTCGATGCGGCCGAGCAGGCGCGCGTCGACGTAGGGTCCCTTCTTGACGGAACGACTCATCGCGCTCTCCTAACCGCGTCCATATCGACGCCGAACGATCATCTTGTTGCTGGGGTTCTTGCGGGCCCGGGTCCGAAGGCCCATGGCCGGCTTGCCCCACGGAGTCTTGGGCGGCATGCCGGTCGACTGCTTGCCCTCGCCACCACCGTGCGGGTGGTCGCGCGGGTTCATGACCGAGCCACGCACCTGCGGGCGCTTGCCCATGTGGCGCGAGCGGCCGGCCTTGCCGATCTTCTGGTTCTCGTGGTCCAGGTTGCTCACCTGGCCGATGGTGGCCATGCAACCGGCACGCACGCGGCGCACCTCGCCCGAGGGCAGCCGCAGGGTGGCGAACTCGCCCTCCTTGGCGAGCAGCTGTGCGCTGCTGCCGGCCGACCGGACGATCTGCCCGCCGCGGCCGGCGACCAGCTCGATGTTGTGGACCTGCGTGCCCAGCGGAACGCGGGTCAGCGGCAGGGCGTTGCCCGTCCGCGCCTCCGCATCCGGCCCGGAGACGACGCGGTCGCCGACCTTCAGGCCGTGCGGCAGGAGCATGTAGCGCTTCTCGCCGTCGGCGTAGTGCAGCAGACCGATGCGCGCCGAGCGATTGGGGTCGTACTCGACGGTCGCGATGCGCGCCGGGACGCCGTGCTTCTCGCGCTTCCAGTCGATCACCCGGTACAGGCGCTTGTGGCCGGCTCCCTGGTGACGGACCGTCAGGCGGCCCTGGTTGTTGCGTCCGGCACGTCGAACCATCCGCTCGGTGAGCGGCTTGTGCGGCGTGGTTTCGGTGATTTCCTCGAACGTCGAGCGGGTCATCTGGCGGAGACCCGGGCTCGTCGGTCGATAGCTTCGCAATGGCATTGTCTAAACCGCCTCGAAGAGCTCGATCTTCTGGCCCGCGGCGATCGTCACGATCGCCTTGCGCCAGCCGGGGACCATGCCGAGCGTCTTGCGGCCGCGCCGCTTCTGCTTCGGCTTGACGTTCACCACCCGTACACCGAGCACATCAACCTTGAACTCGGCCTCCACGGCGGCCTTGATCTGGAACTTGTTGGAATCGCGGGCGACCGCGAAGGTGTAGTTGTTGCGCTCGCTCTCGAGAACGCTCTTCTCGCTGATCACCGGTCGCAGCAGCACGTCGTGCATCGTCACCGAGCTCATCCGTACACCTCCACCACCCGGTCGAGGGCCTCGCGGGTCATCACGATCGTGTCGGCCTGCAGCAGGTCCACCACGTTGAGGCTGTCGGCGAGCAGGACGCGCACCTCGCGAACGTTGCCCGCGGAGCGCTCGATGACCTGGTCACGCGCCGGGAGGACCAGCAGGACCTTGCCCTCCGCGTTCCAGCCGGACAGGCGTCCCATGAAGGCCCGCGTCCCAGCGGCATCGAGATCGAAGCCCTCGACCACCCGCAGCGCACCGTCCTCGTGCTTGGCGGAGAGGACCCCGCGCAGCGCGGCGCGGCGCATCTTGCTGTTCATCTTCACGTCGTGGCTGCGCGGGTGCGGTCCGAAGACCACGCCGCCGCCGACCCAGTGCGGGGCGGTGCGGGTGCCCTGCCGGGCGCGACCGGTTCCCTTCTGGCGCCACGGCTTCTTGCCGCCGCCGGCCACCCGGCCGCGGGTCAGGGTGTCGGAGGTGCCGAGCCGCCGCGCGGCGAGCTGGCGCACCACCGCCTGGTGGATGAGGTTCTCGTTCACCGGCGCGGCGAAGAGGGCCTCGGCCAATTCGACCTGGCCGGCCTCCTTGCCAGCGGCGGTGAGGATCGTCGTCTGGGGCATCGTCACTTCGCCTTCTGCACGAGCAGCAGGCCGTTGCGCGCCCCGGGAACCGCACCCTTCACGAGGATCAGGTTCCGCTCGGGATCGACCTTAACGACCTTGAGCTTCTTGACGGTCACCCGGTCATCGCCGAGATGGCCCGCCATCTTGGTGTTCTTGAAGACACGACCCGGGGTCGTGCCGGCGCCGACCGAGCCGGGCTGCCGGTAGTTGTTGGAGCCGTGGGTCTTGGGGCCGCGGTGGAAGTGGTGGCGCTTGATGGTGCCGGCGAACCCCTTGCCCTTGCTGGTGCCGGTCACGTCGACCAGCTCCCCCGCCTCGAAGAGCGTGACGTCGAGCTGCTGCCCGGCCTCGTAGCCCTCGGTGGCGTCGATCCGCAGCTCGCGCACGTGGCGCGGGCGCTGCAGGTCCTTCGGAAGCGCGCTGAACTGGCCGGCCACCGGCTTGGTGACCCGCTTGGCAGTGCCCGCGCCGAGCTGCAGGGCGACGTAGCCGTCCTGCTCGGCGGTGCGGAGCCGCGTGATGGTATTGGGGGTCGCCTCGATGACGCTGACCGGGACGACGCTTCCGTCGTCCGCGAAGATCCGCATCATCCCGAGCTTCCGCCCGATGATTCCTGCCGGCACTGTGTTCCCTGGCTTCCTTTCGATGGCGGATGGGAGGGGCGGACGGTGCCGCCCCACGCATCACATCTTGATTTCGATATCCACGCCCGCGGCCAGGCTCAGCCGCATCAGCGCATCCACCGTCTTGGTCGACGGATCGATGATGTCGATCAGGCGCTTGTG
>JBDTQJ010000214.1:0-2956 GCA_039932235.1 Chloroflexota bacterium
TGTGCAAGTCACTTGCACACCAGTGGATAACCGTTGACGCCTGTCCACAGCTTGGCACTCGCGGTTCCAGAGTGCCAATCGGTATAATCGCCGACCGATGGCCACCAAGCGCGACTACTACGAGGTCCTGGGCGTTGCCCGGGAGGCGAGCGATGACGAGATCAAGCGCGCCTTCCGTCGCCTCGCCCAGCAGCACCATCCCGATATCGACGGCAGCGACGGCGCCGAGACGCGCTTCAAGGAGGTCAACGAAGCGTATCGCGTGCTGTCGGACCGCCAACGGCGGACCGCGTACGACATGTTCGGCCATGCCGGGGTGGACGCCTCCACCGCGGGCGGTGGGTTCGAGGGCTTCGGGGGTGGGTTCGGGCCGTTCGGCGACATCTTCGACGCGTTCTTCGGCGGTCAGCCGGGCGGCCGGCAGCGCAGCCGTGTGGTCGCGGGCGCCGACCTGCGCTACGAGCTGCATATCGAGTTCGCCGAGGCGATGTCCGGCGTCACGCGCGACATCAGCTTCCCGACCCTGGTGACCTGCAGCGTCTGCGAGGGAAGCGGCGGCGAGCCGGGCAGCGAGCCCGAGCGCTGCCCGGAGTGCAACGGGACGGGCGAGAAGCGGCGCGTGGCGCAGACGATCCTGGGGCAGATGGTCAACATCGTGGCCTGCCCGCGCTGCCACGGGGAGGGGCAGATCGTCAGCGCACCGTGCCACGCCTGCCACGGCGACGGCCGGGTTCGCGAGCAGCGGGAGCTGCAGGTGGAGATCCCGGCGGGGATCGACTCCGGGCAGCGGATCGCGCTGGAGGGCCAGGGCGAGGCCGGCCCGCGCGGCGGGCCGGCGGGCGACCTGTACGTCGCGGTGAGCGTCGCCGAGCACCCGGAGCTGCTGCGCCGCGCTACCGAGCTGTACCACGAGCTGCCGGTCACCTTCGCGCAGGCGGCGCTCGGCGCGACGCTGCAGGTGCCAACCATCGACGGGACCGCGGACCTGCCCGTCCCGCCCGGCACACAGAGCGGCACGGAGCTGAAGCTGCGCGGCAAGGGCGTTCCTCGCCTGCGCGGCGGCGGTGCCGGGGACCTGCACGTGATCGTCACCGTGGTGGTGCCGGCGAAGGTGAGCCGCCGCGAGCGCGAGCTGCTGGAGCAGCTGGGCCAGGTCAGCGCACCGGCGAAGCTGCCGCGCGACGGCTCCGGAGTGATCGGCCGGCTGCGTGACCTCTTCGGCTGACAGCGCGGCGGAGGGTCGCTGGCTGGAGCTGAGCGTCGAGGTCGACGCCGAGGCCGTGGAGCCGGTCAGCGAGATCCTCGGCCGCGTGGCTCCCGGCGGCGGGACGGCGGTGCGCCCCACGCGCCTCATCCGCGACCCGGACGACGAGCTGAACGTACGCGAGGATACCGATGCTCCCTTCGTCGTCACTGCCCACGTGCCCGCCGATGCGGCGGCGGCGACTGCCGTCGAGGCGACCGAGCGGGCGCTGTGGCATCTCCAGGCGTTCGGGCTGCGACCGGTCGGGCAGCTGCAGGTGACGCCGGTCGACGCCGCCGACTGGACCGATGCCTGGAAGGCGCATTACGCCACCCAGCGCATCGGTCGGGTGGTGGTGATCCCGACCTGGCTCGACGAGGAGCCGCGCCCCGGCGAGGTCGCGATCCGGATGGACCCCGGCATGGCATTCGGGACGGGGCTGCACCCCACGACGCGTGGCTGCCTGGAGCTGCTGCAGGCGCACGGACCGATGCCGCCGCGCGTCCTCGACGTCGGCTGCGGGTCGGGGATCCTGGCGATTGCCGCCCTTCGGCTTGGCGCAGACAGCGCCGATGCGTGCGACACCGATCCGCTGGCCGTCGAGGCGACGCGGGCCAACGCGGCCGCCAACGGGCTCGCGCCACGCCTTCGCGCCTGGGAGGGCACGCTGCCGGCGGTCCCTGCCGCCGAACCGTATCCGCTGGTGCTCGCCAACCTGGTGGCGGCGGTGCTCGTGCAGCTGGCTGTGCCGCTGGCGGCCCACACGGCGCCCGGCGGGACGCTGCTGGCGAGCGGGATCATCGAGGGCCGGGCGCCCGAGGTGCGCGACGCGCTGGCCGGCGCTGGGCTGGCGATCGCCGCGGAGCGCCACGACGGGGAGTGGGTCAGCCTGCGGGCGGAGCGATCCGCATGACCGGCACCGTGCACCGCTTCTTCGTCGCGCCGGGGACTGTGGCCGGACGCGAGCGGCTGCCGCTCCCCGAGGAGCTGGAGCACCAGGTGCGCCGCGTGCTGCGCCTGCGCGACGGAGCGGAGATCGTGCTGCTGGAGGGCGACGGCGACGAGGCGCGCTGCGTGATCGCCGGCGGCGAGCTGGTGGTCACCGAGCGCCGCCCATCCATCGGGGAGCCGCGCCACCGGCTCACCGTGGTGCAGGCACTGCTGAAGGGCGACGGCCTGGAGGAGGCGATCCGCGCCGCCACCGAGGTCGGCGTCGCCGCGTTCCAGCTGGCCGTCACCGAGCGCACCGTGGCCCGCGAGCTGAGCCCCCGCAGGCTGGAGCGGCTGCGCACCGTGGCGCGTGAGGCGGCGGAGCAGTCCGAGCGGGGGATGGTCCCGCCGGTCGACGCCCCCCGCCCGCTCCCCGAGCTCATCGGTCCGGGGACGGTCCTGCTCTGGGAGCGGGGCGGCGCCGATCAGCCGGGCCTCGCCAGCGTGGACGCGGCGAGCCACCTGGTCATCGGTCCGGAGGGTGGCTTCACCCGCGACGAGGTCGCAGCGGCACAGCGCGGGGGAGCGACGCTGGCCGGGCTGGGGCCCCGCATCCTGCGCGCCGAGTCGGTGGCGCCGGTGGCGGCCGCCATCGTGTTGTCGCGGGCCGGCGACTTCGCCTAGGCTCAGCGGCATGGCTGAGCCTGACTGCCTCTTCTGCCGGATCGTGGCCGGCGACATCCCGTCCGAGCGCGTCTTCGAGGATGAGCAGGTCGTGGTCTT
>JBDTQJ010000215.1:0-2948 GCA_039932235.1 Chloroflexota bacterium
CGCCTCTTCCACGATGAGCTGCTCCACGGCTGGCTGCGGCCGGAGGCCGGGGCGATGGTGCCGGACGACCCACGGGACGCCGGCTAAGCCCTCACCCTCGGAGGTCGCGCCGCGCGAAGCCCCACGCTCCGAGCGCCACCCCACCAATGGCGAGCACCAGGCAGGCGATGATCCCCACCGGGTCCCAGACGCCGAGCATCGGCTGGCCAAGGTGGGTGCTCAACGCCAGCTCGTGCACCACGTCCGGCAGACCGATGTCGCCGCCGACGAGGTCGACGAGCCAGGTCAGCACGGTGACCACCGCCACGGTAGGTGCCGCGAGCCCCGGACGGATCAGCCCTCCGACGGCGATTCCCACGCCGGCCATGGCGGCCGCGTACAAACCGATCGCCAGGGTTCCGAGCACCGGTCCCGCGATGTCGCCGGCCGCCAGCAGCGCGCCGACGGCGATGCCGAGGGCGGTGAGGACGACGATCGCCGCGATACCGGTGAACACACCGGTCGCTCCGGCCAGCGGCCACGTGGTGCGTGCCACCGGCGCGGCGAGGAGCAGCTCAGTGCGTCCGGTCGCTTCGTCCGATGCCCAGCCGCCGACGAGGGCGGCCGCCGCGAGGCCTGCCAGCACCAGGCCGAACTCGATGAAGACGAGCTCGAGGAACCCGGCCACCGAGGCGAAGTCCGTATCGGGGAAGATGTTCGACAGCGCCTGCATGAACTCGGGCGACTTGGTGACCTGGTCGATGAACGAGCTTCCCGATGCGGCCAGCAGCAGACCGAAGATCCCGAGCCCCACGCCCCAGCCGAGCGCGGTGGGCAGACGCTCGGCGGCCGCGCGCCCGACGGGGCTCCGCAGACCGAGCATGGCGTGCGGGAGGCGCGGACTCGGGATGGCGGTGGTGGCTCCCACGTCACGGCGCGCGAACGCCTCGATCCCCACCGCCAGCAGCGCGGCCGTCACGACCGCGACGAGGGCCAGCGACGGCCAGCCGTAGCGGCCGGCGAGCGGGATGTGATCCGCGGTCCAGTCGAACCAGCTGATGTTCGCGGCCGCCCCGAGCTCCGGGATCGCCGTCTGGTATCCGTTGAGCAGGAAGCCGCCGAGCATCAGCGCCCCGGCGAGGCCCGCCGCCGAGCCGCGCCCGACGAACGGGGCGAGAGCGAATGCCACCGATCCCGCGATGAGCGCCATCAGGCCCAGCCACAGCGCGTACGAGAGGGCGGCGCCGACGGGGATCTCATCGCCGGGCAGGTTGGCGAACGCATTGCCGGCGATGGCCGTGCCGCCGCCGATCAGCAGCATCGCCACAGCCAGCATGAGGACGTGTCCAAGGACCTTCTGAAGCGCGATCCGGCGGCGGCTGATGGGCATCGCCAGCAGCACGTCCAGGCTGCCGCGACGGGTCTCGCCGGCGAGGGTTCCCGACAGGGCCAGGATCGACCACAGGCCGATGACCAGTGGGAAGAAGCCGCCGTACTTGTACTGCAGGTAGCCGCCGAGGGTCTCGATGTTGACCGGCCGGCCGGCGAGGCCCTGCATGATCGGCGGCACCGCCTCCACGATCTGGCGAATCTCGCGTCGCGACTCCGGCGTCGCGAACTGGGAGATGATCCCCGCCGCCACCCCGATGGTCAGCAGCCCGATCAGCCCGCCCACCAGGAGCGTCGCCCGCCGCGAGTCGCGCAGGGTCTTGCCGAAGATGCTGCCCAGGCCGATCAGGCGCGCGAGCGGGGTGGCGTAGGTCGGACGGACCGACGCGGTCATCGGGCCGCCGTCGCTTCAGCGTCGACATCGGCCGGTGCGGGCGAGCCGTACTCGGCAAGGAACGTCTCCTCGAGGGTCGGCTCGCGGCTCACGAAGTCGAGCAGCTCGTGGCGGGCGGCGGCGCGCACCACGGGGGTGATCGAACCCGCCACGCGCATGCGCAGCACGCCGTCCTCGGCGCTGACCTCGCCAACGCCGGGGAGCGCCTCGAACTCGTCGCGCGGCGCCGCTCCGGCGAAGCGCAGCTCCACCTGGTGGTGAGCCATGTCGCGCAGCGCCTCGACGCGGTCCACCCTGACGAGCCGCCCGTCGCGGATGATGGCCACTTGGTCGCAGGTCTTCTCGACCTCCGACAGGACGTGGCTCGACATGAAGGCCGTGCGGCCCTCCGCCTTTGCCTCGGCGAGCAGCTCGAAGAACGTCTGCTGGACCAGCGGGTCAAGCCCGGATGTCGGCTCGTCGAGCATGAGCAGGTCAGGCCGATGCTGGAGCGCCACCACCAGCCCGATCTTCTGCTTGTTGCCCTTCGAGTACTCGCGGAACTTGCGGCTCGGGTCGACGTCGAGGCGCTCGATGAGGCGCGCCTGGTACGTCGCGTCCACCCCGCCGCGCAGGTTGGCGAAGTACTCGACCGTCTGACCGCCGGTCAGCTTGTCGTACAGGACGAACTCGCCGGGCAGGTAGCCCACGCGGCGGTGGATCGCCACCGGGTCGGCGGTCGTCTCGATGCCGAAGATGCGCGCCCGCCCACTGGTCGGCCGGAGATGGTCGAGCAGCGTACGGATGGTGGTCGTCTTGCCCGCGCCGTTGGGCCCGAGGAAGCCGAACGCCTCGCCCTCGTTGACGGTCAGGTCGACGTCGATGATCCCGCGGTGAGGTCCATACGTCTTGGTCAACCGCTCCGTCTCGATGGCGGGGCTCGATGGGTTGGTCATCCGTTCCCTTCTTCGTGGGCCTTGGATCGCCCGGACGCCTGGTAGCGCGCGAGGATGTCCGTCCACTCCCGTTCCATGAATGCGTAGAAATCGTGGAGCTCGTGGAGCGCCGCGCCGGCGGGCGGCGGCAGGTCGGAGACGAGCTCGAGCCCCTGCTCGGTAAGGACGCGAAACGCGACCAGGCGCGGCAGGTAGCCGGCCAACAGCCCGCTCATTGATCCGGGTGGCGCGCTGAGCCACTCGCGCCGATC
>JBDTQJ010000216.1:0-2914 GCA_039932235.1 Chloroflexota bacterium
GGACCCATCTGCGGATCGAGATCGACTGGCCGGACGAGGCCGCCAACCGGCTGGTCGGGCTGGGCGGAGTTGTGGAGGTGCTCGAGCCGGCCGCCGTACGCCAGGAGGTTGCCGAGCTGGCCCGGGGGGCCCTGGCACGCCACACCCGCGCCCCCTAGGCGGTTGTGCCAGGCGCGTTGCGGCCGGTGTAACGTCCGGCGCCCGAGCCGCGCCGAAATGCCTCCAGCGTTGCCGATTGTTGCGGCCTACGCGCAGCGATCGACCAACGAGCGGGGTGCGAAGTTCCGGACGTTGCTCGCGCGGCAACGGCCGGCCCGCCGATCCGATCCGATCCGCGGCGACCGCCTAGCGGCGTAGGGATCCTACGCCCGCCCGGAGGGGATCGGCTGTGAGAGCCGTCCCGAGGACGTCCGTCGCCGGAGCGTGCGGCCACCATCTGGCACCTCACCGGCTGCACGTAGCGCCCGCGGACATCGGCGACCGTCCCGAGCCCAGCCGCAGTCCCTTCTGAACGCGTCAGGGCCCGAGCGGCAGCGCTGGTCCGAGGTATTCCGCCAGAGCCGCGGAGAAGGGTGTGGCGAGATGCTGCAGGTCGCGGAAGACGAGGAAGTTCCCGACGACGGGCGGGCATGGGCGCGACGGGCAGATCCAGGCGGTCGGGTCGATGAAGGTCGCATCTCCCGCTGCTGCGGCCGCCGCGCCGGCGGCCACCCAATCGGGGGCAACGGCATCGGTATAGGGCGTCGCGCAAGCGACGATGCTGTCGCGGTGCTTCGAGAGGCAGACCGGCAAGTCGAAGGCCGACCGCGGCGTGTCGCCGATCACTGTGACCTTCGTGTCCGGCGACGCAATCCGGGAGATCGTTCGCTCCAGGCCCGCCTGCCAGGGAGCCACCGCCTCGGCGCCGTGGAGGACGCGGTCGCCCTCCACGATAGCGAGCCCTCGGCTACTGGTGAGGATGACGAGGGCAGGCCGTTCCCGGGCGATCCTGGCGAAGCTGTCCGTCCGCCACTGCGAGCACTCGGCATACGTGCGCCGTAGGGAACTGAGCCACTGCACCACGTCCGCGGCGCCACACGCGGTCTTCGTCAAGTTGATGAGGCGCCAGCCATTGGCCGTGGCGATGCGATCGACCGCGGGGAACCAGCTCAGGGCATGGCTGTCGCCAAACAGGACGGCTGTCCTGGATCCCTGCGGATCCCCGTAGATGCATGCCGGCGAGCTCGTGCCCTCAACCAGGACGAAGCAGCCCTGCACCCCGGCCAGCGTGAAGTCGCCGTGCGCCTCAGCGAGCGACGGCCGCAGGTCGGCCGGGACTGGCCGGTCCACCGTCATCGGTGGGGTTGGGCTGGCGACCAAGGTCGGAGACGGTGGACCCGCCGATGCGCTGGTGGACGTTCGGGCCGACCTCGCCACGGAGGGCGCCGCGCCGAGGATGCTGTGAAGGTTCGCCTCGTCGGCCGCGGCATTCCCGCCACCGCCGCCGAGTCCGGCTACGGTCACCGCGCCAAGGCCCACGGAGGCGACGGCGACGATGAGCGAGAAGGCGCCCGCCATCGCGAGGTTGCGCCGCGGCAGGGTTCCGATGATCCGGCCGCGGCGCAGGGGATCCTCAACCCAGCGCTGCGTCAGCGCCGCGAGGCCAATGGCAACGAGGACCATCGTGCCGCGTCCCCACCAGGGCAGTGGCTGACCGATCGCTGCCTCGGGCAGGATCAGCAACGGCCAGTGCCAGAGGTAAAGGGAGTAAGAGATGCGTCCGAGGAAGCACGGAAGCGCTGTGCCAAGGAGGCGACCGGCACCCAACTGATTGCTCCTCGCTCCGGCGAGGATCACCAAGGCGGACCCGACGGTCGGCATGAGGGCGGCCGTTCCGGGGAATGGTGTGTCGACGCTAACGACCACCCCTGACAGCACCACGAGGCCCAGCCCAGCCCACCCGAGGACCGCAGACAGCGCCACGGGGATGGTGCTAAGCCGGGCGGCCTGTACGGCCAGGATGGCACCGAGGCCGAGCTCCCATGCCCGCGTCGGAAGCGAGTAGAACGCCCAGGGCTGGTTGGCGCCTGTCAGCCAGAGCGCCAACAGGAACGACCCGATCGAGATCGCGATGACGGAGGGGCCGACCCGTCGACGGACGCGCGCGGCACCGTGGCCGACGAGGAGAATGATCGCCGGCCAGAGCACGTAGAACTGCTCCTCGACGCCGAGGGACCAGTAGTGGAGAACCGGCGAGGGCGCCTGGGCCGCCTGGAAGTAGTCGGTGGCCTGGAGCCCAAAGCGAAGGTTCGAGACATAGAGCGCCGCCGCGGCGATGTCCCCCCCCACGTCGACGACCTGCAGAGGCGGCAGGACGATGACCGCCGCAACGAGCGTGACGAGCAGCACGAAGAGGCTGGCCGGCAGAAGCCGCCGCGCCCGACGCGCGTAGAAGGTTGGCAGCGAGATCGTCCCGGACTGGCTGCGCTCGCGCAGCAGGAGCCGGGTGATGAGGAAGCCGGAAAGCACGAAGAAGACGTCGACTCCCACGAACCCGCCACCGATGCCCGGCACGCGCGCGTGGAATGCGAGCACGAGGAGGACGGCCACCGCGCGTAGGCCCTCGAGGTCCGGTCGGAAGCCATCGCCATCGGCCGGTTTGCGACCACGTTGGGCGGCATTCGTCGCTGCATGGTCCAGCCCAGCGAGGCCGCGACGCACACTCCTCCCGTCAGTTCTCGGTCTCGCGCCTGCCATCCTCGGTCAGTGTAGGCCCGAGCGGGCTGCATGCTGCTGCCTGCTTGGCGCGCGCTCCGGTGCCCGTCCCCAGCCGCAAGACCGGTCGCATCGAAGCCGACATCCAGACGACGCCGCGAGGCCCTAGCGTTGGCCGCGACGCCGCAGCGAGGCCAGCGGGCCAACGCGCGGAGTGGTC
>JBDTQJ010000217.1:0-2900 GCA_039932235.1 Chloroflexota bacterium
CTCCTCCTCAACCGGGAGATCGACGTCGCCGAGGCGATGATCTACAACGAGTACGCCCAGGTGCTGGAGGCGGAGAACCCGGACACCGGCGAGCTCTACCAGCCCGAGGATCTCAACGTCATCAACTACAACGAGGTCGGCACGGCCATGCTCCAGGACGCCATCTTCGCGCGTGCCGCGTGGCTCGCCCAGGATGGCAACGAGGACGTGGCGACCCGCTTCCTGCGGGCGAGCTTCCAGGGCTGGATGTACTGCCGCGACAACCCGGATGACTGCATCCAGTACACGATCGACGCCGGTTCGACGCTGGGCGCCGGCCACCAGGCGTGGATGATGAACGAGATCAACCCCCTCATCTGGCCGTCGGACGCCGGCATCGGGATGCTCGACAGCGACCTGTGGCAGCAGACGGTGGACATCAGCATGGGTGCCGGGATCATCACCGAGGCACCTCCGGCGGACGCCTACCGGACCGATCTCGCCGAAGCGGCCCACGAGGGCATCGACGGCGACCTCAACGGCAACGACTTCCAGAAGGGCACCGTGGAGGTCACCCCGCGGGGCGAATAAGCCGGTCCCATCGCAGGCACGAGGCCCCTCCCCCGTGGAGGGGCCTCGTCATGTCAGGCCTCCGCCGCCTCGGTGGTCGGCGGCTCGTCGTCGGCTCCGGCTCGCCGGACGAGGCGCGGCAGGAGCGGCGGAACGATCAGCGTGGTGAGGATCGCCATGCCGACCACCACGCTGTACAGGCGTCCGTCGATGGCGCCGACCTGCAGGCCCAGCCCGGCGACCACGATCCCCACCTCGCCGCGCGGCACCATGCCCCACCCGATGAGCAGCGCCGATGCGCGCCCCTCGCGGAGGGCACCGACGAAGGCGCCACCGAACTTGGTGGCGACGGCCAGCAGGGTCACGCCGAGGACGAGGCCCAGCGTCGACAGGTCGCCGAGCCCGGCGAGATCCACCTGGGCACCGATGTAGGCGAAGAAGAACGGCGTGAAGAACGCCGCGATGGGCGCCACCTCCGCCTCCAGCGCGTGCCGTTCGCTCGATTCGCCGACCACCATCCCCGCCAGGAAGGCACCGATGATCGCGGCCAGACCGATCTGGGCGGCAAGCGCCGCCAGGCCGAGCATGATGATCATCCCGGGCAGAAAGGGCGTATCGGCGAAGCGTGGATCGGTGAGCAGCGAGCGGCGCCGGCGCAGGACCTGGGTCCCACCGATCAGCACGATCCCGATGAAGGCGACGGCGACCCCGGTCAGGACGGCGAGCCGTTCGAACGAGACGCTGCCCGCGGCGAGGCCGGTGGCGAATGCCAGGATCAGCATCGCCAGGACGTCGTCGATCACCGCCGCACCGAGGATGGTGCGGCCGGCGCGGCTGCGCAGCGCGCCGAGGTCGCGCAGGGCGTTCGAGGTGATGCCCACGCTGGTGGCGGTGAGCGCCGCGGCCAGGAAAACGCTGACCGCCAGCGGCAGGCCGAGCAACCCGCCGAGGGCGAAGCCGCCGGCGAACGGCAGGATCACGCCCAGCGCACCGACCGACAGCGCCGTCGGGCCGACCCTGACCAGGTCGCCGAGCCGCGTCTCCACCCCGACCTGGAAGAGCAGCAGGACCACCCCGATCTCGGCGAAGACCGTGGTCTCGTCGCCGATCTGGTACCAGCCGAGCAGTGCCGGCCCAACGACCGCCCCGGCCAGGATCTCGCCGATCACCGGTGGCTGACCGATGCGCTTGAAGATCTCGTCGCCGACCTTGGCGGCGAGCAGCACGACGAAGAGCTGGCGCAGAACCTCGGCGAGATGATCCATCGGTCAGAGAAGGTAGCGCAGCCAGATGTAGGCCGTGCTGATGAGGATGCTGCCGAGCGTGACCGGAAGGCCATAGCGCAGGAAGGCGCCGAACTTGATGGGGTGGCCCTCGCGCTCGGCCATGGCGGCGAGGATGACATTGGCGCTGGCACCGATGATGGTGGCGTTGCCGCCCAGGTCGGCGCCGATGGCCAGCGCCCACCACACTCCGTCGCTCTGGTGCCCGCTGGCCAGCTGGTCGACGACCGGGATCATGGTCGCGGTGTAGGGGATGTTGTCGATGATCCCCGAGAGCGCGGCGCTGACCCACAGCACCAGGATCGAGGTGCTCCCGAGCGCCCCCCCGGTGATCGCGATGATGCCGTCGGCCACGGCGTCGATGAGGCCGATTTCGATGACCCCCGCGACGAGCATGAAGAGGCCGATGAAGAAGAAGAGGGTCGGCCACTCGACCTCGCGCAGGACCTCCTGCGGGTCCTCGCGCGCGACCACCATCATTGCCACTGCCCCGGTGAGCGCGATGGTGGCCGGCGCGTAGCCGAGCGGCCCGTGGAGCAGGAATCCCAGCAGGGTGAGGCCGAGCACCACCATCGAGCTGCGGAGCAGGGCCGGGTTCGTGATCATGCCGCGCTCGTCAAGGGCCAGCAGCGACTCGCGGAGGTCGGGATCCGTCTCCAGCTGGCCCCGGAAGAGCCAGCGTGCCGCCAGCAGGTAGAGGACCAGCAGGACGACCGACAGCGGCGCCATGTTGAAGAGGAAGGCCGCGAAGTCGAGATTCGCCGCGCTGCCGATGAGGATGTTCGGCGGATCGCCGATGAGCGTCGAGGCGCCCCCGATGTTGCTGGCCAGGATCTCGCTCACGATGAGCGGGAAGGGGCTCATCCCCAGGCGCGCCGCCAGGAAGAGCGTGATCGGCCCGACGAGCACCACGGTGGTGACGTTGTCGAGGAAGGCGCTGGCAACCGCGGTGATGACGCTCAGCACGACCAGCACCCGATAGCCATCGCCCCCCGCGAAGCGGGCAGCGCGCACGGCGATCCAGCCGAAGACGCCGGTCTTCCGGATGATGCCGGCCAGGATCATCAT
>JBDTQJ010000218.1:0-2894 GCA_039932235.1 Chloroflexota bacterium
CGACGGGCCGGTTCTGCTGCGTTCGTTCGATATATCGGTCAGTCGCCCGCACAGCACCGCGCCGCAGGCCGCGCCACGCACACCAGTGTTCGATACATCGAACGTTCGCCGCGCCCAGCAGCGGCCATGCGGGATTCGTTCGACTAATCGAACGCTAACGGACCGATAAGGGCCTGCACCCCACGATCGCACGCGTGAATCGGCGAGTGGGCAACGCAACGGCGAGGCGAATGGCGGGCCGGCAGGCGCAGCGCATCGGTCAGGAGGTGGTGCTGGCCCGCGCGAACCTCGGCCTCGCGGCCAGCGCGATCGCGCGGCTGGCGGGCGTGGCCGTCTCGACCGAGCGCCGCGTTGAGCTCGGGGATCCCAGCATCACGATGATGACGGCGGCACGCGTGCTCCAGGCCACCGGGCTCGAGCTCGCGGCGCGTGCATATCCCTCGCGGCCACCATCCCTGCGCGACAGCGGCCAGCTGCGGCTGGCGGAACGCCTGCGCGAGCTGGCGCCCGCGACGTGGCGCGTGGCGATCGAGGTACCGATCGAGGGCGGCCGCTCGGCGGACGTCGTGCTGTTCGGCGCGGACCAGATCATTCACGTTGAGATCGAGCGCAGGCTGGCCGACTTCCAGGCGCAGTTCCGCGCGGCGCTCGCGAAGCGCGAATCCATGCAGACAGGTCATCGGCGACCGGTGCGCCTGGTGCTGGCGGTGGAGGACACCGCGGCCAATCGGCGCCGCCTGTCCGAGCACGAGAGCGTCATTCGGCACGCGCTGCCCGCCGACTCACGGGCGGTGCTCAGGGCCGTGCGCTCCGGCACGGCGCTCGCCACGGATGGGCTGCTGTGGCTGCGGCGTCGGCCGGCGGCCTGATGGGTCGCGAAGACCGGAATCGGGCCGATGGTATCCTTCTTGCCCTACTCCACCTGACCACGCATCCCGTACCAGAGGGCCAGTCACGCATGTTCAGCCGCGTGCGAATCGCCATTCGTTTCTTCTTCATGGGCCTGGCGGTCGGCATCCTGCTCGCGCCGCGCAGTGGCACCGAGACGCGCCGACTCGTTCGCGAGCGCGCGGACCGCATCCTCAACGACGTGCTCGACGCGGCAACGCTCGGCACGTATGACGACGGGTCGGCCTCTGAGGCCGCAACGGCCGCGGATGCGGAGGCCAAGGCGCCCAAGACCGGCAACGGTCGTGGCCGCGCCAGCCGCGCGACGAGCACCGCCACCACCGCCCAGGCGTAACCCCCCGGGGGCAAGCTCGGGGGCACGCGCATGCGCTGGCGGCCCTTCTCCCGGCGAACACGTGGCGCAGATCGCACCGCCGATGACCGGCGTCGCATGGTCCATGACCAGATCGAGGCGCGCGGCATTCGCGACCCGGAGCTCATCCGCGCCCTGCTGACCGTCCCACGCCACGTGTTCCTGGACGTCGCAGCGACCATCCCCGACGCCTACGCGGACCGCGCCCTGGCGATCGGCAGCGGGCAGACGATCTCGCAGCCGTACGTCGTGGCCGCCATGACCCACGCTGCCCGCCCGCTCCGCGGATGGCGTGGCGCCAACGTGCTGGAGGTGGGGACGGGGAGTGGCTACCAGGCCGCCCTGCTCGCCGAGCTCGGCGCCGAGGTCATCAGTATCGAACGCCACCCGGAGCTCGCCGAGGGGGCGATCACCCGCCTTCGAGCGGCCGGCTACGGGGAGCGGGTGCGCGTCGTGGTCGGCGACGGCACGCGCGGCCTCACGGAGGCGGCGCCGTTCGACGCCATCCTCGTCACCGCGGGTGGTCCGGAGGTGCCACCGCCGCTCGTGGAGCAGCTCAATCCCCAGGGTGGGCGGCTCGTGATGCCGGTCGGCGATCGCGACGGGCAGACACTCACCCTCGTCGAGCGCCATGGCGACGAGGTCACCTCGCGCCAGATCGAGCGGGTCGTGTTCGTGCCGCTCATCGGTGAGCACGGGTTCGTCGATTAACTAGCCAGGTGGCAAGTATTCCGGTACGCTTGCCGTATGGCCGACGCGACCGCTGACACTCCCCGCCGCCCCACCACCGACGACGTCACCGACCTCATCGAGCGCATCGTGCTCGGGGGCGTGGGGCTCACCAGCCGAGCGCTCGTCCACGCGCTGCCGGGCACGGACCTCACCTTCCCGCAGTGGCGCGTGCTGGTCGTCCTGGGCGACGAGCCGGAGGGTGCCACGGTGAGCACCGTGGCGGACCGGGTCGGGGTCACCGTTCCCGCCACGGGCCGCCAGCTGCGTCGTCTCGAGCAGCGCGGATTGGTGTGGACCGCGCCGGACGAGACCGATCGGCGGGCCGTGCGGGCGGGCCTCAGCGCCGCCGGCCTGGCCGCGCGTGACGCGATCCTCGGCTATCGGCGCGAGCGCATCGCAGCCGGTGCGGCCGGGGTCCGGCTGAGCGACACCGCGCTGGGGGAGCTGGCGCGCATCGCCGGCACCCTCGACAAATACCGATGAGCCCGCTCGGCGGGCTGCTGCGCGCCGCGCGCCGGCGGGCGAGGACCACGGCGTACCTCCGCAAGTGGGTCGTGCTGGGCGCGGTCATCGGTCTCATCGCAGGCGTCGGCGCGGCCGCCTTCTTCTGGGCGCTCGGCGAGGCCTCGCACCTCTTCCTGGGCATCCTGGCCGGGTTCACGCCCTCGACCCCGCTCGGCGAGGGGGGCGAGCCGATCACCGACGCCCTCCGCCCGTGGGCGCTGCCGATCATCGTGGGGCTGGGCGGCCTCGTCTCCGGCCTCATCGTCTTCCGCTTCGCGCCGGAGGCGGAGGGCCACGGTACCGATGCGGCCATCGCGGCCTTCCACCACGCCCCGCGCCAGGTCCGCGGCCGCATCCCGCTGGTCAAGCTCGTCGCCTCGGCGATCACCATCGGGTC
>JBDTQJ010000219.1:0-2876 GCA_039932235.1 Chloroflexota bacterium
GCGCGGTCCGATTCACCATCCGCCGCATCGATCGCCGAGCCCAGCCGCTCCAGCGCGGCGTCGAGGTCGTCATGCGCGGCGTTCAGGTCATCCACGATCCCCTGGAGCGCGGGCAACGCCTCCACGTCGTCCCGGATGGACAGCAGCAGCCGGTGCGCGACGTTCACCAGCACGGTGACCTCGTTCAGGTCGTCCGCGATCGTTGACGGATCCATGGGCGTTCTTCCCTACGCAGTGGCCCACATCATGATTCACAACCGATCCCATCGCCATCGCCGTCGAAACGGTGCGGATCCGGGTTCGGCACGTTCCAGAGGACGACGAAGCGACGGAAATCGATGTCGCCGCATCGGGTTGTTGCCAAGGCCGTGCCGGTGCGGTCCGTTCGGCACTTTCTCGACGGCGGTCGGAGGTCCAGGCTGATCGAAGACTGGAGGGCTCTGCCATGCGCAAGATCATCTCCCTGGCCGCGGTCGCCGCGGGCCTCTTCACGGCCGTTCGATGGTGGCGCCAGCACCGCCGCGTCGGGACTGACTACGTGAACCAAACCATCAATCCGTGGCTCGAGCGGCACGGCCTCATCGGCGCCTCGCGCGGTGAGATCGGCCTGATCGAGCACGTCGGAAGGAAGTCCGGAACCGTCCGCCGGACGCCCATTCACCCGATGCCGATCGCGAACGGCTTCCGGATCATCGTTCCTGTCGGGGAGCGCTCGGAATGGGCGCGCAACGTCCTGGCAGCAGGACACTGCCGGCTCGTGATCGGTGATCGCCTGTTCGAGCTCGACGAGCCGACGCTCGAGGCGCCGGCGGACATGCCGGACCTCCCGCGCCCGGTACGCGCGCTGTTCGGCTGGCTCGGGTTCCGCTACCTGCGCCTGCGGACCTTCGAACCGATCGTGCCGGCTCCCGTCATGCCACCGACCATCGAGGCCCCGGTCGAGCGCGAGGCAGTTCCAGCCTGAGGAGGATCGACCAGCGTAGGCTGGGGCGATGCGGATTCTCGTCGTCGGCGCGAGCGGCTACATCGGTGGCCGCCTCGCGTCGGTGCTCTCCTCGCTGGGCCACGAGCTGGTGCTCATGAGCCGCGATGCGCGGCCACTGGCAGGACGTTACCCCGACGCGCGGGTCGTGGCCGCCGACCTTCTCGAGCCTTCGTCCCTCGGCCCTGCCCTCGAGGAAGTCGAGGTGGCCTACTACCTTGCCCACTCGATGGGTTCGGGCGAGCGCGGCTTCGCCGATCGCGACCGGGACGCGGCGCGCAACTTCGCAACGGCCGCCTCGCAGGCCGGGGTCCGACGCATCGTGTACCTCGGCGGGCTCGGTGACGAGGCCACCAACCTGTCGGCGCACCTGGCCAGCCGCCAGCAGACCGGGAAGGAGCTCGCGGCTCACGGTGTTCCGGTCACCGAGTTCCGGGCCGCGATCATCATCGGCTCCGGGAGCGCGTCGTTCGAGATCCTCCGCCACCTGACCGAACGGCTGCCGATCATGATCACGCCCCGCTGGGTCGGCACGCGCTGCCAGCCCATCGGGATCCGCGACGCGCTCGATTACCTCGTCGGCGCGCTCGACCATCCGGAGCTCACCGGCGTCGTCGAGATCGGCGGCCCGGACATCCTCTCGTATGGCGACATGATGCGAACCTACGCCCGGCTTCGCGGCCTCCGTCGCCTCATGATCCCGGTCCCCGTCCTGACGCCGCGCCTCAGCTCCTACTGGGTCAGTCTCGTCTCACCGGTGCCGGCCGGCATCGCGCGGCCCCTCATCGAGGGTCTGCGCAACGAGGTCATCGTCCGCGATCCGCGCCCCGCCGCGGCGTTCGGCCTGCAGCCCGCGCCGTACGAGACCGCCCTCCAGCGCGCCATCGACCGAACGGATCGCCATGCGGTGGAATCGACGTGGTTCGACTCCCTCGACGCGCCGGGCCGCGAGGAGCTCCCGACCTTGAGTGCGCACGAGGGCATGATCATCGAGCGCCGTCACCGGGTCGTCCCAGTGTCCCCCGAGCGCCTCTTCGCCGAGGTCGAGCGGCTGGGTGGTCGCGGCGGCTGGCCGTACGCCAACGTCCTGTGGCGCATCCGCGGCGTCATGGATCGGCTCGTGGGCGGCGTCGGCATGCGATTGGGGCGTCGATCGCCTACCGAGCTGCGCGTGGGCGACGCGCTCGACTTCTGGCGCGTCGAGGCCGTCGAGCGCCCCACCCTGCTCCGCCTCCGGGCCGAGATGCGCGTCCCCGGCAGGGCCTGGCTCCAGTACGAGGTGACCGAGACGCCACGCGGCAGCCGCCTGGAGCAGACCGCCTTCTTCGAGCCGAAGGGCCTCCCCGGCCTGGCGTACTGGTATCTCCTCTACCCGATCCACGGCTTCATCTTCCGCGGGATGGTGCACCGCCTCGCCCTGCGCGCGCTCTCGGAACAGCAGGGCGGTTAGCGGTCAGCCCACGCTCGCCCGGAATGCGGCGTAGCGCTCCGCCAGTCGATCCCGGTCCGGCTGCAGCGACACCTCCCGCGGCACGTAGATCTGTCGCTCGTGCATGCCCTTGAGGCCGTGCAGCAGCATCGGTCCGTCCTCCTCGTCCAGGATGGATTGGCGCACCTCGATGGTGTAGTCCGGCCGCACGGTCAGGAACTGCCGGTCATACGCGGCATGGTGCAGCTTGCACAGCGAGAGGCCGTTCGAGACCACCGGTTCGCCCGATGCCTCCGCGTCGGCCGTGATGTGGGCGGCATCCAGCAGCTCGCGGTGCCGCAGCTGGCAGAGCGCGCAATGCACCCGATACGCCTCGATCACCCGCGAGCGGAACGCCTGCTGATGGAGCCGCCGCTTGACGATCGACGTGACGTACTCCCGCCGGATGGCGTCGCGCTCCTCGCT
>JBDTQJ010000220.1:0-2864 GCA_039932235.1 Chloroflexota bacterium
CGTCGACGACCGCGCCTTCGCGATCGTGCCGTCGGCGGCACTCGTGCGTACGTTGCTCGTGAGCGCCGGCAACGCCTACCTGGAGAACGCCCTCGCCCTGCTGCCACGCCTCGAGCTGTACGGGGTGACGCCGGGGGGCTATGACGATGCCCTGGCTGCGGCGGCCGACGTGGGGGCGCCGTACGGCCTGCTGGTCTTCGACGGGTTCGTGCCGGACACGGCGCCCACCGTCCCGGCGCTCTACGTGGGCCCGAGCGAGGATGGGCCGTTCGGGACGGTCGGCGAGATGGTCGAGGCGCCTGCCATCGCCCCCATGGACGCGGCCGACCCCCTCCTCCGCTACGTGGACCTCGCCACCGTGCACATCGGCCGCGCGCCGGACATCGCCCTGGCGGACGGGATGCGCGCCGCGGTGAGCACCGCCGGTGGCCGACCGCTGGTGGCGGTCGGGACCCGCGACGGGCGCGGCATCGGCCTGATCGGATTCGACGTCGGCGACAGCGACCTGCCGCTGCAGGTCGCCTTCCCGCTGCTGATGAGCAACCTCGCCGACGCGCTCGTGCCGCTCGCGGATGGCGTGCTGCCACCATCGGTGCGCCTCGGGGAGTCGCTCGGCCTCGAGGTCGATCCGAGCGTCACCGGCCTGCAGCTGATCGACATTCCCAGTGGTGGGACGGCGCGCACCAGCGACGTGCCGCTGGTCGGCGGCCGTGCAACCCTGCCCGGTGCGACCGCGGTCGGGGTGCGCGAGCTGTGGATCCCGGCCGACGACGGCCCTGCCGCCACGCGGCTCGGGCGCACCGCGGTCAACCTGTTCAGCGCCGACGAGTCGGACGTCGCGCCCGGTGACCCGCGCCGCATCTCGGAGATGGGCGTGCTTGATCCCGCCGGCGGCACGCCGGACAACGAGGCACGCGCCGAGTGGTTCTGGCCCCTGGTGCTGGCCGCCCTGCTGCTGCTCGCGGTCGAATGGGTCCTCTTCCACCGTCCCACGCGGCGCAGCATCGACCGCGTCATCCGTCGCCGGGCGGCGGTAGGCACAGCGCGGGTTGCGGGAGGTCGCAGCCGCTGATGCCGCTCGCCTTTGCCGATCCTGCCTGGCTGTGGCTGGCGCTCCCGGGGGCGCTCGTCGTCGTCGGCACCTGGCTGGTCGCCTCGCGAGCCCTGCCGCGCGGCCGCCGCATCGCATCGCTGGTGATCCGTCTGCTGCTGGTGGCCTGCCTGGTGGCGATCCTGGCGGGGGCGCGGTTGGCGCTGCCATCCGACCGGCTGAGCGTCGTCTTCCTGGTGGACGGCAGCGCCAGCATGGTCGACGCGACCCGTGGCGACCTGGTCGCGTTCGCCCGGCGCTCGGTGCGCGAGATGCCGAGCGGCGACACGGCCGGCGTGGTCGTCTTCGGCGCCAACGCGCTGGTCGACCGGCTGCCCTCAGGCATCGACGAGCTCGGCGATCCGGAGTCGGTGCCGGTGGTCGGGGCCACCGACATCGGTGCGGCGATCCGCCTTGCGGCGGCCATCTTCCCCGCCGGCACGCAGCGGCGCCTGGTGCTGCTCTCCGACGGCAACGACACGGCCGGCGCCGCCACCCAGGCCGTCCTGGGCGCCTCGAGCGCGGGCATCCGGCTCGACGTCCTGCTGCCCTCCGGCGAGGCGTACGGCGAAGCGCTGGTAGACGGGATCGACGCGCCCGACGGGGCGCGGGTCGGCGAGACCGTCGAAGTCACCGTGCGCCTGCGCTCGACCATCGACACCGAGGCAACCCTGCGCCTCCTCGCCGACGGTGCGACCGTGGCGACCCGCGAGCTGAGCCTCGAGCCGGGCAGCCAGAGCGTCACCTTCACCGTGCGCGCCGACGAGGCCGGCTTCCATGTCTTCCGCGCCATCCTGGAGCCGGCGGATGACCATTTCGCCGAGAACAACGCGGCCGAGGCGTACACCCTGGTCACCGGGGAGCCGCAGGTCCTGGTCGCGACCGATGACCCGGCTCGCGCCGCCGACCTGGTCGAGGCGCTCACCACCGCCCGCCAGCAGGTCACGGTGGTGCCCTCCACCGGCGTCCCCTCCTCCATCACCGCGCTCGCCGGCTACGACGCGGTCGTGCTGGACGATGTGCCGGCCGACGCCCTCGGGGAGGCAGCGATGCAGTCGCTGCAGGTCTACGTGCGCGATCTCGGGCGCGGCCTGGTCATGCTCGGCGGGCGGACCAGCTTCGGAGCGGGTGGCTATCTCGATACGCCCCTCGAGGAAACGCTGCCGGTCTACATGACCGTCCGCGACCGTGACCGCAACCCGGACGTGGCGCTGGTGGCGGTGGTCGACAAGAGCGGCAGCATGGCCGACTGCCACTGCACCGGCGACCAGATGGGCGGCCAGCAGCAGACACGCGGCTTCGAGAAGGTGGACATCGCCAAGGAGGCCATCCTGCGGGCGGCCGACACGCTCGGCGCCACGGACCAGCTGGGGGTGGTGGCCTTCGACTCTGGCGCGCACTGGGCGGTGCGCACCGGGCCGATCAGCTTCGGCAGCCTGCAGGGCTCGCTCGGCTTCGCGGCCGACGGCGAGACGAACATCTACGCCGGCCTCAAGGCGGCGTATGACGACCTCGTCGACAACCCGGCCTCGCTGCGCCACATCATCCTCATCACCGACGGCTGGTCACAGTCCGGGGCCTTCGACGAGCTCATCGCCGACATGAAGGCGGCGGGCATCACCCTCTCCACCATCGGGGCCGGCGGCGGCTCCTCGCGCGAGCTGCGCGCCATGGCGGAGGAGGCCGGCGGGCGCTTCTACGACGCCTCCGACGCGAGCCGCATCCCGGACATCTTCCTCAAGGAGACGATCCGGACCGCCGGCGAGCAGATCGT
>JBDTQJ010000221.1:0-2860 GCA_039932235.1 Chloroflexota bacterium
CAACGTCGTCCGCGGGCGCGCCTCGACCGGCGAGGGCGATCAACCCGGCCGAGATGAGGAAGCCGACGGAGGCGGTCGCGAAGGCCGGCCACATGCCGTCGACCCGCTTGAGGTCGACGAGGTAGCCGGCGGCAAACGCCCCGATCGCCATGCCCACCGCCATGCCGGTGAACTGCAGCGCGAATACTCGCCGCCGATCCGTGGAACCGACCCAGCGCAGCACCAGAATGGTCTGGGCCGGGGCCGCAGCAGTGATCCCGACGCCGAAGACGAACATGCCGGCCAGGAAGAGCGTCGGAGTCCCGGCGACGATGAGGAACGCGCTGGCGATGGCGGCCACGACCTTGGCGACGACGGCGACCCGCGCCGGGTCGAACCGATCGGCGAGGCGACCACCGACCGGGGCCGCCGCGAGGGCGCCGACGGAGAACAGGCTGGCGGCCGCAGCTGCCACGAGTCCGCCCCAGTCACGAGTGTTCGCCGCGTAGGCGTACTGGTAGGGCAGGATCGCGCCCCATCCCAGCATGCTCACTGTCGACGCCAACACCAGCAGCCGTGCGCGGTTCATCGCTTCCTCCACTTGTTTTGTATTTCGTACTGTTCAGTATCGAAGACTTCGATTTCGAAATCTTAGCATGGCAGAATGCCCGTCATGACGAAAACCAGGTCCGCCAGGAAGGGCACCGCCCCCACAGCGCAGGATGAGTACCGCGCTGACGTTGCCGCCTATGTCGCGGCCGGTGGAGACGAGTCGGTTCAGCGGGTGATCACGGCCGTCCACGGGCTGGCTCGCAAGCTCAACCAGTGGTATGCGCGGCAGCTGGCCGATCTGGACCTCTCCGCCGGCGAGTGGGCCGTCCTTTCCCAGCTGGCGCGCAACAACGGGGACCAGGCGTTGACGCCGACTCAGCTCGCCGAGGCGTCCAGCGTCGCGCCCTCCTCGATGACACACCGCCTTGACCGGATGGCGCAGCGCGATCTGATCGCCCGTGCTGCCGACCCGGACAACCGCACGCGGGTCCTGATTACGCTCACCGATGAGGGCTGGGCGACCTTCAAGGCCGCCGTGCGCGAGTCCGACATGGTGGAGTCCGACGTCCTGGGGCCGCTGTCACGGAGTCAGCGCGAGGACCTGGCCACGCTGCTCGAGGTCCTGATCGCCGGCCTCGACGAGTCACAGGCCGTCTGAGCCACCCGAGCTCAGGGCCGTCTTCCGACCAAGCGCGGCAGATGGCCCCAGGATCCGTCACGCCAGGGCCGTCTTCCGACCAAGCGCGGCAGATGGTCAGACGGATCGGCCTGGGAAGTGGCTGCGCCATTCATCGCGAAACCTCCTGGGCACATTCTTGGCCCCTCGTGCCCTCATGGCGTCGGCAATCCGCTCGAGCGTCCGCTGCGGCTCGACGTAAATGCCGTTGGCCCGGACGACGATCATCCGCCAGCCTTCGCCATCCAGGTCCTCGCGGCGATCCAGGTCATGGCCCCACTGCTGGTCGTTCTCGGCATGCTGTCGGCCGTCGTACTCGATAACAAGCAGGAGATCGGGATAGGAGAGGTCGAACCGCTTGTTCCAGCTGCCCGAACCATCGCGGATGATTCGATTTACCTGCGGTTCAGGAAGTCCCGCAAGCACGATCAACATCCGAAGCCGTGACTCCATCGGGGAATCCACGCCGCCGCGCACGAAGTCGACCGCCCGTTGCGCAGGACGCGACCCCCAACCCTGCCAGGCGTTCACGGAACTCACGAGTCGATCGACGGTGGTGCGTTTGGCCTTCACCAGTGAATCGCCAAGAACGACGAGGTCAACCAGCGGCAGCACCCAACCGAGGTCGATGAACGTCTGCTCAGGGCTCGAGATCCGGATGCCCCGAAATTGGGCGACCCCCGCGTGCCGGCTGAGCCGATGACAACCGACGCCCCGACGCTCGCTTCGCGCACCGGGCTGCGGACAGCTGAGGTGGGTCAGCGGCTGGGTCGGCACGATGGCCCCCCACAGCTCTGCCGCGGTGAAGTGACTGATCTGCGACCCGGGCGGGCCGACTTTCAGGACGGCCCTGGCCCTGAGAGCCGGCGTGACGATGACCTGGGTCGACACATAGACGTCGTAGAAGAGGCGGCGATAGCGATCAGACCTGAGCCGCTTGTCCGTGATTCCGGCCGATCGCGCCTCTGCCCGGCTGAACGGAAGCTTGTCGTCGAAGATCGGTAGGTCCTGGGCGCCCATGACACGAGGGTGCCTCGGTCGGCGGTGTGACGCCCTGAGATATCCACAGGCACGTACCTCGGCGGGGCCGTCTTCCGACCAAACGCGGCAGATGGCCCCACGGAGCCGCCGACCAGGGCCGTCTTCCGACCAAGCGCGGCAGATGGACCCAATCCACCCAAGCGCCATGCTGCGGCCGGCTGCCGGCCAAACGCACCACCCGCGTCCGGCACCGGGTCAGCCGAGCTCGGGAAACCAGATGCCGATCTCGCGCTGGGCCGACTCCGGGGAGTCCGACCCGTGAACGATGTTCTGCTGAACCTTCAGGCCCCAGTCGCGGCCGAGGTCGCCGCGGATCGTGCCGGGGAGCGCCGCTGTCGGGTCGGTGGCGCCGGCCAGTGCGCGGAAGCCCTCGATGCAACGCTCGCCCTCGATGACCACAGCCGTCACCTGGCCGCTGGACATGAACTCCACCAGCGGCTCGTAAAACGGTTTGCCCTCGTGCTCGGCATAGTGCTCCGCCAGCCGCTCGCGATCGGGGGTGAAGATCGACAGGGCCACCAGGGAGTATCCCTTGGCCTCGATCCGACGCAGGACCTCACCGGAGAGACCGCGTTTGAAGGCGTCGGGCTTGACCAGGACCAGCGAACGTTC
>JBDTQJ010000222.1:0-2828 GCA_039932235.1 Chloroflexota bacterium
GAGGCCCGCGGCGATCGGCATGCCGTCGAGAGGACAGGCGGCCGCCGCGACCGGCGTCGGGCTGGCGGTGGGTGACGGTGTGCGGGACGGCGTTGCTCGCGGCGTGGGCGAGGGGCTGGGGGAGGCGGTGGGAGTCGCCACGCCGGTCACCGGCGCCGGCCGCGCGGTGGCCATGGCGATGAACGCACCGATCCCCAGCGCCGCGATGACGGCCACGACGGCGATGGTGCGGCGGGAGCGAACGAGTGCGCTGGGGAGCGGTGACATGCAACAGATCCTACGCGGTGCGCGTCGGGGACCCATGGTCCTATTCGGCTATACTCGCCGCCGCCCCGCCGCGCGGCCGGCATCGCCGCACCTTCCGGGGGCCCCAGCGCCATGACGACCACCGTCCACCCAGAGCGTCCGGATGGGCGTTCGAGCCTCGCCGCACTGTTCTCCTTCCTCCTGCCCGGCCTGGGCCAGGCCTACAACGGGCAGGGGATGCTGGCCGCAGCGCTGGTCGGCCCGATCCTGGCCCTGGTCGCCGTCCTGCTGCTCGTCCTGATCAGCCGGGGCACCCAGTTCGCCTCGTCGCTTCTCGACATCCGGGTGCTGGTGGCCCTGATCGTCCTCGACATCGCCCTGCTGGGCTGGCGGCTCGTTGCCATCGTGCAGGCGCACGGCTGGCGCGAGCCGCTCGGCGCGCGGCGCTGGACGACGTACGCGACGGGGCTGCTGGTGGTCCTCACCCTGGCCATGCACCTGGTGCCCGCCTGGTACGCCACCAAGGCGATCGACACCCTGAACTCCGTCGCCCTCGGCGGGACGACACGCGATGGTGGTGGATTGCCCGGCTTCTCCAGTCTCCCCGAGCCATCGGACCAGCCGGATCTGCAGCGCGGCGAGCGCATCAACGTCCTGCTCGTGGGCATCGACGCCGCGCCGGGGCGCACGACCTCGCTGACCGACACGATGCTCGTCGTGAGCCTGGACCCGAGCAGCGGACGGACGGCCATGATCTCGGTCCCACGGGATCTGTACGGTGTGCCGCTGCCGGATGGCACGCCATACAACAGCAAGCTCAACTCGCTGATGGCGAACGCGGCGGCGGATCCCGCGAACTACCCGCTGGGCGGCGTGGGGACCCTCAAGGCAACCATCGGGCAGCTGCTGGGCGTGGACATTCACTACTTCGCTGCGGTCAACCTGTTCGGCTTCCAGCAGGCCGTCGACGCGGTCGGCGGTGTCGATGTGACCGTCGAGCGCGCGATCAACGATCCGACCTACATCAACGAGTTCGACGTCAACACCGGCCTGTACCTGGAGCCTGGCCAGTACCACATGGACGGTCACCTGGCGCTCGCCTACGTGCGTTCGCGGAAGGGTGTCGGCGACAGCGACTTCACGCGCGCGGATCGCCAGCAGCAGCTGCTCACCGCGCTGCGCGACAAGCTCACCGCGGGGAACCTGATGCTCTCCCTGCCGGGACTCCTCGATGCGGTCAAGAACACCATAAGCACCGATATCCCGTCAGCGCAGCTGCCGCGCATCGCCCAGGCCGTGCAGGACGCCGACACCGGCCACCTGGAGCGGGTGGTCCTCCAGCCGCCCGAGTACATGGGCGTCGATGCCAACTCGCCGGCCGGCTACGTCCTGATCCCGAACCTGGAGGCAATCCGCGCGCTGGGCGAGCGGCTGCTCGGCGAAGGTGCCGCCCCGAGCGCCACGCCCGTGGCCTCCGCGACGCCCTAGCCGGTTCGGCGCCGGCTGCTAGACTCGGCCCCCATGCCGGGCTTCTCCACGCGGGCCATCCGCGCCGCCAGCCGCATCCCCGAGGCGCCACAGGCCCCGGTAAACGTGCCGATCTACGCCAGCAGCACGTTCCGCGTGGCTGATGCGACCGAGCTTGCCGAGCTGCTCGAGTTCGCCCGCCCCGGGCACAGCTATTCGCGCTATTCGAACCCGACCCACGCCGCCCTCGAGGAGGCGCTCGCTGAGCTGGAGGGCGCTGAGGCGGCGCTGGTGACCGGGTCGGGGATGGCGGCGGCGCACGCTGTCGCGCTCGCCACCCTCCGCGCCGGCGACGAGCTGCTGATGCCGCGCGCCGTGTACGGCGGCATGGTCGGCCTGGCAACCACGATTCTCGACCGCTCCGGGATCACGTACCGCGCCGTCGACACCACCGACCCCGACGCCGTTGCTCGGGCGATCGGCCCGTCGACGCGGCTCGTGTGGCTCGAGACCATCAGCAACCCGACCACCGCCATGGCCGACATCGCCGTCATCGCGGCGGCAGCTCACGCGCGCGGGGCTCGGCTGGCGGTCGACAACACCTTCGCCTCGCCGTACCTGGCCACCCCGCTGGCGCTCGGTGCCGACATCGTCATCCACTCCACGACGAAGTACATCGGGGGCCACAGCGACATCATCGGCGGGGTGGTCCTCGGCAGCGCCGTTTTCATCGGCGAAGCGCGTCACGTGCTCGTCAATGCGGGTGGCAACGCCCATCCGTTCGAGGCGTTCCTGGCGCTGCGCGGGCTCAAGACGCTGGCGCTGCGCATGGATCGCCACTCGGCCAGCGCGCTCGCCGTGGCCGAGGCCCTGGAGGGGGCGCCCGGTATCGCGCGGGTCCTGTACCCCGGCCTCGCTTCGCACCCGCAGCACGCGCTCGCGGTCCGCACGCTGCGGGATGGCCAGGCCGGCGGGATGCTGGCCGTCGACCTGGCCGGCGGGCGCGCAGCGGGCGAGCGCTTCCTGGACGCCCTGGCGGTGGCGGTCCACGCCACCAGCCTGGGCGGCGTGGAAACCCTGTGCAGCCATCCGGCGTCCTCCTCGCACCGACAGGT
>JBDTQJ010000223.1:0-2791 GCA_039932235.1 Chloroflexota bacterium
TGGATTGCTGCGCTCTTCGAACGGCGCGGTGCGCAGCTGGTCACCCAGGGCGCGGTCGAGCGGATCGGCGAAGGCATCGTCGAACTTGAGGGGAGCACGATTTCGGCCGAGCTGATTGCGGTCGTCGCGCCACTGCGGGGCAACACCGATTGGCTGCCGCGGGCCCTTCTCGACCAGCGCGGGATGCTGCGGGTTGACGCCGGGATGGCGGCCGGAGCAGGGGTTTTTGGGATCGGCGATGTGGTCGCCGTGCCAGATGGCTATCGGCTGCCACCAGCGCTGCGCTCGATCCGAGCGACCGCTCCAGGCATTGCCCGCAATGTGGCGAACGCCCTTCGCGGTGCCGCCATCCAACCTGTTCTCAAACCGGGCCAGCCTGACATGATTACCCCGGACCTTGCGGGAGCTGGCGTATTCATTCGAGATCGGCGGCTCGTCCTTCGCGGCCGCCTGCCGCTGGCGATTCGGTCCGCGGGCGAGCGACGCTATCTACGCTCGAGATCGGCACATGCTTAGCCGGGCCTCCGTTCTTCCGCACTGCGTTGTCGGAGAGGGCCGTGTGGGATTCGAACCCACGACCGGAGGATTAAAAGTCCCCTGCTCTACCGCTGAGCTAACGGCCCGCCGAGCAGGATAGACCGATGGGCGCGCCGCGGCGCGCCTCAGCCTCGGGCCAGCTCCTCGGTGAGGGCGGCCACCGCGTGGGCGATTCCCTCGGGGAGGAGCAGCGTGCCGGCCACTACGACCGCCGCTGCGTGGCGGCCGCCGACGGCGCGAGTGACCTCCGGCGCCCGGCGTCGAAGGAGGCGGAGCGTCGCGGTGGCAGGCTCCACGTCGTCTGCCGTGACCGCGCCAAGGACCACGGCCTGGGCGTCTCGCCGCTGTGCGGCGTCCAGCCATGAGTCGGCCGGCACGTCGGGCCCAAGGTAGATCGCGTTCATCCCGGCGCGCCGCGCCGCCACAGCGAAGGCCATCGCCGCGCCCTCGTGCCGTGACCCGGGGGGCAGGCCGATCAGGACTGTCGGGCCGCTGGGCCGGTCGCCGGCGGCCTCGAACGCCATCCCCAGGCGCCGCATGATCGCCGCGCTCGCGGCATGTTCCGCCGCCACGCTCATCTCGCCGGTCGCCCAGCGTCGACCCACCTGCTGCAGGGCAGGAAGCAGCATGTCGTCCGCCACGCTCTCGAACCGCGCGGTCGCGAAGGCTCGGTCGAGCGCTCCGTCCATCCCGCCGCCGTCCATCTCCAGCGCGGCGCCCACGAACTCCGCGACGAGCGCGGCGAACGGACCGTCGGGGACGGGGGTGGTATCGACTTCGCGCTGGATCCCGGCCAGGCCGACGGCATCCGCCCCGGCGACGCGGGCGGCCGCCTCGCGCGCCGACCAGCCGGCGTCGACCAGCAGGCGCATGGCGCGCAGGAGCTCGATCGACGCGTCGTCGTAGAGGCGATAGCCGGCCGCGGTCCGCTGCGGCTCGACGATCCCGTATCGCCGCTCCCAGGCGCGCAGGAGCGCGGTGCTCACCCCCGAGCGGGCGGCTGCCTGTCGAATTGTGTACATGGTTTGTCCACTATATCAGGTAATAACCCTTGACAGACGCCCGATGTGGCCCTACTCTCCCTCTACAAACCTTGTACATACGCTCGACAAATAGGGAGACCGTTCCAATGACTGCACTCGCCGTTCAGGCGATTCCCCGGACCGATCTGGAGCTTGTAGAGGCGATCACCCGCCAGGACGAGGCGTCGTTGGCGGAGCTCTATGACCGGTACCGCAGCCTCTGCTACGCGCTGGCGCTCCGCGTGGTTCACGACCAGGGGCGTGCGGAGGACGTCGTCCAGGACGCGTTTCTCGCCGTCTGGCGCAAGGCCGGCAGCTACACCCCGGGCCGCGGCAGCGTCCGGACGTGGCTCACCAGTGTGGTCCGCAACCGCGCCATCGACATCGTGCGGGCCCGGCGCGAGTCGACCGCCGACGATGAGCCGACGCTGCTCGCCATCCGCGACCCGCGTCCGCCGGTCGAAGAGCAGGTCGCCCTCGCGCTCGACGCGGAGATGGTGCGCACGGTGCTGGCGGATCTGCCGCATGAGCAGCGCCACGTCATCAGCCTGGCCTTCTTCGGCGGCCATTCGCATGCCGAGATCGCCGAGGAGACGGCGACCCCGCTGGGCACCGTCAAGAGCCGCATTCGCCTCGGCATGCAGCGCATGCGCGCCGGCCTCGGGCGGAGCGGCTACGCCGGCGCCTAGCTCCACGGATCGGGTGGTAGAATCACCTACGCGCCACGGTTGATGCGCTTGGGCAATGCCTGAGCCACCGAATCGGTACGGCGCACCGGCACCGGGATCCTGTCGCGCAGACGCGTGCCGTCATCATTGACGGAACCCGAATGCGAATAGGTGAACTCCCATGCGGATCCTTCTGATCGGCGTCGGCACGGTGGGCGAGGCGATCGCCCGCCTGGCTGCCGACCGTGACTGGTGCGAGGCAATGGTCCTCGCCGATGTCGACGCCTCACGCGCCGACGTTCTTGCCCGGAAGCTCGGCGATCCCGAGCGCTTCCCGGCCATTTCCCTCGACGCCTCCAGCACGGACGCCGTCGCGGCCGCGGCGCGCGAGCACCACGTCGACCTGGTGATGAACGCGGTTGATCCACGCTTCGTGATGCCCATCTTCGAGGGCGCACTGGCGGCCGGCGTCCACTACATCGACATGGCCAACTCGCTCTCGAAGCCGCATCCGGACCGGCCGTTCAGCGAGCCGGGCCTCAAGCTCGGCGACGAGCAGTTCGC
>JBDTQJ010000224.1:0-2790 GCA_039932235.1 Chloroflexota bacterium
CGCGGCGGGCCTCGCGATGCCGCACGCGCCCGAATGAACGACGAAGCGCAGCGCATCCGTGACGCGTACGCACGTCGCGCCCACGATGAACGAGTTGTCCGAGGGGGCGAGTTCGTCGTCGCGGAGCGGCGTGCCATCATCCGGGAAGCCGTGGTCAGGCAATTCGGCGCTCGGGTCTCGTCAATCGACATCTGCGACATCGGCTGTGGCGCCGGCGGCGACCTGGTCTCGTTCTGCCTCGACTTCGGGATTGCCCAGGAGCATCTCGCCGGCACGGAGCTCCTCCCCGGCCCCCTTGCCGAAGCATCCCGAGCCCTTCCCGAAGCAGACCTGCGGCTCGTCGATGGCTTCGAGCTGCCCTGGCCAGACGCGTCATTCGACCTGACGTGGGCCTCCATGGCCTTCTCGTCGATCATGGATGCCGCGTCCCGGCGGGATCTCTTCGGCGAGTTGTTACGCGTGACACGACGCGGGGGACTCGTGGCCATCTACGATTTCCGCGTGCGCAAGCCGACCAACCCCGACGTCGTGGCCATGACCGCTCGGCGAATTCGTGACCTCGGCGTGGTACCCGCTCAGCGACTGACCGCTACGCCATTTATCCCCCTCCTGCCTGTGGCCCTCAGACTTCCGGCACCGCTCCGCCGCGCGACGCTGCCGCTTCTTCCGCGCACCCATGCGATCTGGCTGTGGCGCCGCTGATTCGACGTCACTCCGCGAGTACCGTTGACCCCGGGCACCGAGGTGCCTAGCCTGCTGCGGCAACCAGCCCGGAGCCACGCCTGTGGTCGGACCTGAACCCATTCCTTTCCACCGCCCCAGCATCGGTGACCGCGAGATCGCGGCCGCCGTCGAGGTGCTGCGCTCCGGATGGTTGACGACCGGCAGTCGCGCGCACGAGCTGGAGGCAGCGTTCGCGGCCCGCCTCGGTGCGAAGCACGCCCTGGCGGTGAGCAGCGCGACGGCCGGACTGCACCTGGCGCTCGAGGGCATGGGCATTGGTCCGGGTGACGACGTCGTGGTGCCGACCTACACCTTCACCGCCTGCGGCGAGGTGTGCGCCTACCTGGGCGCCCGGGTGGTGCTGGCGGACGTCGGCGAGGACTACCTCATCGGTCCCGAAGAGCTCGCAGCCGTCCAGACCGATGCGACCCGCGTCGTCATGCCGGTCCACTTCGCCGGGCAGGCGGTTGACGTGGCCGCACTCCGGGAAGCGGCGCCTGGTGCCCGCTTTATCGAGGACGCGGCGCACGCCCTCCCTGCCGACGTGCGCGGCACGCCCACCGGGCGCCTCGGCGACGCGGCCGCCTTCAGCTTCTACGCAACCAAGACCATGACCACCGGCGGCGAGGGAGGGATGCTGGTGACCGATGACGACGCGATGGCTGCCCGCGCGCGCCTCATGCGCCTGCACGGCATCAGCGCCGACGCGTGGAATCGGTACGGCGCGGGTGGCTCGTGGGCATACGAGGTGGCCGAGGCCGGGTTCAAGTACAACCTCACGGACCTGGCGGCGGCGATCGGGCTCGTCCAGCTGGCGCGCCTTGACGAGCTGGCCGAGGCCAGGGCGACCATTGCCGCGCGCTACGACGCGGCCTTTGGTGCCAGTTCCGTCGTGGGTCTCCCGCCCCGCAGGTCCGGCGATCGGCACGCCTGGCACCTCTATGTCATCCGTCTCCGGCTTGACGAGCTCTCGATCGATCGCGCAGAGGTCATTCGCCGGTTGGGTGCCGCCGGCATCGGTGCATCGGTGCATTTCATACCGCTGCACCTTCATCCCCATTACCAGCGGACGTACGGCTACGCCGCGGGCGACTTCCCGAGGGCCGAGCGCCTCTTCGAGCAGTCGATCTCGCTCCCGATCTGGCCCGGCATGTCGCCGGAGGAGGTCGACCGCGTCGCGGCCAGCCTGCTCGAGATCTGCGACGCCGCCCGCCGCCCGGCCGAGGTCTAGTCCGATGCATCTGTGGCAGCGGGCGGTCAAGCGGTCAATGGACATCGTCATCGGTGTCGTGGCCCTGGTGCTGCTGCTCCCGGTGATGGCCGTCGTCGCGCTCGTCGTTGCGCTCGACTCCACCGGCCGGGTGGTCTACGGGGCGCGGCGGGTCGGCCGCCGAGGCCGCCCGTTCACCATGTGGAAGTTCCGTTCTATGGCGACCGGCGCCGAGGCGGTCGGCCCGGCGATCACGGGAGCCTTCGACTTCCGGGTCACGCGGGCCGGGGCCTTCCTGCGCCGAACGAAGCTCGACGAGCTTCCACAGCTCATCAACGTGATCGCGGGCCAGATGTCGCTTGTCGGCCCACGCCCGGAGGCGCCGACCTACGTGGCGCGCTGGTCGGAAGAGGAACGCGCAGTCCTGACGATGCGCCCTGGCATCACCGGACCGACCCAGGTGGCCTACATCGACGAGGAGGAGGCCCTTGTCGGTGACGCCGATGAGCTCTACGAATCGGAGCTCATGCACGCGAAGCTGGCCATGGACCTCGAGTACGCGCGCGACTTCACCCTGCGTCGCGACGTTGCCATCCTCTGGCGCACCTTTACCGGCATCCTCTCCGCCAACGAGCGGCGCTCCAATCGCCCGCGTCGCCGCTACACCCTCGGGGAGCGGCTGCGAAGCGCTCGCCCGGGGCCTGTACTACTGGACGCTTTGCTTGCCTCGGCCGCGGCGGCGCTGGCGGTGGGACTTCGCATCGATCGCAACAACATTTTCGTCGCCGTCGCGACGTATTGGGTCTTCGTCCCCCTGGCAGCCCTCGTGCGACCGGCTGGCTTCGTCATTGCCGGGG
>JBDTQJ010000225.1:0-2682 GCA_039932235.1 Chloroflexota bacterium
GCGCCGTTGGGAGCGTGGCGTCCCCGGCAGGATTCGAACCTGCGACCGGCGGTTTAGAAAACCGCTGCTCTGATCCGCTGAGCTACGGGGACCCGCTGGAACGGTAGCAAGTCGCTCCCCGCCGCGCCAGCGCTCAGGCGGTCGGAACCAGGCGCAGGGTGGTCGGCAGCGTGGCGGGCAGCAGCATCCCCTCCGTCGAGGCGCGTGAGCGGCGCCCGTATTTGGCCACGAGGGCGTCACTGACCCGCCCCACGCTCGTCGGATCGGTCGCCGGCTCCGCACGGACCGATATCGCTCGCCCCGCGACGTGCAGCACGCCCGCCGGCCGGTCACGGATCTCGCGGTACCAGCGTCCCCGCTCCCCCTTCCACGACCGGACGAACGCATCGCCACCGTCGACCACGGCCCAGATGGTTGCACGGTGCGGCGTCCCGTCAGCGGCCGTCGTCTCGATGTCGACCTCGACCGCACCGTCGATCAGCGCGAGGAGCTCGCCGTCCCATGCCCGTTCGTCCACCGACCGATGGTGCCTGATCTCGCAGCCGCATGCCGGCCGCCGCCGTTCATCGGATGGCGCCGACAAGCAGCGAGAGGGCGTACACGAAGACCGCCAGCCCCACGAAGGGCAGGGCGACCGCGGAGGCGCGAAGGGTCTGCATCGGTCCAACCTCGGTGTGTTTGATGGACCGATGCTGGGCGCGCTGATGGATGGGCGCCATCGGTCACGTCCCGCAGTGCGGTTGCGGGATTCCCCGCATACCGATGTGCCCGAACCCTCTGCTACCGTCGCGGCATGTCACTTCCGCGCCATGCCTGGCTGTCGCTGGCGATCCTCGCGGTCGCCCTCGTCTCGAGCGCGCTCGTCTGGACCAACGGGCGTGTGGATCTCGGACTGCGCATCGCCCAGCAGGACGGACGCGTGTACGTCACCGACGTGACCCCCGATGGCATCGCCGCGCAGCAGTACGTCATCCCTGGCTCACAGGTCCTCCAGCTGTGGCCCGTCGATGGCCGGGCCATTCGAACCGGCCCTGGCATACCGTGGCCGGACAGCGAGGACGGCATGCTGCATCCGCCGACTGAGGCCGTCGAGGAGCAGGCGATCGACTGGATCTGGGTCGGCTTCGAGGGTGGCGGCTACGAGGGCGAGTACGCGCTCACCAACCAGCTGCACCGCGCGGACTGGGAGTGGCGGCTCGTCGACAGCGTTTGGGCGGTGCTCACCGGGCTGCTCGTCGGTGCGGCAGCATGGCTCGCGCTCCACCTGGGGGCCGCTGGCGCCATCGGCCGCCGAGAGGCCGTTCCGCTGGGAGTGGCGACGGCACTGCCGTTCGCGATGCTGCCGGTGGTCTACGCCGGCACGGCGCAGGGCGTCGCGGCCGGCTACCTGGGTCCGGCGCTGGCGGCGCTCGTGGTGGGCCTCGGGATCGCGCGCCAGCACCCGGATCCGGCGTGGCGTCGGATCAGCCTGGCAGCTGCGCTGGTCGCCACCGGCGTGACCGTCATCGTCGTCGGCCAGCACATGAGCCAGACCGTGCTCGCCTCGGGCGAGACCGCGCAGGTCGTCCCGCTCATCATCGCGATCGCCTTGATCCCCGCGGCAACGGTGGGCCTCGCACACGGCGGCTGGCGCGAGCGGGCGTCGCACCTGTCGCTGGGCCTCATCCCCGGCGTGGCGGCGGTCACCGTGCTCGGTACGCAATGGAGCATCGGTGCCGCAGCGCTGGTCGCCGCGCTCATCGGCTGGCAGCTCCTCCCACTCGAGCGCCTCGACGGCCTGGCTCGCCGCCTGCGCGGCTGGACGGGCGCCGACACCACGCCCGCCGTGCCGGTCGTGGACGAGCCGGTCACGCGCGAGCGGCGCGACGTGGTCGCGTTCATCGTCGCCGGAGCCGCCGTCCTGATGTCCGCGAGCAGCACGGACAGCTGGCCACTGCTGGCGGGGCTCGGGGCGGCGGTGCTGGCCGGCTACGCGCTCCGCGCGGGCTTCCTGGGCAGCGCCTGGACCTCGTTAGCCGTCCCGGTCGGCGTGGCGGTCGGCGTGCCGATCATGTTCGCCGGCTATGAACCCTCGCGGAGCATGGCCATCCTGCTGCCGACCGCTGCAGCGCTCGTCGTCGGGCATGCCCTCGCCTGGCGCCACCCCGATGTCGGATGGCGCAACCGGCACTTTGTCGCGGCCGCGCTGGTCGCCGCGTTCGCGGTCTTCCAGGGCAGCCAGGATTGGGGCCGCGGCACGCTCGTCCTCAGCAGCCTGGTGCCGCTGATCCCGGGGATCTCGCTCGCCTTCGGGACCCGCGCGCCCGGCGACGGGACCATGACCGGGCGCCTCGAGACGTTGGCGGTGGCGCTTACCCCCGGCGTGGCCATGGCGAGCATGGTCACCGGAGCCGGCGTGCTGCTGCTCATCGGCTGGTTCGTGGCCCTCGTCGTGTGGCGCCGCTTCACCCTGGCACCGCTGCTCGGCTTCGCGCAGCGCACCCAGCAGCAGCTCGACCTGGCCGTGGCTGCCGCCGAGCAGGAGCGCGCGCGCCTGGCCGCCGACCTCCACGACGACGCGTTGCAGGAGCTCACGGGGCTGGTGCGCCGTCTCGACGAGTCGGGCGACGCGGAGGGAGCCGACATGGCGCGCGGCATCGCCACCCGGCTGCGCGGCATCACCTCAGACCTGCGCCTGCCGCT
>JBDTQJ010000226.1:0-2660 GCA_039932235.1 Chloroflexota bacterium
CCGGCCAGCAGTCGCGCCGCCTGCTCGACGAAGTCGGCATCCGGCCGCTGGCGGCCCAGCGGCGCCGGTTCGCGCAGCTCCACGGAGGCGCTCTCCGCCTGGATGTCCATCGGCACGTCGAGCAGCACCGGGCCGGGCCGCCCCGATCGCATCGCGTGCCACGCCCGCTCCAGCACGAACGGCAGCTCGTCGACCCGCGACGGCTGCCACCACTCCTTCACCACCGGCTCGAAGATGCGCGGGTTGTCGGCCACGTGGCGCCGTTCCAGCTCCTGCAGCAGGCCGTGGCCGCGCAGGTAGGTGTGCGGCGAGCCGGTGAACAGGGCAACGGCGGTCGAATCGACGTAGGCGGTGGCCATGCCGATCACCGTGTTGGTGGCACCCGGCCCGATGGAGGTGAAGGCCAGCATCGGTTCGCCCGATGCGCGATAGAAGCCGTCGGCCAGGTGCACGGCCGACTGTTCGTGCATCACCTGCACGGTCCGGATCGCATCGGTCCGGTCAAGGAGCGCGTCGGCGAGGTTCCAGCAGCCGTGGCCGGGGATGCCGGCGGCGAAGCGAACGCCCCGCGCCACGAGGTGCTCGACCACGATCTGGGCGCCCGTCATGGGCTGGGATGGCATGCGGCTGATTCTATCGGTCATGATGACCGTCTCATGCCGACCCTGACCGACACGCCGCTCGGCCGCACCATCGCCGAAACGCCCACCGACATCTGGAACGACAGCTGCAACGTCGACGAGCTCCAGTACGCGGTCGACTTCGGCGCCGTCGGCGCCACCGCCAACCCGACCATCGTGGTCGACAACTGGCGCCGTGATCCAGACCGATGGAGCGGCCGCGTCCAGGCCCTCGCTGCCGCCCACCCGACGTGGTCGGAGCGCGAGCTGGCGTGGGGGATCGTGGCCGAGATGAGCGTCGCCGCCGCGCCGCTGCTGCTGCCCGCGTTCACGGCGAGCGGCGGGCGCGCCGGCAGGCTATCGGTCCAGACCGATCCGACCCTCTACCGCGATGCGGCCGCCATGGTCGAGCAGGCCGCCGGATTCGCCGAGCTGGCGCCCAACATCATCGTCAAGTTCCCGACCACCGCGGCCGGGGTGGAGGCGATGGAGGAGGCCAGCTACCGCGGCATCAGCGTCAACGCCACCGTCTCGTTCTCCGTCGCGCAGGCCGTTGCCGCCGCCGAGGCCGTCGAGCGCGGCATGGTGCGCCGCGAGGCCGAGGGCAGGGCCACCGACGAGATGGGGCCGGTGATCACGATCATGATGGGCCGCCTGGAGGACTGGCTGCGCGAGGTCATCGACCGCGACGCGCTGTCCGTCCACCCCTCCGCGCTGCCGTGGTCCGGCGTCGCCGTCTTCAAGCGCGCCTACTGGCTGTGGGGCGAGCGCCGCTTCCGCGCCCGGCTGCTGGGCGCGGCCATCCGCCACCACCTGCACTGGTCGGAGCTGATCGGCGGTGACGTGGTGATCACCATGCCCTCCTCGTGGCAGAAGCGCTTCAACGCCTCCTCGGTCGAGGTGCGGTCGCGGATCGCGGATCCGGTGGACCCACAGTGGCTCGACGAGCTGGCCACGATGCCCGACTTCCTGCGCGCCTATGAGCCCGCCGGCATGCGGGTCGCCGACTTCGACACCTGGGGACCGTCGGCGAAGACGCTCCGCGCGTTCGTGGCCTCCTACCACGACCTGCTGCACCTCGTGGGCGCGGCACTCCTGGCATGACCGATCTGCGACTGCCGCCGGGCGAGGCCGTGACGCCGGAGCGCGCCGGCTGGCGGTATCTCTCCTTCTTCACGCGGCGCATCGACCGCGCCGTGCAGGTCGGGGAGCACGGGACCGAGGCCGCGATCGTCATCCTCGCCGGCGGGCTGCGCGTCGACGGCGTTGCGGTTCCCGGGCGGGCATCGGTCTGGGAGGGGCTGCCGTCCGCGGTCTACCTGCCGGCCGGGGTGGTGGCCACCGTCGAGCCCCTGGAGGGCGCCGCGGAGGTTGCGGTCGCGGAGGCGCCGGCGGAGGCGCGCGGGTCGGCGCCGGTGGTCATCGGTCCGTCGCAGGTGCGGGTCGAGGTCCGCGGGGCGGGCAACGCGACGCGCCAGATCAACCACATCATCACCCCGGAGTTCGGCGCGCATCGGCTGGAGGTGGTGGAGGTCTACACCCCGGGCGGCAACTGGAGCTCGTGGCCGCCGCACAAGCACGATACCGATGACATGCCGCGCGAGGCGATCCTCGAGGAGATCTACTGCTACCGATTCCGCCGCGCCGCGGCGTGGGGCGTCCAGCGCGTCTACGGGGAGCAGCGGGATTCGGTGATGGTCGTCCGCTCCGGCGAGGTGGTGCTGGTGCCGGATGGCTACCACCCCTTCACGGCCATCCACGGGGAAGACGCCTACTACCTCAACGCCCTCGCCGGGGATCGGCGGACGATGGCGTGCTCCTTCGATCCGGCCTTTGCCCCGGTCATGGACGAGTGGGGGGAGATGGAGCCGGATCCGCGGGTGCCGCTGGTCCGGTGAGGGGTTGGCGCGTTGGGTCGCGCTGTTGCGCGTGGCGCACCTTCCGAGGCGGCGCTCGCCCGGCGAGAGAATCGGACACTCGATTGCGGAAGCTGCGCGGGGTGAGCGCCACGGACACGTTCGGCGCCGGCTCCCTCTCCGC
>JBDTQJ010000227.1:0-2653 GCA_039932235.1 Chloroflexota bacterium
TGGGCTTGACCTCGATGAGCGGCATGGCATTGCGGAGCGCCTGCTCCATGACCTCCACGCCGGAACGGCCGGCGGACGACTCGATCCGCGCCAGGGCTGTCTCGAGGATGCGCCCGGCCAGGGCCTTCTTGCCACCGTGCATGAGCTTGTTGGTGAGCTGATTAATCGTCAGCGCGGTACCGGCCAGCTGCGCGGCGTACTTCTCCTTGCGGGCGATGGTGGGACGACGGGGCATGGGTTACGCCTTCCCCGCCGACTTCGCGCCGTACTTGCTGCGGCTCTGCTTGCGATCGCGAACGCCGGCCGCGTCGAGCGTGCCGCGCACGATGTGGTACTTCACTGCCGGCAGGTCCTTCACGCGGCCACCGCGCACCAGGACGACGGAGTGCTCCTGCAGGTTATGGCCGATGCCGGGGATGTAGGCGGTGACCTCCATCCCGTTGGTGAGGCGCACGCGCGCGACCTTGCGAAGGGCCGAGTTCGGCTTCTTCGGGGTGCGGGTCATCACCTGGAGGCAGACGCCACGCCGCTGCGGCGCGCCACGACCCTCTGAAGTGGTCTGGCGGAGCGTGTTGAAGGTACGACGGAGCGCAGGCGCCTTGACCTTCTTGTTGACCGGCTTCCTGCCGTGGCGGACCAGCTGGCTGATGGTTGGCAACGATGTTCCTCGCGCGTTCGCGTACTGCTGAATCGATGTCGACTGGACCGATGTTGCCGCCTCGCGGCGGGCCATGACGGCTCGCGGCGAATGAATCATCTGCGGCTGCATCGGGATATGCCCGGGAGGGCACACACGAAGGTGTCCCAATCACGGGACACCGAAGCGGAAGTATACGGTTCGCCCCGATCGAGTGTCAACCGAAGCAGCCCGGCCGCCACGCCCCGGCCGGCGTTGCGTTCGGCGCACGAGCTGGGGGTCGAATCGGCCGCCCGTCGCCGGGTGGTGCGCCGGGCGCACGGCACCGCCAACGCGCGGCGAATTCGCGGTCGTCACGCGCCAGCTCGTGCGTGTGACGCACGAAGGGCGACCCCGTCGGGCCGCCCTTCGCAGTGTGGGTCAACGACCCTACTTGGCGGTGGCGTCCTCGGTCTCGGCCTCGGGCATCGGCTCCTCGGCGGGCTCCTGGTTGAGCTCGTCGAAGACCTGCTCCTCGACCGCGGCCTCCATCTCCGGGTTGTCGCCGGCGTCCATCAGGTCGGCGACGGTGTCACCGGCCTCGGTGGCGGCGGCCTCGGCCTCATCGGCCTCGACCACCCCGTCGCCGTCGGTGTCGGGGTCACCTGACAGGAAGGCGCGCGCGGCTGCCGCCTCGCGGAGCTGCTCGTCCTCCTGCGGCGAGATCATGGTGCCGCGCTCGGCGGCGATGCGGCGTGCCTCGGCACCGGTCCCGGCGGGGATCAGCTTGCCGATGATCACGTTCTCCTTGAGACCCAGGAGGTGGTCCTTGGCGCCGTTGATGGCGGCCTCGGTCAGCACCCGGGTCGTCTCCTGGAAGCTTGCCGCCGCCAGGAAGGAGCTCGTGTTCAGGCTCGCCTTGGTCACGCCCAGCAGGACCGTCTGCGCGGTGGCCGGCTCCCCGCCCTCGGCGAGGATTCGGTTGTTGGTCTCCTCGAACTCGAACCGATCGATCAGCTCCGACGGGAGCAGCTCGGTGTCACCGGCCGAGTCGACCATGACCTTGCGCAGCATCTGGCGGACGATGATCTCGACGTGCTTGTCGGAGATCGAGACGCCCTGTGATCGATACACCTTCTGGACCTCGGTCACCAGGAAGCGCTGCACCGCATCGACGCCCTTGATGGCCAGGAGCTCCTTGGGATTGAGCGAGCCCTCGGTGAGGGCATCGCCGGCGGTCACGTTGTCGCCGGTGTCGACCCGCAGGCGGGCCGAGTGGCCGACCGCGTACTCGCGGGTGTCGACGTCCTCGGAGTCGAGGGTCAGGGTATTGCCCTTCTTGGTGATCCGGCCGGCGGCCGGGGCCTTGACCTCGGCAACCTCGCCGTCCGCCTCGAGGCGGGCCAGCAGCTGTCCCTCGATGACCTCGTCGCCCGACGCCACCAGCACCTCGTGCTGCGGCGTCAGCTTGAACGGGGTCTTGAACGTCTCGCGATGCGTGACCCGCACCACGATCGGCTGCTCGGCTCCGGCTCGCACCACCTCGGCCACGCCGTCGATCTCGCTGATCGTGGCCTGGCCCTTGGGGATGCGCGCCTCGAAGAGCTCCTCGACGCGCGGCAGGCCCTGCGTGATGTCCTCGCCGGCGACGCCGCCGGTGTGGAACGTCCGCATGGTGAGCTGCGTGCCCGGCTCGCCGATCGACTGGGCGGCGATGATCCCGACCGCCTGGCCGAGCTCCACCAGCCGTCCGGTGGCGAGGTCTCGTCCGTAGCACATGCGGCACACGCCATGGCGTGCGGCGCAGGTCTGCGGTGCGCGGACGCTCACGCGGTCGATGCCCGCCTCCAGGATCTGGAGGATGGCGGCCTCGTTGAGCTCGTCATTGCGCGGGACGATGGTCTCGCCGGTCTTCTCGTTGACGACGTCCATCGCCGCCATGCGGCCGACCAGGCGGTCCTCGAACGGCTCCGGGATGGCGACCGATTCCTCGACCGTGATCCAGGTGCCGATATCGGTACCGCAGTCGTCCTCGCG
>JBDTQJ010000228.1:0-2631 GCA_039932235.1 Chloroflexota bacterium
CGAGCGCGCCGCCGAGCCGGTCGCCGATCGCCTGGCGTGGATCCTGACCTTCCTGCTGTACCCGATGGGCACGAGCGGCGTCGATCTGCCAACGGCGACGTCGGAGGCCGCCGAGTACGACGGCATGACCGTGCGCGAGGCGCTCGAGCAGCTCGCCGAGGAGCATCGCTTGAGCTTCTACGTCGACTTCGATCCCGACGCCGACGGGATGCCCGACCTGCACCTCTTCCAGGTCGAGACCATCGCCGCGCCATTCGCCCTCGACGACGCCGATCCCGATTACACCAGCTCGTTCCCGTACACCGAGTACCAGCGCGCCGGCGACAGCGTCGACCTCGCCACGGCGGTCTACATCCAGGGCGAATCCGACCAGTCGTGGGTCACCGACGCCGCCGCAATCGCGACCTACGGCCGCCAGGAGCGGGCGGTCAACGACGCGGCGCTAAAGAGCGCGGCTCAGCGCACCCGGGCGGGCGAGCGGGCGCTGGCCGAGAACGCCAGCCCGCAGGTCGAGGGCTCGCTCGTGTGCTGGGAGCCGGGCCTGCGCGCCGGGATGACGTTCGCCCTGACCAACGCACTGTGGGGCCGCAGCGCCGAGCCGTATGTCGTCACGCAGGCATCGATCGCCGCGGTCGATCCCCATGACGCCGACGGCGTCGCCTATCTGCGCACCGAGATCGCCTTCTCCGATCGGCGCAAGGCGACGGCATCACACCGCGCCGCGACCAACCGCAACACGCGCAAGCGAGCGCGGGCCACTCTCGTCGATGCCGAGATCGGTTCCGTGGCCAGCCTCGCCGCGCCGGCGCAGAAGGAGGCCGACACAGGTACGTACATCGGGGTGTCGCCGTTCAGCTACGGGACGCGCGGCTATTACCACGTCATGTCCACGATCAGCGACAACACCACCTGGCCGTATGCCGGGTGCGGGATTGGCTGCGGCGGGTGGGGACCGGGCGTGGCCGAGTCGGAGGCGTGGTATGAGTACGCGCTCCCTGACCCGATCGACGTGTCGTGGCTGGGCATCGAGTGGAGCCTGCCGGCGGCCAATCCGATCAACGGCGTGGCTGACCGCCAGATCGTGGGCGTGGCGTTCGGCGCACCGACTGCACTGGGCGAATTCGTAGCCCTGGCCAGCCTGCCGCTCAATGCGGACGGCATCGTGGTCGTGCCCCGCTCGATGCTGCGCGCGGGCGTCACCAACTACCTCGTCCGCGCGCCAGCGTGGCACGCGGTGGGCGCCTTCTACTGCGAGCAGGACCTGGGCGGCGGTGCCGGCAGTGGCTGTCACGGACCCTACTGGACGGGCGACGGCAACAGCGGGCAGGCGCAGGTGTACGGCATCACCGGCCAGGCTATCGGCCTTGTCACTTCGGGCCGCACGCCGTGGGTGTCGGGTATCGGCGACCTCGACGGCGTCAACCGAACGTTCGAGCTGATCGGCTGGGATGGCAGCGGCGTACCCGAGGCGCGCATCGGCGCGGTCATCCTGAGCGTCGACGACTACACCTACGACGGCGCGACCAGGACGGTCACGTTCAACGAGCCGCCGCCCGCCGAGTCGGATGTCCGCTTCCGCTATTTGGCGGTCTTTTGATGGGCTTCTATGTTGACCTCGTCCGCCAAGTCAAGAACCTGCTCGCCCTCCGAAGTGGCGGCACCGGCAACCGCTACGGCTGGGGGCGCGCGACCGTCCTCGCGCTCCAGGTGCAGGCGTCGGGCAGTGCCGTCCCGCTGGGCTCGGCGGTATACGTCCGCTTCCCGCACGTCGTCCCCCAGCTCGGCCTGGCATCGACCTCGAGCGACGGCATCATCGGCATCGTCGTCGGCTACTTCGCCGGCGATGGGGTGGTCGAGGCCAACGCCGCGGCGGGGTCGGTCGCGGCGGTGATGGTCCTCGGCGACTGCCGCGCCCTGGCCGCGAGCGCCGTCACGCGCGGCCGCTACGCGGTGCGCAGCGGGACGGCGGGCAGTCTCGCCGACAGCACCAGTGCGAGCGACGCGATCGGCATCTGGGCCGAGACGACCGGCGCGGCAGGATTGGCCCGGCTATTGATGATCGACCCGCAGACGGCAACCGGCGTGCGCCTGACCGTGGCCGAGGCCGATGGCGCGCCGTCCCTTCCTTCGGTCATCACGCTCAAGGTTGGCAACGGCGATCTCGTCGACGAGGGCCTCGGCGTCGTGCGCGTCAAGACCGCCGCCGACATCCCGGTGCGCAACGGTGCGCTGGAGGTCGTCGTGACTGCGCCGCCGCTCGGCGTGATCTGCGACATCGAGCTGCCCTTCCCCGGCATCTGGACGGGCTGGCGGATCTTCAATGACTCTGCCGGCTCGATCGTCTACGACCTCTGGCGGGATACGTATGCCAACTTCCCGCCGACCGTGGCCGACACGATCACCGCGGCCGACAAGCCGACGACCAGCAGCGCCGCCAAGGCCACCGGCAGCTGTACCGGCTGGGCGACCGCCTTTGCGGCGGGCGACGTGCTGCGCGTCAACGTCAACTCGACCAGCGGTCTCGGCCGCTCGGTGCTCAGCCTGAACTACACGAGGACCTAGAAAGATGGCGGAGACGCTCCAGTTCGTCGACGGCTTCGACGACTACGGCTCGGTGTCCGATATCACCGC
>JBDTQJ010000229.1:0-2600 GCA_039932235.1 Chloroflexota bacterium
GGGCCTGCCATACGAGGCGATCGGGTACGCGCAGGAGGCCGACGCGACGCTCGCCGCCTACCCCGACCACGACGCATGCCCGGAGCAGGGGATCCCGGCGGGCGACGAGTTGCGCACCACCGACGGGGTGCGCCTCGCCGGATGGTACGTGCCGGCCACCAGCGGCATCGGGCCGACCGGGCCGACGGTCGTGCTCGTTCACGGCTGGGGCAGCAACAAGAGCGAGCTGCTCGACCAGGTGAATCTCCTGGCGCCCGCCTACAACGTCGTCGACTTCGACCTTCGGGGCCACGGACAGAGCTCACACGAGCGTCCCACCACGCAGGGCGTCAACGAGCAGCGTGACCTGGAGACGGTTCTCGACTGGCTGGTTGCGCACAAGGGGCCGACACGGATCGCGCTGCTCGGCATCTCGATGGGCGGCGCGACCGCGACGGGAGTGGCCGGGACGGACGAGCGGGTCAACGCCCTCATCCTGGATTCGACCCACGCCACCCTCCAATCCGCCGTCCAGGCACGCCTCGACCGGGCGGGCTATCCCCTGTCGCTCCCCGGATCGTGGGGGATCCTGATGGGCGGGCTGCTGCGGACGGGGCTGGACATGACGAGCGCGGACCCGGACCGGGCCATCACGCGCCTCGGCGACCGGCCCGTCCTCGTGCTCGTCGGCGGGGCAGATGCATCGATCGGCGATGATCCGGGCGGCCGGCTGCAGGCGGCGGCCGAGAAGGCGGCTGTCCCCGTAACGCTGCAGACCTGCCCGGGTGCGGGGCACGCCGAGCTGCTCAGGACGTGCCCTGATGACTACGCCGCCTGGGTGCTAGGCTTCCTGGACTCCGCGCTCGGGGGATAGAGCGCCGGACATCCGCCCAGCACCGACCGATGACGCGCATCCGCCCGCCGCGCCTCATCGGTCCACCGCAGGAGTCCGCATGACCGATATCCACTCCGATGCTGACGCGCGCTTCGAGCGCACCGTCGAGCGTTGGTTTCGCGACCGACTTGCCCTCGAGCCCGTCTTCGCCACCTACCTCGGTATCCACGAACATGACCAGCGGCTTCCATCGGGCTCGCGTGAGCACGTGGAGGAGCTCGTTGCCTACCACCGCAACGCCATCGCCGAAATGGAGCGCTTCGACACCGCGAGCCTTTCGGCCGACCACGCGCTCGATCGCGACCTGGCGATTCACCAGTCTCGTCTCGCGCTCCACGAGCTGACCGAGCGGCGGACCTGGAGGGGACGCTCCGGGGCGGCCGAGGAGATCGGCGAGGCGCTCTTCCCGCTCTTCACCCGCGACTTCGCGCCACTTCCCGAGCGGCTCGCATCCATCGCGGCGCGCCTCGAGGCCGCCCCGCAGCTGATCAACGAATCCGAGGCCCGGGTGTCGGACCCGGTGGCCGTGTGGGCCGAGATCGACATGGAGAGCTGCGCAGCGCTTCCCGGGTTCCTCGATACGATCGTCTCCGCCGCCGCGTCGGATGGCGGCGACCCGGCGCTGACCGAGCGGCTGCGGACCGCGGCCGCGGCCGCCGCGTCGGCGCTGGAGTCCCACGCGGCCTGGCTGCGCGACGAGGTCCTGCCGCGGGCCACCGCCGAATGGGCGGCCGGCGCGGAGCAGTTCGAGGAGATCGTCCGCCTTCGCGAGCTGGAGGCCAGCGGCGACGAGATCCTCGCCGTCGGTGAGCAGATGCTCGCTGACAGCATCGCCGCCCGCGACGCCGTCTCGGCCGAGATCGACCCGAGCGTCTCGCTCGCCGAGGTGGCGGACATCGTCAAGAACGACCACGCGGCCACCTTCGTGGAGGCGCTCGACCAGTATCGGTCGACGATGGATGCGGCCCGCACATTCGTGATCGAGCACGACCTGGCGACCGTCCCGGAGGAGGACAACCTCAACGTCGTCGAGACGCCGTCCTTCATCCGGCACCTCATCCCGTTCGCCGCGTACTACGAGCCGGCCAAGTTCGACCGCGTCCCGACCGGCACCTACATCGTCACCCCGCCCGCGACGCCGGAGATGATGCGCGAGCACAACCGCAGCGGCATCAGCAACACGAGCGTCCACGAGGCGTACCCGGGCCACCATCTGCAGCTCTCGGCCGCGGTGACCAATCCGAGCCTTGTGCGGCTCTTCTCCGGGGCCCCCGAATTCGCCGAGGGCTGGGCCTTCTACTGCGAGCGGATGATGAAGGAGCAGGGCTTCGACGACAGCCCCACCGGCTGGTACGTCATGCATACCGATGCGATCTGGCGCGCCTGCCGGATCCTGCTCGACATTCGGCTGCACCGCGGCGAGATCGGCTTCGACGAGGCGGTGGACTTTCTCCAGGCGCGGACCGGCTTCGAACGACCCGCCGCGCTGGCCGAGGTCAAGCGCTACACGTCCACCCCCACGTACCAGCTCTCGTACCTGTATGGACGGCACATGATCGAGCGCCTGCGGGATGACGTGCAGGCGAGCAGCAACGGTGCGTTCACCCTCAAGGGCTTCCACGACACGCTGCTCTACGGCGGCACCATGCCCGTGAGCTACGCTCGCCGCCGCTTCCCGGGCGTCGCACGATGAACGGGCGGCGGGTCGCGGGCATCGTCCTGATCA
>JBDTQJ010000230.1:0-2594 GCA_039932235.1 Chloroflexota bacterium
CGTTCGCCACCTCGCTGGAGCGTGCGTTGAACACCTCCACCAGGTCGACCGCGGCAATGCGCCGCGGGTCGCTGTCCCGTCCGCGGTAGGGATGCGGTAGAACCGCCAGGCCGCCCTGGGCGCGGATCTCGGCGATCACCGCGTCGAAGCGCCGCGAGACGACGTCATCGGTCAGAAAGAGGCCGATCACGTCGCCCCGATCGGTCGCGTACTCCGCGCCGATGACCACCTCGAGCCGCGGATCGCGATTGAGGCGCTCCACCTCCCGGGCACCGGCCAGGGTGTTGTGATCGGTGATGGCCAGGAAGTCGAGCCGCGCGCGGCGCGCGTAGGCGAGGTAGGACGCGGGGGGCAGGAGCGAGTCGAAGGAGTGCCAGGTGTGGACGTGCACCAGGCCGCGCAGGGGCCGCCCGCCGTTCACCGCCGCACCGCACGGCCGATGGTGGTGGCCAGCTCGATGAGATGCGGCAGGGGATCGCCGGCACGCAGGTTGGTGCGGGCGCCCCCGAACCAGTCGCCGAGCACGGTCCGGAACTCGCCCGGTCGGGCCAGCAGGTGGAGCAGGTCGTTGCCCAGCGGCCAGCAGAGACGCAGCGCGCCACTCGGTGTCGGAAGCTCGGGGAGCGACTCACCGGCTGCGATGCGCACCAGGTCCAGCGGGAACTCGGCACCCGCCGCGAGGGCCAGGTCCAGCGAGCCCCACAGCTTGGGGTTCACCTCCATCAGGTAGTCCCGACCGTCGGCGTCGTGGCGCTTGAACTCGACCATCGCGACGCCGTGCCAGGCGAGCGCATCGAGGATCCGGCGTCCCGACGCCAGCAACGCGGGCGCGTCGACCAGCTCGCAGCAGGTGCTCTCCCCGCCGGTGACCGGGAACTCCCGCAACCGCCGGTGCGCCATCAGCCGCCGGCAGGCGCCGTCCTGGTAGGTGGCGAACACGCCGAAGCCGGGCCCCACGATCCGCTGCTGGAGGAGGGGCATCGATCCCGCCGGCAGGTCGTAGCGTGCGCGGTAGGCGGCCACCGCGTCCGCCAGGCCCGCGGGGTCGTCGACGTACGCGACGCCGGTGCGGCCCTCCAGCGGCGCCTTGATGACGAGCGGGTAGCCGACGGCGGCACCCGCGCGGGCCAGGTCCGTCTCGTCGACCGGTTCCTCGGTCCGCGGGACGGCCAGGTCCAGCTCGGCCGCGAGCGCCAGCATCGCGCGCTTATCGAGCGCGCGGTCCATCGCCGCCGGGTCGGGCAGCACGATCGTGACCGCCGCCCACCGATCGCGGTGGTGGCTCAGCAACCCGCAGGCGGCAGCCCCTACCGGCATGATCATCTCCGGCCGATGTCTGCGCACGACGGCGTCGAGATGCTCCAGGAATGCGTCGCTGTCGCCTGCCGCCGGCCCGCGCAGACGCCGCGCCACGCCACGCGAGGCCGCGGCCATGGCAAGCCGGCGGGGCGAGGTGACGAGCACCTCGTGACCCGCGGCGACCAGCAGCCGCACGGCGCCCAGGGTGTGCTTGTAGTGACCGTCGGTGAGGAGGACGCGCATGGGCGGGCACCCTATCACCGGGCACCGGCGCGCGCCACGCCATCTCGCCGACCCAACCGCCCGGTGAGGCATTTTGGGCCGCCTGATACGCGCATCGTTGGGTAATCCGCGACCCATGCAACGTATCCGACGCCGCGGGGCTCCCGACCGTCCTGGTGGGCCACGAACCTGCCTCAATCCGGCAGGGATCGAGGATTGGCCCACGCTGCCCACCACCCGGCGCGGATACCTTGCACCAGCGCAGGAATGACCCCAGCTTCGCACCAGCGCGACCCGGCACCTGCTGGCGGCCGGCACATGCGCGGGTGAGCACCCGAGGGCCACCCGCCTCCGAATGCGGGACTCGACGACCAAGCCGCGAGCATCGAGCGCGGGAAGCAGCAGCGCCCCCAACTGTGCACTCTGCACAACATCTGCGGTCGCGGGTCAGCGGGGCAAGCCTTCCCCGGCGGACGCATCGGTCCGACAATGGTGGCGTCCACCGCATCACCCGCCCGGAGTCACCATGGCCACGAAGCAACTGACCGCCGCCCTGAAGCTCGCCGAGGACCGCAACCTGCGCTTCGTGAGCCTCCAGTTCACCGACATCGTGGGGCACGTCAAGAGCGTGCAGGTGCCCATGCACCAGCTGGAGGAGGCGGTCGAGCACGGCAAGTGGTTCGACGGCTCGAGCATCGAGGGCTTCGCGCGCATCGCCGAGTCCGACATGTTCCTGGTCCCCGACCTGTCGACCTTCGCCGCCATCCCCTGGGAGCCGGGGATCGATGCCGACGGCAAGCAGACCCCCACCGGCAGCGCGCGCGTCATCTGCGACGTCTTCACTCCCAACGGCGACCCGTTCCCCGGTGACCCGCGCTGGGTGCTGCGCCGCCAGCTGGATCGGCTTGAGAAGCTGGGCTACGTCCTCAACATGGGGCCCGAGCTCGAGTTCTTCCTGCTCCGCCGGTCGGCCGAGGGCGTCGAGACGCTGCCACATGACGGCGCCGGCTACTTCGACCTCTCCGAGGACCTCGGCACCGAGGTCCGCAAGGAGATGATGAACGGCCTCGAGG
>JBDTQJ010000231.1:0-2590 GCA_039932235.1 Chloroflexota bacterium
ACCTTGTTGATCACGTACTTGAGCATGGCCTCGGTGATCAGGTAGTCGGCGATCACGCCGTCGCGCATCGGTCGAATGGCGCGCACGTTGCCCGGGGTGCGCCCGATCATCTCGCGCGCCTCCTCGCCGACCGCCACGAGGCGGTTGTCATCGTCGGAGATGGCCACCACCGACGGCTCGTTGAGGACGACGCCCTTGCCCTTGACGTAGACGAGGATGTTGGCGGTGCCGAGGTCGATGCCGATCTTCATGCGTGCAGTAGCGATCCGTACGGGTTGCGTTGGGGCGCACGAAGTATACCGATACCGCCGCGCGCTCCCCGGGGAGTGGCCACGGAACCCCTGGCGCGCCACACGACCGGCGAGCCCGTCCCGCGGGAGGCCCTGGGCGCGCCTAGCGCGAACCACGGCGCCATCAGACAAGTGGTCGAAGAGGAACGGTGTTGCGCGCCCAGCACGCGCGGTAGACCGGTGAAATGTCCGCGACAGGCCCAATGCCCTCCTGATTCGCGTTACGGGGGAAATTGGCGTGCAACTGTGGAATTTCACCCTCAGCGACGGCCCTCCGAGCGCCGAAATCGGACTCGTTGTCCGCTAACGCGAACCACAGCGTCATTGGGCGCTTCGCTGAACCACAGCAGCCCGGACGGAGCCGGCAGGCTCGGACGATGGACCCATGCCGTCCCCGCCCGTCCACGCAGCACGTAGTCGCTGAAGAGGGCGTCGATCGCGGCCAACCGCCGCCGCGTGGCCCGGCGCTCCGCGAACACGATCACCGGCACCACCGCAGCGGGCCGCGGCCAACCCAGGCCGCGGACCAGATTCGGAGCAAGGCGGCGCCGAGCGTCCATCGTACCGAGGAGCTGCTGCGCGTCCGCCAGCTCCGTCTTGATTTCGACAACGAGCATGATCCCGGTTGGCGGGTGCCGCGCCAGCAGATCAATGCGGCCGCGCTCGCCATACCGATTGAAGCTCACCTCCACCCGCGCGACCCATCCCCAACGCTCGAGCATCCGCTTCACCGCCGCCTGCAGACCAGCGTGACCGGCGTCGAGCATGCGATCGAGATCCGGACCGCCCCAGCTCAGGCGGCCCTCCAGACGCGCACCGACGGCCGCGAGGATCGCCTCGACCGTGCCCACCCCGAGGCGAGAGGCATGGCCACGTTCCAGGAGTGAGACCGCCGAGCGCGAGACGCGGGCGCGCGCCGCCACATCCGACTGCCGGAGGCGCAGCCGCAGCCGGATGGCGCGCGCGGCGCGGCCGATGCGGATCCAGCTCATCACCGAGCGAGTCTGCGGGGCAGGGCCTTTTCGGGCGGTTAGCATCGGGGCATGCCCGAAGGCGACACGATCTTCCGAACCGCCACCGTCCTGCGCGAGGCGCTGGCCGGGCGCGTCGTCACGCACGCGGAGGCCAATCCGCGGCCGGGGCTGCGGCGGGTCCCCGACCTGAGCCGGGTCGAGGGGCGTCGGATCGAGACGGTCGAGGCCCGCGGCAAGCACCTGCTCATCGGGTTCGAGGGCGGCCTGACGCTGCGGACGCACCTGCGGATGAGCGGCTCGTGGCATCGGTATGCGCCGGGCGAGGCATGGCGCCGGCCGAAACACCAGGCGACGGTGGTGCTCGAGACGGCGACCAGCGTGGCCGTGTGCTTCAACGCCCCGGTGGCCGAGCTGCTCGACGAGCGCGCGCTGGAGCGGAGCGCCCCCCTGAGCACATTAGGCCCGGACCTGCTGAGCAACGACTTCGAGACCGATGTCGCCCTCGCCCGCCTCCGTGAGCGCGACATGACTCCGCTCGGCGAGGCGCTGCTCGACCAGCGCGCGGTGGCGGGGATCGGCAACGTCTACAAGTCCGAGCTCGCCTTCCTGGCGGGGCGGGATCCGTTCGCCCCGGTGAGGGCCCTTGACGACGACGCGCTTCGCGCCCTCCTGACCGACGCGCGTCGCCTGCTGCGGGCCAACGTGCGCGGCGGCGCCCGCTCGACGCGGCCGGGCGGCGGGCTGTGGGTCTACGGGCGGGCGGGACGCCCGTGCCGCCGCTGCGGGACGCTCATTCGCGTGCGCCGCCAGGGCGAGCAGGGGCGGCTCACCTACTGGTGCCCGCGCTGCCAGGGAGTGCCGGCCGGCTAGCTAGGCGTCGATCCGGTGGATCTGGGCACCGAGCGCGACCAGCTTCGATTCGACCTGCTCATAGCCGCGGTCGACGTGCTCCACGCCGGAGATGATGCTCGTCTCCTTGGCGGCCAGCGCCGCCAGCACGAGCGTCGCCCCGGCGCGCAGGTCGGCGATCTGGACCTCGCGGCCGTGGAGGTCCACCGGCCCGGCGATCCGCGCCCGCCGCTCGTCGACGACCTCGATCACGGCGCCCATCTTCATGAGCTCCAGGGTGTACTCGAGGCGGTCCTCGTAGATCGTCTCGTGGATGGTGCTGATGCCATCGGCACGGGTCATGAGGACCGCCAGCGGGGCCTGGAAATCGGTCGCGAAGCCGGGATACGGCCCGGTCTCGACGTCGGTTGGTCGGTAGCTGTCGGCGGAGCCGACGGTGAGCGCGCCGTCGACATCGGTCCGGTAGGGGACGCCCAT
>JBDTQJ010000232.1:0-2587 GCA_039932235.1 Chloroflexota bacterium
GCGATCGTCGTGTGGCTCGAGCTGGTTGCGCGAGTAGAAGGCGGCCGATCGCTCGGATTGTTCCTGATCGGCTACACCATCATCACCGTCGCCGCCATGGCGTACTTCGGCCGCACCGCGTGGCGCGCCAACGGCGAGACGTTCAGCGTCTGGTTCGGCGTGCTCGGCCGTCTGGCGCCGTTTGCCCTCGAGGATGAGCCCGAGGACGGTCGAGTCGTCCGCCGACCCTATGCATCGGGGCTCATGACCGCGCAGTGGACCCTGGCCGACCTGACGCTTATCGCCCTGGGCACGGGCTCGATCATCTTCGACGGCCTCAGCCAGACCCAGACGTATTTCGACCTGTTCGTGAAGAACGGCCTGTTCGGGTCGACCGAGATCCGCGACACCGTCACCGCCGTGGTCTTCCTGGGGGGCCTCGTCGCGATCGTGGTTTTGATGGCGCGCCGCCTGGGAGTTGCCGGGCTCGGCGCCGGGCTGCTGCCGGTCGCGGTCGGCTACCTCGTCGCGCACTACCTCGCGTACCTGCTGATCGACGGCCAGCGCATCATCGCGGCCCTCAACGACCCGCTGTTGCGCGGCGCGAACCTGCTGCCGCTCGACCTTGCTTTCTGGGAGCCATCACTTTTCGTGCCGACAGCTGTGCTGTGGAGCATCCAGCTCGCGGCAGTTGTTGGTGGCCATATCGTCGGCGCTTGGGCGGGCCACGCCGCGATGGCACGCCGCGAGGGGGGCACCACGCTCGTAGCGCAGTTGCCGCTGGCACTCCTGATGGTCGTGCTGACCTCGATCACGCTCTGGTCGCTCGGCCAGGCGGTGCTGGTGACGCCTTCGAGCTAGCGCGATCTCCTGCGACCCACGGCCCGCCTAGACTCAGCAGCGATGAGCCGCGCGCGGGAACAGGCACCGATCGAGCACCGATTCACGCTCGAAACGGGCACCGACCCGGCGCTCTCGGCAGGCGCGCTGTGGTGGGGCCCAGGTGACCCGCAGATGCAGCTTGGGCCGAATGGGCTGGTTCGAGCCATGCGCCTCGCCAGCGGGCCGGCAACGCTCGAGGTCTCATGGCAGGGCAACCGTTTGGTGGCGAAGGCCTGGGGTGACGGCGCGGGCGAGGCGCTCGATCTGGCACCAGGCCTCGTGGGCGACCTCGACGACGCGCCGCCTCTCGTCGCGCACCACCCCATCGTCGCCGCGCTGGCGCGGCGCCTGCCCGGCCTGCGCCTGACGCGCGGCGCGCCGGTCATCGAGATGCTGGTGAACTCGATCATCGGCCAGAAGGTCACTGGCCTCGAGGCACGGCGCAGCCAGCGCCTGCTGCTTGCGCGGCTGGGCGAGCCAGCGCCGGGGCCGCACGGCCTGCGGTTGCTGCCGCCGCCCGAGAAGCTGGCGCGCACTCCGTACTGGGCATTCCACCCGCTGGGCCTCGAGCGGCGCCGGGCAGACACGATCCGGGCGGCGGCAGCCATCGCCCCCCGCCTGGAGGAGATCCGCTCCCTGCCTGGCGACGACGCCCGCCGCCGGCTCGAGTCCGTGCCCGGCGTCGGGCCGTGGACGGCGGCGGAGACGATGCGCCTCGCGTTGGGCGACCCGGACGCGGTCAGCGTCGGCGACTTCAACCTGCCGCGCCAGGTGTGCTGGGTGCTCGCGGGCGAGCGCGACGGCGACGACCCACGGATGCTCGAGCTGCTCGCGCCGTACGCCGGCCAGCGTGCGCGGGTCGTGCTGCTTATCGAGCGCTCGGGCCTGCGGCCGGCGCGCCGTGCGCCCCGTTATGCGCCCCGAGAGATCGCACGCATGTGAGGTATCGAAGATGAAAGGGCCGGATGGGACAATCGGCGCATGTCCAACCGGGTCCCGCGCCGCCAGGGCGTCATCTATGGTCCACCCCGGCCCGAGCCGGAAGAGGGCGCCAACAGCGCGCTGATCGGCCGGGTGCTCGGAATCGGCATGGTTGCCCTTGCCCTGGCCGTGCTCGCTGGAGCGGCGGTGCTGGTAAACCGCCCGCCCGGGCCGACACCCACACGCCAGGTCGGCCCCACCGCCAGCGCACCACCGGCCTCGTCGAGCATCCCGCCGTCGATAGGCCCTTCTCCGTCCCAGGCGACGCCGGCGCCGACCCCCAATCCGACGCCGTTCGTGCCCAGCGTCCAAGTCGGCCCCGGCTTCGTAACCTTCGGCACCCAACTCAACCCCGATGGCACCGTCGCCGACCCTCGGGCACTATTCGTGCCCAGCGACCGCATTGCGTGGAGCGGCTTCCTGACCGAGCCAACCGACGCCGCTGATCTGACCGTGCGCCTGTACGTGCTCGACGACAGCGTCCCCGGCGGCGAACGGCTGCTGAGCGAAGGCGACGCCAGGCCCAGGGTCCAAGATGGGCTGCACTTCACGCGCTTCCTGGTCAACCCCAATCGGGCACTGGAGGGGCCAGGCATCTACCTGGTGCGCTACGTGCGAACGGACATCGTCCTTGCCGAGGGTTACTTCGAATTGGGCGGATAGCCGCCGCAAGGAGCGCCGGCCGCACCTGGCGAAGCCAGGGGCTGCCAAGCGACGCGCAGCAGCGCCCCGAGGGGCGACTGCG
>JBDTQJ010000233.1:0-2576 GCA_039932235.1 Chloroflexota bacterium
CCTCCGGGAAGTGGCGGTCGTAGCAGATGTAGACGCCGACCTTGCCGACCGCGGTATCGAACACCGGGTAGCCGGTGTTCCCGGGGCGGAAGTAATACTTCTCCCAGAAGCCCTTGACGTGCGGGATATGCGTCTTGCGGTACTTGCCGAGGTACGAGCCATCGGCGTCGATGACGGCCGCGGTGTTGTAGTAGATCCCGGTCGTCTGGCTGTCCTCCTCGTACATCGGTACGATCAGAACCATCCCGGTTTCCTTCGCCAGCTCCTGCATGCGCTTGGTCGTCGGACCTTCCGGAATGTGCTCGGTATAGCCGAAGTACTCCGGGTCCTGGACCTGGCAGAAGTAGGGTCCGTAGAAGAGCTCTTGGAAGCACATCACCTTCGCGCCCTGCTTCGCAGCTTCGCGTGCGTACGTCTCGTGCTTCTCGATCATCGATTCCTTGTCGCCGGTCCACTCCGCCTGCAGCAGCGCCGCACGGACGATTCGCGCCATGTCCTTCTCCACTCTCCTGAACGGCCCTGCAGGCCACGGTTGGGTCTGATGGAAGGCCGATACAGTACACCGGAGCCCGCGGCGGCTAGGCTTGGCGGCCGATGAACATCCTCGACGCGGTCGTCCTGCTCCTGCTGGTGCTCGGGGTGGTCGCCGGCGCCCGCGCCGGCTTCCTCGGGCCGGTGCTCGGGCTCGTCGGGGCAGTCGGCGGATTTGCGATCGCCCTCGTCCTTGCGTCCGTCCTGCGGGGGCAGCTGGCGGGGATCGAGCAGCCGACCCGGGCGCTCGTCACCCTCCTCGGCCTGGGCGCGCTCGTCGTGCTGGGCGAGGCCACCGGCGCCGCCGTCGGCGCGCGGCTCAGCCTGGGACTGCGCGGCAGCCCGCTGCGACCCATTGACGCACTGGGCGGCGCGGTGGTGGGGGCGGCGCACGTGATCCTGCTGGTGTGGCTGGTCGGCGGGATGCTGGCCGCGGGCATGGCGCCCACCCTGGGCGCGGCGGCACGCGACTCGGCGGCGGTGCGCATCGTCAGCGAGCGCCTTCCGGCACCGATGACGGTGGCCGGCCAGCTCGGCGCCCTGCTGGACACGACCGACCTGCCTCCGCTGTTCGGTGGCCTCGAGCCACCCGCGGCCGCGCCGGTCGACCTGCCGCCCGATGCCGAGGCCCGCACCCTCGCGCAGTCGGCACTCGCCAGCATGACGCGCATCACGTCGAGCGGCTGCGGGAGCACGTTGTCGGTGGGGAGTGGCTTCTTCATCGGTCCGGAGCACGCGGTCACCAACGCGCATGTTGTGGCCGGCGCACGCGGCGTCACGGCGACGGTGAGCGGCGACACGTTGAACGCGACGGTCGTCGTCTACGACCCGGTCGCGGACCTGGCGCTGCTCCACGTCCCCGGTGCGGCCGCGGCACCGCTGCGCCTTGCCACCACCACGCCGGGGCGCGGCTCGACCGCGGTCGCGCTCGGCTACCCCGGCGGCGGCGATCTCACCGTCACGGCTGCAGGCGTCACCGCGGTCCACGACATCGTGGGTCCCGACATCTACGGCACCGGCCGTCACAGCCGCGAGATCGCCGAGCTTCGCGCGGAGGTGCGGCGCGGCAACTCGGGTGGCCCGCTGGTGGTGGAGCCGGGGATCGTGGGTGGGGTGATCTTCGGGGCGTCACGGATCGACCCGCAGGTCGGCTACGCCATCGGCTCCGCGGAGGCTGTGGCACGCCTCACGCCATTCCTCGGCGCCACGGCGGCCGCCGACACCGGCGCCTGCCTGTAGGCTCAGCCTATGCCCTGGAGCCGTCCCGCCAAGATCGCGTTCATCGGTTCGCACTCGGTGCGCAAGTCGAATGCGGTGCACGCCTTCGCGTCGACCATCGGCCGCGCCGGCCGTTCGGTGGAGGTGGGGCGCGAGGTGGTGCGTTTCAACCCGCTCGGCCTCAACGAGGGCGCCACCCCGGAAGCCCAGCTGTGGGTCCTCATGGCGCAGATCCAGCAGGAGCTCGAGCTGCGCAACCGGGCCGAGGTGCTGGTCACCGATCGGTCCGTGGTCGACAACTTCGCGTACTTCCTGCGGGTGACCGATGGCGCCGACCCGTTCGGCGTGGAGCCGCTCATCCGGCGCTGGGCCACGACCTACGACCTGTCGGTACGGCTGCTCCCCGACGTCGCGCTGCTGGCCGACGGGGTGCGCAGCACCAACGATGCGTTCCGCGACGAGATCGAGGCGATCCTGGACCGGATCCTCCCCGAGTACCTTCCCGTCGACCGGCTCGTCGAGGTGCGCGCCAGCGAGGTGACCGCCGACTTCGACTGGTGGGCGCTTGGAGAGCGGCTCGCCTCCGTGGTCGGTGAGCCGCTGGTTGACGGGCAGCTGAGCGTGCCGATCAGCTGAAGGGCGACCCGCCGTCCGGCGCTCGGTCTTCGATATATCGAACGATCCGCGCACCAGCGTGGGTTCCGGCGCGGTTTGGCCGATATATCGAACACAGGTGAGCGCGCGCGGTGCATTCGGGCGCGGCCCACACGCGCCGGCGACCGATATATCGAACGAACGCCGCCTCCGCAGCCGCCCGCGCCGGAATC
>JBDTQJ010000234.1:0-2547 GCA_039932235.1 Chloroflexota bacterium
CAGCCGGCGTCATCGTGGCGCTGGCCGAGGAGCTGAGCTGACCGCAGGTCAGCGCGCCGTCGCGGCCCCATACCGGTCCAACTGCGCTTCCGCGTCGCCGTTCATCAGGTAGCCGTCGGACAGGGGCCACACCCGCATCGGCCAGCTCGGCCAGTCGATCCGCGGGTCACCGTCGACTCGACGGTCGGAAGGCGATCGAGGGCCAGCGGTGAACGTTTCCGGCACCCCTCGACTCATGCCAGGTAGAAGCGCTGAAACCGCGGTGGTCAACCTGAAACCGAGCATCAGAGGACCTACCCATGACGTATCTCGAACGCAGCCGGGCGCGGCTCAACGTCGCGCCGCTGCTGGTCGCACTCGCGATCGCATCCTCGTTCGCCGCCGGAATCGTGATAGGCGGACCCGTCCTGAATCTCTCCATGCAGGCCACCCCGTGGTCCGCGAGCCAGCAGCTGTTGGAGAAGGGACGCACCTGGGAGCTGGAGCGTGCCCAGCAGGCAGTGCAGGGAACCATCCACGCCACCGCCAACGAGCGCGTACGCGCCGGTGGCGCGGCTTGGGAGGCTGAGCGTCGGCAGGTCATCCCGCGGAACCGGTGACGGGTCATGCATCGGTGATCAACGAGATGGCCATGATCTGGCGCGATCGAGCAAGCCCGGCGGCAGGAGGTTCGAGCCCTCCGGCCGCCGGTCGCTCGATCCCGGCTGGTGGACAGTCGGGTCCATACTCGGTCGAGGCCGATCCGGCCGTGGAAGGGTGGGACGTGCACGCAGACCTGGTTCGGCGAGCGCAGGGTGGCGATGAGGCGGCGTTCGCCGCGCTGGTCCCGGATGCGGCCGACCGCCTCCTGGGTGACCAGGGGCTGGCGGAGGACGCGACCCAGCAGGCCCTCCTGAACGCCTGGCGCAATCTCTCCGACCTGCGCGATCCATCCCGCTTCGACGCGTGGACGTACCGGCTGGTCGTGCATGCGTGCTATGCCGAGATCAGGCGACGGCGGCTATCTCGATCTGCCTTCGCGCTTCTCGAGCGCATGAATCCCGTCGCGCGAGACGAGACGGGGGACGTAGTGAACCGGGACCGAATCGAGCGTGGATTCCGGCGCCTCTCGACCGACCATCGCGTCGTGCTGGTGCTGCATCACCACGTCGGGCTGGCGCTCACCGAGGTCGCCCAGATTCTTGACGTGCCGGTCGGCACCGTGCGGTCCCGGCTCCACTACGCCAGCCGGGCGTTGCGCACATCCATCGAGGCCGATGACGGCCGAACAGCAGGAAAGGTCCATCCGTGAGCGCCGATCGGCAACCAGACCACGTCTTCGACGCGGAGCTGAGAGACTGGCTACAGCGCCAAGTGCCTCGCCGGGCGGCCGATCGTGTCGCCGAGGCTGTCATCGCTCGCGTGTCGGTGACCAACCAGGGCAGTCCGGCGTCGTTCATTCTGAGCCTGACCACCGCGGCCATCGCTGCCGTGATCGCCACGGTGGCCTTGGGCACCGGGGTCCTGGTCGAACGAGCGGCACCCGGAAGCGTCGGCGGGCCTTCGGCCCCCGCGGCGCCGAGCGGCGAGATGCGGCTGCCCGCGGGCGGGCAGGTGATCCAGGTCTCGGATGCCATCTCGAGGCCCATCTCCACGGTCGATGCCAATAGTGCGTCGGTGTGGGTGGAGACGTCCGCGGTCATCGGTGCCCATGGCCTGTCGCGCATCGACCCTGCCACGAACGCGGTCACCACGCACATCCCCAACGTGTTCGGCGCAGCCTTCCGCGGCGACGAGCTGTGGGCCATGGTGGGCGGCCGGGACACGATCTGCTGCAGTTCGGCTCGCCTTCGCCAGCTCAACCCCACAACGGGCGCGATTCTGCGCACGATCGGGGGCATCGAAGGATGGGGCCTGGCAATCGCGGGCGACACGGCGTGGACCGCCACGAAAACGTCGCTGCTGAGAGTCGACCTGCTCAGTGGCGTGCTGGTTGAGACAGTTGCGCTGCCCTCCGAACCGTGGGACGACACACTCACGGTCACTGAAGGCGCCGTCTGGGCCAATAGCCTGGAAGGGCTCATCCGGGTCGACACATCGAGGACTCCGGCGGTGGCGGCCCTGGTCCTGCCGGACGAGCCAGCGACGTTCGCGGCCGGCGGCGGGTTTCTGTGGGCCATCCTGCGAAGCGGCGATGAGGTGGTGCAGATGGATGAGGCCACCGGGGCGGTTCTCGCCATCATCGGCCTCGGCGGAGGCGAAACCACGACACGGTGGGGCACCCTGACCTACGCGGAGGGCTACGTCTGGGCAAGCGTCGCCGGCGGTCTGGTGCGCATCGACCCCGCCACGGGGTCGGTGGGCGATGTGATCCCCCTGCCCTGGGGGCTCTATTGGGGCATGCAGGCCGTCGACGGGGAGATGTGGGTCACCGTCCAGGACGAGGCGAAGCTGGTGCGCTTCCCGCTGCCGCTCGACTGAGTCGCGCTCAGCGGGTCAGTTCCGCGCCGTATCGGTCCAGCTGCGCTTCCTCGTCGCCGTTCATCAGGTAGACGTTGAACTGGGTCA